>JANNQR010000031.1:0-2253 GCA_031400855.1 Chitinophagaceae bacterium | reverse complement strand
TTTATGTTGAATGGGGAAGTATATGATGATGAAGGAACAAAAGAGTGATTGAGATTATTTAACCGCCCGGCGAGGCCTGCTTTTCTTCTTTTTGCTACTGAAAATATTTCGCCATTATCAAGAAGCAGCTCACCGCTTCTTGTACCAGTATAAACATTTATATAATTTATATTGACCAAATGGGTGCGGTGTATGCGGACAAAGGAAGAAAGCTGGGGAAGTTCTTCAAACCAGCGCAGCACTTTAGCCACCACCAAAGTTTTTCCCCCGCCTGTGGCTGGGCAGGCATTTTCAAAAAAAAGTTTGCTGTAATTACTGATTGACTGAATACGGATAATCTGCCGGACGGGAATTATCATTATTCCTTTACAGGTGGGTAATACAATAACCGGGGCTTTTGCCTCATCTGTATAGCCCTTCCTGTCCGGCAGGCAGGCGGTATAATTCATATTTTGTATTTCCATTTTGTTTTGTTGAAATGAGTAAAGAATTATTGTTACAGTAATTTTTCTACCAGTTTTTTCAGTTCATTAATTTGTTGTTGCTGTTCTTTAATACTTTCAATCATCTCCGGTATCAAACCCGAATAATTAACCGATAACATTCCTTTCTTTCCGCCTTTATTCATCGTACAATTCCATTTTTCAAAAATTAACCGCTTGGAGCAAATATGAATACTTATGTTATTCAGGTATTACTTTAGCAGTTATTGTTCCTTCAGGACTTGCGTAAGGATTTGTATAGCCTGTTGAATTTACAACCACACCGCCGATGATTTTTTTCACCGTTAATGTAAATACTTTAATACCGGCCGAATATGCAATTCCTGTTCTATAAACGAAACCCATTGTAGTGATGCCGAGCACATTTGGATTAGCAGCCACGATATGAGTCCCATAGGTATCAGTTAATAATAAATAGATATGGGCATTACTGAATGCATTAAGCCCCACTGTACCATAAACCTCAACAAAGGAGTTTTGGGTAAGAGTAACTGTAACACTGGAAATTGTATCTTCGTCGCCATTGTTAATGAGTGAGAAACCTAAACCGTTGGAGCCCTGAACATATTTTACCGGGGTAACCCATGCTGGGGCTCCTGTTCCGCTTGATCTCAATATTTGCCCCGCCGTTCCTTCTGTTCCATTTATTTTCAATGCCCCGGTTTGTGTATTCATTCCAAATTTCCATCCTGATCCAATGCCATAAAAACCAACATGAGTATCGTCTTCCATCCCGATAAAAGCAGCTTCAGTATTTGCATTGTTATTTAACCAAACACCGGCTGAAACAGAATTATTTCCACCACTCCTGATACGCATCCTGTTGCTTATATCAAGAAGATAGGCGGGGTTGCTGTTACCGATGCCAACCCTGCCATTTCCTTTAATACGCATATTTTCAGTAAGGAAGTCGCTGCTTCCATATCCGAAAGCAATATCCGCTCCTGGTACATCAGTATGAATTTGTAATAACCCAGTTTGAATGCCGAAGCCATAGCTATTGGTTGAATTGCTCCAAAGCGAAATTTTATCCCCCAATGACTCGCCGAAACTTAATGGAAATCCTGGAGTGGCGGTGCTAATACCAATATTTCCATTAGCGCCTATTGCTAAAAAACCTCCACCAGCTCTCACTGTATTGTCAACATCCATTCCTAATAATATTGCAGTTTTTTCCCAGCCTGTACCAGGGCTGGTGCGATAGGCTCTTATACCAAGTGATGAATGATTTGAACTTAAAAAGCCAATATTTGCCAAACTCAATTCATCGCCTGGCACATTAGCTAAATTACCCGCATTAGTTCTTAAAACAGTACCTGATGCTGTTCCCACCAATTCTGTTCCATCAGCAGAAATAGAAAGTTTTGCATTGGGTGTTGAAAGCCCAATGCCCAAATTACCCGCATTATTAAGTATCATTTGGGTAATGTTGCCATTGGTTCTAAACTGAAAACCATTTAGGGCATTTACATTGTTATAAACAATTGCACCACTGGCAGCATTATCTGCTTTTCCAAACAAAACTGCTGTTTCGTTGGTATTAGGACTCAATAGATTAATATAGGTATTATTATTGCCTTCTACTACCAATGGAGAAAACGGAGTTATGTTTCCGGAAGCACCAGTAGAAATATGAAGTTTACCCAATGGGGCAGCGGTACCAATACCTACATTTTGTGCCACCAAAGTTTGATAAGTGAATATTGCCGATAATAATAAAAGCTTTTTCATGCTGATAGTTTTCTCAAAC
>JANNQR010000030.1:0-5385 GCA_031400855.1 Chitinophagaceae bacterium | reverse complement strand
GTTTTTTAATTTGGCTTCATATCGGGCAGGACGTTATTAATTTAGCTATGTGCAAATCATCAACTTTTATTTATAAATTTAGCTTTAGGTAGCCGGGCTGACGAATATCTATTTCCCAGCCTTCGCAAATACCTGTTCGTTGTGCGTCACTTTAAACAGATAACTCTAAATTCGTAGCGACTTCAATTAGACAATAAAACAAAATTATTTTTTAAAAAAATTTAGTCATGAAAGATTCAAAAAATAAAAAAAAATTAAAAGAGATTGCAGAATCAAAAAAAGCCGTGTTAGGCAAACGCCACACTTCAGGAATAACTTTTGGCAGCGGCTCACTAAACTTTAAAAAATTTAAACCGGGAGACGATTGGCCCGACCCCGATGGTCCCGCGACGCCGGTCGATGCGGTGTCAATACCGGATTTTGGGATACAGTTTGACACTTGTTTTCCATTGCCGGAAGAACAAAGACAGGATATTCAGGACCAAATTCAGGCTGCATTTTCAGGCGCAGATGTCAGAGGACCTGTTTGCAGCAGTGGCACAGACCGCATAGGAATTTGGTATGCTCCTACATCAAGCACTTTTGCTTCAGACGCAAGAAACCGTGGTCTTGCACAACTTTCAATTCATGAGGACGGTCAGGCATTTACTGCATTTATCAATGGTTCTACCCTAAGAACACAAGCATTGCGTGAAATCCGAAGCCGTGGTTTTCAATTCGACCATTCAGGCAACCCAGACCCTGATGGACCAGTTATCATTAATGGAATTCGACTATCCTATAAAGAAACTTCCAACCAGGTTGTGTTGACTGTAAACGGATACGATACATCTTTTTGGCCAGACGTAGATTTTCAAATAACTATTACAGATACCTTATCTGTAGCATCAGGCAAGATTCATTGCGTAACAGATACTGATATCTCTGTTGACCGCACTTTTCTTCATATCCTCACAATTCTCACCACTATACTTGCAGCAGCTATACCAGGTCTTTTTGTTATCCCACTCACGCTTTTAGAAGCAGATATAGTAATAGGAGCATTAGATGCACCGGCTTCAGGAACCGGCGGGGTAGGCAAGATTGCAGCTCAAAGATTTCCGGGAATTATTTTTCTGCCAGAGGGAAGGAAAATGCAATTTTATTATAACGCAATTCGTGTTACAACTGGCGGCATTATTGCAGGCGGCGATTTCAGCATAGATGCACGTGAGCCGCGGGTTACTATTTATGGACCTGAACAAATATCGATAGATCGAAATTTACTGTCGGTAACAGTTCAGTTCAAAGTAGGGACATTCGATATGCGCCATCCTGTTACCTGTGTTTGGAGCGGCGGAAATATTGTTTCTCAAAACAACACTACAGTTGCCATCAAATTTCCTTTACCTGCAGCCGGGCAGCCTATTATTACGAAAAGCATATCCGTTAGTGTTCTTGACATAGATGATCTTGATGCAACTGATTCTTTCCAAATTAAAATTTATAGGATCAATCATGACGACGAGGACGTATCACCAATCTGCAGGGCTAAACCATGGTTGGCTCAATGCCAATAATTTCTCGTTCAAGCCCACAAAAAGATATTGACTTTAAAAAATTAAAAGAAAGATTCTTTATTGGGTACTATTAGAAAAGCAAACCAAATTAACCAACCTCTCATGAAGTATTATGTACGCAAATCAGGGAACAACGCCAACACGGGCCTTAGCCCATCATCAGCAGTGGCTACAATTAATGCGGGAATATGCAAACTAAAGCCAGGTGATACATTGTTGATCGGTGAAGGCATTTACGTTGAACGGGTGGAAATAAGAGGGTTGAAGCCCGAAGATGATGATGCCGACGGGCCCATCACTACCATAAAATCACTGGCAAACGGATATGTAAGGATTGAAAATACATTACCGTTTTTCAGAACAAAGACTTCAATAGATCCCGTATCGGAAGAATGGGAACTTTGCACGGACGCCGGTGCGCACCGGGATGAATATGTATCCGCTATTTTAGATATCACCAATGCTGAAGAGGATGGTATGAAAGGTGCTTTCCTTGACTTTGAGGGCGACAAGCTCTACACAAGGCTTATCAATTACAGTAATATAAATGATCTGCGCTCAGACAATGAAACATTCGGAAAGATTAAGGACCCGCCTCTAGGCACACCCGGCATTGTACAGGTAACTAATAGTGATGGTACTATAAAAAAAGATGATGATTACCCGGATGGTTATTATTTCCCTTTCGTATACATGGGGCCGGGGTTTTGGCTCGAAAGGGGAATTGAAGGTAACCCGGATAAAGCAAGGATACATATCAGACTTTCTAATACAAACAATAATATTGAAGGACTTGACTATACAGGGGAAACAAATCCCAATAAAATTAATCTTGCCTTTACTGTAAAAGACAACCAGCCCAGCTTGCAGATCGGTAACTCGAGGTTTATAAGGTTTGAAAGACTAACGATATCTTTTGGCGGATCGCATACGGTAAAGATCAATTCGACCAAAGGCATAACGTTTGAAAAAGTAAATATCAATGCTTCTGAATTTGGTGTGCTGGGCAGCGAAAACGAGGACCTCGTGATAAATAATTGTACAATAAACGGAGGCATGCCACCGTGGTATTTCCGAGGTGATAAAAAATCAGGGTATCATTACAAATCAGGCGATGAGGTAATAAAAAATAATTTAGGTAAAAAGACAATTTCCTCGCTGATAAAAGGATCCCCGGAGGATATCGGCACCATCATCTCTAACTGCGACCTTATTAACGGGCATGACATTTACCTCGTTGGGAAAATAGAATTTCATCATAATTATATTAATAACCTGAATGATGATGGAATATTTTTCATGGAGGGTCACAACAATATTGCGAAAGTGTATAAAAATGTATTTACTAAATGTTTGAGCTGTTTCTCCTTCGCACAGGATATAGAACCATCCGGCGGTCCGTGGTACATTTACAACAACCTGGTTGACCTGAGAGAACCTACTGAAAGTTTTCGTCCCAATCATGAGCTTGCAACGCCACAGGATGATGAGCGATATGGATGGTTGTATAAAAACAATGGAAAGGTGGGCAGGCAATATTTTTTTCATAACACGGCGATTGTAGTAAATGGTAAAGCGCCTGACGCATCTTTTTCACATCTTCTTAAAACAGGTAACAAAAGATATGGAAGAATAAATTTCAACAATATTTTTGTTGCAGTCAGTATCGATCATCATATCAGGAAGCCGGTAATGATATTTTCTTCGCCGGTATATCCAGATGCGTCTGATGGCAACTTATATTATCGCATCGGGTCGCTTCATCAACATATATTTCAATATCCTTCTTACACTGTAATTGTTGACGGGATAGAGGTGATAAGGCCTGAAAGATGGTTTGATCATTTTGATGCCGATTATAAGGTCAGTTATTTGTATAAGGATAGTCAGAAACATTATCACCCCGGCTATGAAAACAGTGGCAAGCAAATTTCACCACAATTCAGGAGTATTAGTGATGATGGGCGGCTTCCTATGCTCACTGATGATTTCAGGCTTGCGAAACACAGCCCTGCAAGAAAAGCCGGTGTAGTATTAAGTGAAGAACTGGCTATAATGGCATATGGCCGCTTGCCAACAATAAAACCAAACATGGGTTGCTTCCATTCTAATTCTGCTCCGTTAAGAGTAGGCGTTGGCTCAAGACATTCTTTTCCCCAGACTTGAGTTTGGTTATTTTAAATAGAAAAGGATATAGCGCATCCGTTATGACACGACACGTCAGCAAGTCAGGTGACACAAAAAGCGAACGCACAACATTGGTATTTGCAATATGGCGGCTGACGGAAGTTCAATCGGCTTTTATGCTACTATTGGCAGCAGTTCCAGCCGACGAATATCTATCAGCTTTTGTACTTAACTTCAACGTTAAATCATTAATCAAGTTCGGTATCAGGCTGACGAATAAATCCACCGCCACATCGCAAATACCCGACCGTTGGTGGCAAGCAGGTGAGTGACGTTACAATAATAGAAGATTTAAACAAAACAATTTTATGAAAATCTTTTCCATTTTTATTTACTGTCTACTGTTCACTAGTCTATTTGTTAACGGACAAAATGGAAGTAAATCTTTTCCGCCTCAGAAGCAAGTAACTACTTTGATGGATGATGCCATGAAAAAAAGTGATTTGCCTGCAGTTGTTGCAATTGCAATTAACAACAAGAATGAACGATTGATCTATAACTATGGAAATCCTGTGTGGAATGAAAATTCAAAAGTAACTCCCCAACATATTTTTAGAATCTGGTCAATGACAAAATTAGTGACTAGCATGGCTGCCATGCAATTGGTTGAAAGACGACTCATCGGTTTGGATGACGACCTTTCCACATGGCTCCCGGAAATGGCTAAAATTCCAATCTTGACTAATGGTCAATTGATTCAACCGAAAAAACTAATCACCCTTCGGCATCTTTTGACCCATACATCTGGTTTTGGGTATGGTGGTACCGATCGGGAACTGGCAAACTTTTACGACAGCACATGGGAATATAAGGACTCTCCAAGACGCTTTGAGAGTGGAACTCAGTTCCTGTATGGATCAAGTACTAATTGGGTGGGTAAGTTAGTTGAAAAGATCTCAGGCATGGACTTAGAAATGTATTTCAGAAAAAATATTACCGGACCGTTAGGAATGAATCGAACCTGGTTTAATCTTCCGGACTCGCTGAAACAATACATTGTTTCGAGCGGCGCAAGAGGGGGCGATGGAAAGCAACCTCTTACGGAATTACCAGATCGTTTGCCAATAAGTGAGGTAACTGATTTCAGAGGTGACGGTGGGCTATTTTCCACTCCTGAAGACTATACTTTATTGTTGAAGTGTTTACTCAATTTCGGGACCTTAAACAATAAAATCATTTTAAAGAAGAAGACAGTTTTGGAAATGACCAAAAACCAAATAGGAAGAATTTCCATGAAAGATGCAGGAGCTTACTTTGATCCAGGATTTTGCTGCAAATTTAGTGGGTTAACTTCTGCCACCACAAAATGGGGATTAGCGTGGTTAATTCAAACCGAAGATAGTCACTATGGCCCCAAATCAGGTACTGTATTATGGGGAGGTGCATTTAATACTTTTTTCTACATTGATTTTAAATCAGGAGTTGCTGCCAGCATTTATACCCAGCATATTCCATTCAACCATCCCGAAACAATGAAACTGTTCAATAAGTTTTCAGAGATAATATATTCAGTCCATTGACTCACAAATGTTATTGATTTAGTGTATGGCATCCAGTCAACTGAAGGCAATGTGTTACACCAGCTTCGATAATGCCTGCCACCAACAAGCGGTTTGGCAAAATGGGGGCTGACGGAAGC
>JANNQR010000029.1:0-4649 GCA_031400855.1 Chitinophagaceae bacterium | reverse complement strand
GCATGATGAACAAGAAGCCATATCAAAAAATGTGATAGCATGTACCGGTGCAATAACATCTACCCTAAAACAAGATTGGGGATTGAATGATATATGGAATGAATTGATAACACCCCGATTTGAACGCCTTAACCAAATGACGAATAGTACCAACTTTGGCGAATGGACTAATAAAGGCGGTAAGCAGGTCTTTCAAACTCAAGTGCCTATACAATTACAAAAAGGATTTAGTAAAAAAAGAATTGACCATCGGCATCATGCCATGGATGCTATTGTAATTGCATGTGCAAGTCGCAGTCATATTAATTACCTGAACAATGAAAGTGCA
The DNA here is from genome assembly GCA_031400855.1 of Chitinophagaceae bacterium. Taxonomy (GTDB): domain Bacteria; phylum Bacteroidota; class Bacteroidia; order Chitinophagales; family Chitinophagaceae; genus JJ008. The sequence goes on along the minus strand of JANNQR010000029.1, from coordinate 4,321 downwards.
TTAGGTAACGCTTCCAAAACAGAGAAAGATAAAAAACGCCACGACCTTAAGCACAAGTTGTGTACAAAGAAATTCAATACTGGTAGTAACGAAAACTACAAATGGATATTGAATAAGCCTTGGGAAACATTTACACAAGATGCCAAGAATGCTTTGTACGATATTGTTGTAAGCTTTAAGCAAAATCTACGGGTAATAAATGAAACAATCAATTATTACCAGGCTTGGAAAAAAAATGCAGATGGAATCTTAACCAAGGAATTAGTAAAACAAACAAAAGGAGATAATTGGGCGGTAAGGAAACCGATGCATAAAGATACTGTTTCAGGATTAGTAAATCTTAGATTTAAGAAAACTGTTCAGCTATCGGCAGCAATAGATAATTGGGAAATGATTGTTGATAAAGGTTTACGATTGAAAATAAAAGAGCTTAACGAGAAGGAAAAGGATAAAAAGAAAGTGATAAAATTCTTTAAAGACAATAATAATACTTGGCAGGAAATGGATATTTCCAGAGTTGAAATATTTTATTGGGATAATGAAAATGTAGCATCAAGGGTAAATATTGACGAAAGTTTCACATCAATAAAAATTAAAGGCATTACAGATACCGGCATTCAAACTATTATGTTGAATCATCTTACAAAATTTGATGAAGAAAAAAATGGCAAAATTGTAGAACATCCTGAATTGGCTTTCAGCCCAGATGGTTTAGATGAAATGAATAAATCTATCCATGATCTGAACGGTGGTATTCCTCACCATCCTATTTATAAAGTAAGAACATACGAGCCAAAAGGAAACAAGTTTAATGTTGGGTACACTGGCAATAAGAAAAATAAATATGTAGAAGCAGAAAAGGGCACCAATTTATTCTTTGCAATTTACGAAGATGATAAAGGCAAAAGAAACTATGAAACGATACCTCTAAACATAGTAATAGAGCGGCAAAAGCAAGGACAGCTATCCGTGCCTGAAACAAATGAAGCAGGTAATAAATTAGCAATGCAATTATCACCCAATGATTTGGTATATATTCCTACAGATGAAGAGAAGGAACAAAAAAATAAAATAGATTTTGAAAAATTAAGCAAAGAGCAGAAAAAAAGAATTTACAAAATGGTAAGCTCATCGGGAAATCAATGTTTTTTTATTCGCTTTGACATTGCTACATCCATTGTAAATAAAATTGAATTTTCTGCATTAAATAAAATGGAAAAGTCAATTGATGGTGTAATGATTAAGGAATGTTGTTTCAAATTAAAAGTGGATCGTTTGGGAAATATAAACCCAGTAAACTTATGATCAAACGCACCCTCTACTTTGGCAATCCTGCTTATCTTAAAACAAAAGATGAACAGTTAATTATATTATTGCCAACAGAAATAGTGGGTGGTCAACCCTTGCCAGAGGAAACCAGAACAGTGCCTATTGAAGATATTGGCGTGCTTATTATAGACCACCAGCAAATAACCATTACACAGGCATTAATAACCAAACTGCTTGCTAATAACGTAGCATTAATAACCTGCGATAATACCCACCACCCTACCGGCCTGCTGCTGAATTTAGATGGGCATACTTTGCAGAGTGCAAAATTTCAGGCACAGGTAGAAGCCAGTGTACCGCTGAAAAAACAGCTTTGGCAGCAAACCGTGGCCGCAAAAATAAATAACCAGGCTGCCATGCTGGAAAGCATACGGATACCTGCCAAAAACCTGCGTAACTGGGCAGCCGAAGTTAAAAGCGGTGATAGTGATAACCACGAGGCAATAGCAGCAGCTTATTACTGGAAAAATATTTTTCCGGATTTTTTAGAATTTAAAAGATATCGTGAGGGACCGCCACCAAATAATTTATTAAACTATGGCTATGCTATACTAAGGGCAGTGGTAGCCCGAAGTATTGTAGCCAGTGGCCTTTTACCTACGCTGGGTATATTTCATAAAAACCAGTACAATGCTTATTGCCTTGCTGATGATATGATGGAGCCTTACCGGCCATTTGTAGACAAACTGGTAGTTAATATTGTAAACCTGAATGGCAAATTTCTGGAGCTAACACCTGCCATGAAAAAAGACCTGCTGAATTTGCCGGCCATAGATGTTATTATTAATGAAGAGAAAAGCCCACTGATGGTAGCTGTGCAAAAGACAACGGCATCACTGGCAAAATGTTTTGAGGGAAAACAGCGGAAAATTTTATACCCGGTGATGGTATAAATGCAAGGCTTTGTACAAAAGCACAACTGCGGCTGTCTTCCCGACGAAGGAGGGATATGCCCGGTGATGCTGCAGCCCGGCGTTACTGTCTGCCATCTAAAAGTGAAGCAGCTTTGGGGTAATAGCCCGGAGCCTGCTGCATAATGCTGTGGCCGTTATTAAATTTATAAGCTTATGCTGAATAGCTACCGGTAGCGTAGCTCAGCAGATCCCTCCTTCGTCGGGATGACAGCTTTATTTGGGCTGTGGAGTTCTGTTGTGCATCTTTAAAACTGGGCTCGTTAAAATAGTTTAAAGTAAGCCAAATGAAGATATTGGGCGGCCATAATTATTACATATACATAGTAACTAATAAAAACAAAACTGTTTTATATACCGGTATTACTAATGATTTATACCGGCGTTTAAAAGAACACGAAGAAAATGCCAAACTATTCAGGCATAAATCATTTGCAGGGCATTACAACGCATACTTTCTTTTGTATTACGAAAGGTTTGAACAGGTGGAATTTGCGATTTTAAGGGAAAAAGAAATAAAAGGCTGGAGAAGGGAAAAAAAAGAGGCAATGATAAATACTTTAAACCCGGACTGGAAGTTTTTGAATGATGAGGTGTAGCTGTCATTCCGAACGGTAGTGAGGAATCTGCCAAACTGCGGTACATATGTTAAGCTTTTCTACATCTGCCGGGCAGATCCTTCGTTACACTCAGGATGACAGCAATACCAGGCAGATCCCTCCTTCGTCGAAATGAAAGCAAAAATTGAATATGTACAACCGTTTAAATGCATACCGTATTATGTGGGTACTCGTATTTTTCGATCTGCCAACCGAAACGCCCAAAGAGCGTAAAATAGCCGCTTTGTTTCGTAAAAAGATTATGAAAGACGGTTTTCAGATGTTTCAATTCAGCATTTATATGCGCCACTGTGCCAGCAGGGAGAATGCAGAAGTTCATATAAAAAGAGTGAAACTGATACTACCCCAGCTTGGCCATGTAGGCATTATGTGCATTACCGATAAACAATTTGGTATGATGGAAATTTTTCACGGACATAGGCTAACCAGCACTGCCCCACCTGTGCAGCAGTTAGAAATGTTTTAATAAAAGCCGCAGGAATAAAAAAATGAAACAGGGAGTCGTTTTTTAATCCTAAAAAACAACTAAAATACACAACAGGAAAGGCTTTTAGCGATTCCTGTTGTGTAAGAACTAAGTTAGTCAAAAGTTTGAAAGCAAATCACAACGGCAGCGGGTGCAGATGTTGCAATTGTTAGTTGTGTAAGAACTAAGTTAGTCAAAAGTTTGAAAGCAAATCACAACAAGATACCTCTTTAGATTTTAGTGTACCAGTGTTGTGTAAGAACTAAGTTAGTCAAAAGTTTGAAAGCAAATCACAACTAATGGCATTTAATACTTTCATTCTTTTGGTTGTGTAAGAACTAAGTTAGTCAAAAGTTTGAAAGCAAATCACAACTATAGTTGATAGATGACTGCAACGAACAAGGTTGTGTAAGAACTAAGTTAGTCAAAAGTTTGAAAGCAAATCACAACGCTCTACCCTCCATTCTTCATAGTTCTTATGTTGTGTAAGAACTAAGTTAGTCAAAAGTTTGAAAGCAAATCACAACTAAAAAGGTAAATCTTCTCGCTTTTCGTCTGTTGTGTAAGAACTAAGTTAGTCAAAAGTTTGAAAGCAAATCACAACTTAACCCTGTTAATGCAGCACCACTGCCGGTTGTGTAAGAACTAAGTTAGTCAAAAGTTTGAAAGCAAATCACAACTATGGGCAGGGTGTTACCTACTATAAGCAGGTTGTGTAAGAACTAAGTTAGTCAAAAGTTTGAAAGCAAATCACAACTGAAATGTACGAAACACTACAAAGCGGCGTGTTGTGTAAGAACTAAGTTAGTCAAAAGTTTGAAAGCAAATCACAACATGAGCAGCCAGGATATTTATAACCTGTTTGTTGTGTAAGAACTAAGTTAGTCAAAAGTTTGAAAGCAAATCACAACAATAAGAGAGGCATCCGGTAGCGGAACAAAGTTGTGTAAGAACTAAGTTAGTCAAAAGTTTGAAAGCAAATCACAACTGCCATG
>JANNQR010000028.1:0-42317 GCA_031400855.1 Chitinophagaceae bacterium | reverse complement strand
CGGTGGTGATATAAACAATACGGCCGGTACCTGGCTCAATAATACCAATAATACTGCTCAGCCGGCATTTATTGGAATGCAAAATAATGAACAGGTAGGATTCTATGGCAATACCAGCGGCTGGAGTTTTTTAATGAACACCACTACGGGTAATGTTGGTATGGGTACACTAACTCCGGACGCATCGGCCCAGTTGGATATAAGCAGTACAACAAAAGGATTTTTACCCCCAAGGATGACAACTTTGCAAAGAGATTTAATTACAACGCCGGCTGCAGGCTTAGTGTTATTTAACATCACCACCAATAGCATACAACTTTACGCTGGTTCAGGATGGATTTCGCTGACGGCATCTTTTGTTCCTTTACCCGCAATCGTTATTGGCACACAACAATGGATGAGTAAAAACCTTGATGTAGCCTTCTACAGAAACGGCGACCCAATACCCCTGGTTACCGACCCTACTGCATGGGCTGCATTAACCACAGGGGCCTGGTGTTACTACAATAATAATCCAGTCCAGGGTAACAAATATGGAAAACTATACAATTGGTATGCTGTAAATGATCCAAGAGGTTTGGCGCCACAGGGTTGGCATATCCCCAGTGATGCAGAGTGGACTACGCTGGAGACTACTTTAGGTGGTTCTTCAGTAGCCGGAGGACCAATGAAAGAAGCCGGAATGCTTAATTGGACAAGTCCCAATACAGGCGGCAATAACAACAGCGGCTGGGCAGGCCTGCCGGGCGGCCGCCGTTTCACCAGTGGAACGTTCAGCAATGTTTCCGGCTACGGTACCTGGTGGAGTGCTACGGAGGACAATACCTCAAGCGCCTGGTACCGCTACCTGCTCTACGACGATGGCAGTATCTACAGGGACACCAACTATAAGCACTACGGGTTTTCTGTTCGCTGCCTCAGGGATTAATTCATTTGACAACCTGCCTGCCGGCAGGCAGGTTTGATTATTTGCCCCTTAAAGCGGGGTCGATTTTTAAAAACATAATAGAAAAAGCTGGTTGAAAAATTATTAGACGAATAATAACTCTCAAAGAAATTTTTATAAAACTCAGATATAATGAAAAAAATAATTTTATTCGTGCTTGTTTCAACCGCTTCACAACTGCAGGCACAAAATGTAGGCATCGGCACCACCACACCACAATTCAAACTAGATGTAAATGGACGTATGCGTATACGTAGTGAAGGAAGTAATACCGGCAGTGCGGGCATTTGGCTCAATAATAATGCAAACAATGCAAGCCCTGTGTTTGTGGGCATGGAGAGTGATAATGTAGTTGGTTTTTATGGTGTTGGCTCACCAAATGGTTGGGGATTAACGATGAATACTGTTACCGGAAACATTGGTATCGGCACATCTGTGCCGGGGTTTCCATTAAATTTTCCCAGTACAGTAGGCGACAAAATTTCCTTATATGGGAATAGCGGCACCCATTATGGATTTGGAATTCAAGGAAGCCTGCTTCAAATTCACACTTCCACATCAGGAGACAATATTGCTTTTGGTTATGGCAACAGTTCCTCATTTACAGAAAGGGCAAGAATAATAAACGATGGAGAAATCGGAATGGAGGTTACTGGCCGATTACGGTTGAAGACAGGAACTGAAACGGCCGGCATCTGGTTTGCAAATACGCAAAATGCGGGCAGAGCCTTTGCTGGTTTACAATCTGATAGTACAATTGGCTTCTTTGGAAATACCGGATCGGGCTGGGCTTTTTTAATGAATACAAGAACCGGTGCTTTATCAATCGGAGGTTCATTCGGGCAGGCAGGTCAGGTTATTACCAATAATGGTAACGGTTCTGCTGCCACCTGGGCTTCACCCAGCCGTGAACTATACAATAACACAATTAAAATACAAGGCGTTACAGACGTATTAATTGACCAGGGGTTTACGTTTATAGACGTCCCGGGCTTAACATATACATTTACAGTTGCTGCAAACGCCAGGCTCTTAATTCATCATAATGTGTATGCAAATTCTGTTGTCTGCAGTGGATGCGGCGGAACCGGAAACAGAATTGACCTTCAATTATTCGTAAACGGGAATGGGTTGGGTATGCACAAATACCTGCTGGCCTATGGAAATCAAATGACAATTTCAGGAGTAAGTATGACAAGCCTATCGGCAGGAACCTATACTGTAAATGTCAAGGCAAAAGCTACAGGTGCACTGGGTGTTTGGTTTGGAACCAGTTTTTCAGATTATGCAAATAATATTATTCTCCAGGTTATTCCACAGTAATATTTAAAACATACAAATCAGATAAATCAACCATACAAACAATAGACGACATGAAAACATATTCTATTCTTTTTTTACTACTTATGCCAGCTACATATTCTTTCGGCCAGCAAAAAAAAATTTTTAATATTTTTTCCTATGCAACACCCGCCGGTTTCAAATTAAAAGAACAAACACAACGGCTCTTTTTTGAAAAGATAGAGGGCAATTCTTTTTGTCAACTATACGTTTGGCCCGCACAACAGGGCACCAATGATCCGGATGCAAATTTCAAATCCGACTGGGATTATTTTGCTGCCAAACCTTATCAGCTCACTGCTGCTCCTGAAAAACAAACAGAACAACAAAACGGCTGGGATGTAGTAACCGGTGTAAGCCCGGTAACAAAAGAAGGCCTCAGCTTTATCGTAACCGTTTCCACCTTTACCCAAAACAGTATCAGCTGGTGTGCCATCACCGTATTTAATGATGAAAAATATCTGGCGCCGATAGATGAATTCCTGATGGGGGTGAAAGCAGACAGTAAAAAGTTTATCAAACCAAAAATAACTCCGGCTGTCAATACCAATACAACAACCACTAACAATATAACCACTACTGCTAATAATACCGGTATTACTAAATCTACCACCAATTTTGATGATGGCTGGACGGCCACCGTCGCCAATGACTATGTAAAAGTTGCCAAAACTGGAATTGAACTGCGCCTGCATTATATAGACAAGGCATTGGATGATGCCCGGCCCAATACCATTGATGCACCCGAATATTACTGGAGCAAATATGTAGAACCTTATTACAATGTTCCTTCACCTGAAAAATGGAGCGGTGTTCAATATCCTGTTATCTATCACCTGCAGGGCAATGCAACAGATAGAAAAACAGGCAAGGCCTGCTTTGTTGCCATCAAAATAGTTTATAACGGTGGTGCCCGGCCCATTGTAGTCATTGCTCCCAATCAAAACAGTTATCTGCAGCAGTTTCCGCATCCGAATGATATAGACCCGATGCTGAACTCAAACAGATTTGCAGTGACTGCCAATGATATTACAGGTACCTGGAAAGGTGGCGGTGGTGGCGGAGTAGAATATTACAGTGTATATAGTGGCAACTATACCGGTATGAGTGCCGTATCAAGTACCGATGAATTTACTTTTAATAAAGATGGCAGTTACAGCAGTATCTATCGTTCGGCAAGTATGAATAATAGCGGTGCACAATTTGGCGGGCAGGATTTCAACGGAAAATATACGGTGACCGATTGGAGCATTACCGCTACCAATCGTTACAAAGGAAAAACCACAAAGTACAATGCGCAACTGATTGCGGTAAAGGGAGGTTACCTGCTTTATATGGAAGATGCGGATAACAATTTTATGAAATATACATTATTCAAAGCCAGATAACAGAATAGAAGAATGAAATCTACTTTAATTATTAACAACACAAATAAAAGAAAATGAAAAAAAGTAAAATCTTATTAACAGCCATATTCTGCTTCACCGCTATGTTAGTACCGGCATGGACTTTATTTGCCCAGGAAAAACCACTACCCGAAATGAAAATGCCGGAGATACCTTACAAGCCATCCATTAAAAAAGGCTGGGTAGGGCAGTTTGTGTACCAGCTCAATTTTAATGACAGTACAGGTACAGGCAAGGGGAAAACCAGGGCCTATTACCACATCATGGTTAACCGTATTAATTCCGGGTATGTAGAATTTCCATCAGAAGTAAGAGGTGCTATACGCAGTAACCAGCCCGATAAAAATAATGTGCAACGTTATGAAAGCTGGATAAGCAGCGGTACAAAAAACAGCTGGAGTAAACATGACGAAACAGATACGATAATAGAACCTACCGCCAGGATGGGTGTTGATGGTATTATCGGCAGACTTGAAAAATATTACCGTTATACATCGGGCGACAACTGGATAAAAGGCTGGATCACCAATACAGATTTACAAATAGATCATACCACCAGTAAATACAGCTTTGCCGTTCCTTTACTGGAATATGAACTGGAAGGTGATGAAACAATTGTTGATATTGTTTATACCCCGGCAAAAAAAGATGTACGCAACAGAAAAGATAATAAAAGACATGGGTTAAAAAATATTTCCTACCACGGCATGGGAGAATGGAATATACTCGAAGGAAATTTTAAAGAAGGCCAGCAGGAAATTATCATCCGTGAAAGAATCCCTGTAACACTTGAACCATCGTACAACGACAAAAAACTTCCTGTGAAAAAAGGATTTATGGACTTTTACCTGGTGCTGAAAAAAATTGGTTAAATAAGGTATAAGAACTGATTTTTTTAATCCATCCATAAACCGGTCTGATTTATAAAACAAAATACATTCAGTAATGAAAAAAATGCTCATCACTATATCCTGCTTTATTGTTATGTTTTCAGCAACAGCGCAGGAAAACAATTTAAACGAAGAAAAAATAAAGAAGGCGGTTGTGCTAATGAAAAAAATGATGACCAATCCCGGTGAGATGCAAACGGTAATGACAGAGCTGCAGGCATTGAAGCTAAGCAGTGCAGAAAATAAAGAAGCAAGGCAACGTATGCAGCAGCAGGCACTTTCCCAAATGAATTCAGTTAAAGAAACTGCTGTATCTGCAGGCGGAAAAAATGAACAACAAGTGCGGCAACAAATGGGTAATAAGATACCACTAAAAGACGCCAAAAAAATAGCAGCAATTCCTGCCACCCCTTCTCCTGCTAATTTAAATGCGTACCTGCAAAAATTGACAAAGGCAGTGGAGGCAGTGTTGCCTGTAGTTATACAGCAGGAAGCGGCTGAAGCATTTGCTGTTATAAAAAATGAAAGTAAGGATGCCCGAGAAATGGAAGAAAGCGTAGTTGGTTTATGGCTCAGCGGCCACACAGAACACGCAGCGATAGTGGCAGGGAAAGTTTGCCTGGTCGATATTTCATTGGCCGAAAACATCAATAATTATGCAGCTATATTGAATATGCTCAATGCACAGCATATGGCGGTGCCTTTGTTACAGCTGCTTAACTGGCAATATCCCGGTAATGCCACTATTCTTGGCAACCTGGGCCAGTCGTGGTATGGGTTGGGTGATATGCCAAAGGCCGAAAAATATTTAGACAGTGCTATCCGGTTTTCTCCCAAACACTCACAAGCCAATCTTACCAAAAGTATCATCCAGGAACAGAAAGGAGATAAAGCCGGTGCTGCAGCAAGTATTCAGGCAAGCATGGAAACTGGCTATACTGATGAGAAAGCAGCCCGTTTACGAAAATTAGGGTTTACCAGTAACACTGATGTGCACTGGCCATTGCATATTCCGCAAGATCCGTTGGGCTTCAATAAATTTAACCAGCCCGCCTTTCCTTACGATATTGAACAATCTGTTACGTTATATCCTGAATGGCAGGATCACTGGAAAAAAATGGAGGCATTGGAAACAGAATTCGGCGAAGATATGGTTCGGTTGCGGGCAGCAGCAGACAATTATGAATTCAATGCCCTGCAAAAAAAAATGCAGGCTTTCAACAATGGCAGCATACAGGAAGGGCCCGGCCCTTTAAGTAGCAGGGCCAGTGCTAAACTGAGTTACCTGCTAAATGATAAAGACGGAGGACTAACTTACAAATTGAGAAAAGCTGAAAAAAAACTGACCGCCCTGGGAGACCAGCTAAAAGCGTTAGACGATAGCAGGGATAAAGCGTTAGAGGATTTTGAGAAAGAACAAAGGGACTGCGGTGATGGGGAAGGCAGTTCGGGTGCAGAAGCTGCTGCATGCTGCGAAACCATTAACCAAATTAATAACACATGGCTTACGGCCAGTAATAAACTGGCCCGTGAGGCGTATGAAGAAGCAATCGATTTATATAAACGAACTTGGAGCGCTGAAGCTTATTTTGCACAATACACCATGTCCGAGCCATCGTTCGAAGCATTAAAAGCTCAATACAAACATATATATGCTGGCACTTTAGCCGCAGTAAGACCCCGCTTTGCACAGCCCAGTTTATATTGCAACAAAAAACCGGTGTCGGAGGATTTTAAGCCAAAACCGCTGAAGGAGTATGATGATGTAGCCTGCAAATACTATAGTCGCCTCAAGTTTGGGAGTATGGTAATTGAATCAAATTGCAGTCGCATGAAGACTTCTGTTGACTTTGGAAAATTAAAATTTTCATTCACGGAAGATATGAACAAGGCAACCGGTATTGTACCGGGTTCAATTATTGCAGGCTCAGTGGATGTCTCCATCAGTATTGGTAATAAGGGATTGGGAAAATGGGGACCCGTAAAAGTAGAAGCTGGTGCAGGTGTTGACCTCCATATTGAAGTAAACGACCAGGGCATAAGCGAAGTATCGGCAACGGTTAAAGCAGAAATTACCGTGGGAACAGACCTGATAGATAAAGCAGAAAAAATTGAAAACATTGTTAAGAAAGGAGGTGTGGAGTATATGAAAGAAACTGGTACAACTGCACTTGTTCCTATCATTCCGGGTGCAGGTAATAAATCGGCCAGTATTGCCGGCGCTGCTGCTACTATTTCACTTAACAGTGGCAGCAGTGTTAGCGGCAGCGGGGCATTAAGCGGATTAAAATTATAGGAGTAATATAGTTTGATTTTTTTTCAAACCAATTGGAATGAATTACATTAATTTATTCAGTTATTTATTGCTGTTTGCAGCAACAGTAATGATACATAAACCAGTAACAGGACAAGTTGATTGCAACACAATCGACATAAACAAAGTACCCGGCAAATGGGTATGGGCAAGTACAGCGCCTTCATTTCAAGACCTCATTCCTGCAAGTCAATGGAAAGTTTGCGAACCAATAAGAAAAGAAATGCAACGGATTATGCCCGTGGCTTTGGAGGGCTTATATGCAACTAACAGCATTGCGTTTCCAAAAGGAAAAGCATTTTGGTACAGCCCGGCCAGCCCATCTTCCTATGAAAACTATTTAATGCTGAAAAAATATGTATGCCTGAAAGGCTACAATGAATTAAAACCTGAATCAGTTACCGGTTGCTGGGTATATTTTTCTGTAAATCAAATAGAGGGGGAAAAGTTTCCACTGCCGAAACAGGGAACCGGGGTCATTTTTAATGAATCAAGAATAAGGGTCACCAATATCGAAATACAGACCGATGCATCGGGTAATAGAATCATCTACTCCAGCTACAGACCGGATGAAATAGTAAAGCATTGCTATTTTTTTTCGGGTAGAAAAAATTTGCCCTGGCGAAAAATGACTAACAAAGAATTATTCCCGGCCTATAAAATGCACCACGAAAAAAGAGTGAAACAGGAAATTGCCCGGTTTGAAAAGTTGGTAGTGGATGATGAAAATAAATACAATAGCCTTTCTGCTACCGAAAAGCAAAAACAAAATTACTGGCCGGATATCATCCGAAAGAATAAAGAAACATTGCAAGGGTATAAAAATGAACTTCAAAAAATAAATGAGTGGTTTACTGCAGCCATGCAACAACCCAATATAAACGAAATAGCGTATGTAACCAGTGTCAACGAATTTCATTTTTATCCCGAAAGATTAGCTGCTGCTACCGGAAATGGATACAATGCCTGGGTGGATAACATGGATTTTTTTGATAAAACAAAACCTAAAGATGAACCGCAGTGTATTGCTTTTTATGTAAGAAGACAGGATGAAGAACTGCCGAAAAAGAATTTCATGGATCTGTTCCATAGCCAGTTCAACCTGGATGTACTTGCTAAAATGGTAGAAGAACATGCCAAAAAACCAACTGGAATCAATAATATTAACGCTTCATTAGAAGATGTAAAACCCGAATCAAAAACAAATCAAAATAGCATATCAACCTACAACTACAGTTTCGATAAAAATACTTTAAACCAATTCCCTTCCGGATGGAACGGTATAAAAAATAGTACGGTAAAACAATATGAAAATAAAAACTGGCTGGCTTTTAACAAAGATGGCTACTGCTATCCGCAACAATACAATAAAGAAATCAACAACAATTTCAATCTTTCGTTTGGCTTAAGCTGGAATAAAGATATTTCCTACAACAGTGGTTTGTTTACGGTAAGTTTTTCAGAAATTCCGTATGATAATACCGGGGAAAGATATAAAATGGATGATAACCTAGAACAATACTGGAGTTTCTACGACAGCTATGTGGGCAAATTTAACCGGGTAATGATTTGGTTTGATCCCTACTGGAACGCCGGAGGCACGTTGGAAGTATATTCCTATTATAAAAACGAAAACATCGGTGTGAGAAAACGGATCACACTCCCTGATTTTTATATGGCAAAGAACAGCCATCAATTAAAAATTCAGCGAAAAGGAAATTCACTGTTGGTGTTTATCAATGATAAAAAAGAAGCAGAGATTGAAAATGTTTTTATCGCTTCTGTTAAATACAACCTGTATACTTTCAGCAGGTATAAAGGAAACAACAGCGATAATAAAAATGATGTGTTTTACCTGGACAACATTAAAACATCTTATTAAAAAAATATCAAGCAATGAAAATAATGATATCATTTTTCTGCCTGCTGTTTATTGCACAGCAGATTTTTGCACAGCAAAAAATAAATCAATTGCAGGGTAGATGGGTAGGCACTTATGGCAATAACGAAAAAGAGGCACCATATTATTTTTCATTTGAATTTTTACCTGAACGAAAAATGAATGTGGTAAACCAGAATAATAAAATCCTGGCAGAAGGTACATTTTCTATAAAAGAAGATAATATTAAAATAGTGTACAAATACACGAATGATGTATTTCAATATGCCTGCAGCGGTAATTTAAACACAGCAACCAATAACCTAAGCGGAACATGGCAGCGTTTAGCAGATGCCGGCAGCAATAATAAATTTTCACAAATGGGTAGATGGACTATGAAAAAATCGGTTACAAACGAAGGTCCTGCTCAAAAAAATGATTCAATTGTTATTTTAAAGCAGGGTACAAAAAAAGATATTGTACCCATCATCAAAAAAACATACAACCTCAGCAATATAAAAATCTGTACGGATTTACCGCCTGTTGACAGCCGGCCGTTGCCACCCCGTGTTGCTTCTAATTATCTTACACAATACAAAATAAATGCGGATGGATCTGTTTCAACCTTTGCCTTTATACGTCAGTCGCTGGCTACCTACACAGATAAAATGTGGGAGCCGGGAGAAACAATAACCGTGAGTTTTGATATCATTGGTGGAAGTTTATACCTAATTGACCTGGTAAAACAATTTGCCAAAGAATGGGAAATGTATGCGAACATAAAAATTGAATTTGTTCCAAATTTGACAGATGGTAAAATAAGGGTTGGATTTAAAGAAGGTGCAGGCTCCTATTCAATAATTGGCCGTGATGCATTACTTGCACCCGTTTCCCAAAACACTATGAACCTTGGCTGGCTAACCACTGTGGACAACAATTTTGCAAGACAGGTGATACTGCATGAATTTGGTCATGCACTGGGCTTTGTTCATGAACACCAAACATTTGGTACTGCCATTCCATGGGACAAAGAAAAAGTATATGCGTTATATGCTGAGCCTCCCAGCAGTTGGTCAAGAGAAAAAGTGGATCTAAATATTTTTTCAAAATATGCTTATACCTCTACCAACTATTCTTCTTTCGACCAACAATCGATTATGCTATACCCTGTTCCAAAAGAATTAACAACAACCGGCGACAGTATTCCGTGGAATATGGTACTCTCTGTAACAGATAAACAATATGCTGCTTTGTTCTATCCTTTTCCCACTCCGCCACCAACTGCAAGGGGTGTATTAAAAACAGGAGATGACTGCGATGAGATTGCATTTACGGTAGAATTTGATGCAGTAGCAAGAGATAAAGTTGAATTTGTTTTTCAGTTAGGTGAAATGAATGGTAAGAAAGTAAGCTGGTGGAAACAGATAGGCATACCCCAAAATGACTATGGTGATAGCCTTATGTGGGTGCAGAACCATTCCCTGATACCAGCTGAAAATATCACTTCAAAAAAAGTTTTGGTAGACTTTGCATCGTTAAATAAAAACGGAAGCATCAGTTTTTGGAAAGCAAAATTATTAGGCGCACATACGCCCCTATCGTATAAATGGAATATCATACAGGCATTACATGGTGGTTGCAGAGTTACATTGATTTGGCAAAAGGACAGGTGTTTATAATTATCCTGCAACTTTAAAAGCACAAAGTACTGATAGAATATTTTTTCAAATAAACAATAAACTATTACTTATGTAAGTAAATATAATGACAGCTTTATTTTAAATAAATTTTCTACTTTCAGAATTTTATAAGGCAACGAACAGCTATCAGCTGGAGATTCAGCGCAAGAGAAATTCATTACTGGTTTTTATCAACGATAAAAAAGAAGCGGAGATTGACAATGTTTTTTATTCCCTCAACAAAACACAATCTGTACACTTTCAGCCGGTACAAAGGGAATAACAGTGACAATAAGAATGATGTTTTTTATATCAGGGACATTCGCACAGTGTATTAATTCATTTGTTTTTAAATATTTATACAAAAAATATAATTAACTTTAGCAGAACCTTTCAAGGAATTGAATGAAAAATAATACCCTGTTAATTATTTTATTTTTATTTATTAATTCCGCTGCTTTCGCCCAATTTGGAATTAAAGGCGGTTATAATTTTGTAAATGTAACAGGGCCCGGCTCGGTCAATGCTGATAGCAGATCGGGCTATATGATCGGGGCTTTTTTTGGACCAAAAGCAAAAAAAATAGTTGGCTTTCGTTCAGAATTAATGCTATCCCGCCAGGGATACGATTATAAAACTGCCACCAATACCGGGAATGTCAATCTTGATTATTTATTATTACCTCAATTATTTACACTAAATTTTACAAAAAAGTTTGAAGTACATGCCGGCGGGCAAATTGCTTTCCTGCTGAATGCCAAAGTAGACAGTACGGGTGGCGGTAACAGCAATGGCAGTTTATTCAATTATTTCAACCGTTTTGATTATGGCCTGGTTGGCGGAGCACAGATTTCCCCTTTTTCCGGCCTTTTTATCGGTGCGAGGATCAATGTGAGCCTGCAGAACACTAATAAAGACCAGCCAACCGGCGGTACAATTCCCAGTTTCATTCCCAAAGTTGATCTCCATAGTAATGTGGTGCAGTTCTATGCCGGATGGCGATTCTGAATTTTCGAAACCTTTAACGATTTAACAGGAATTATTTTTTATGGATTTACGTTGAGTAAGCATCTCACCCAGACTCAACGGCTGTTACATGAAAATTATCCGCTTATTGCTACTCCCGGGCATTGCAATTGTTGGCCTTGCCTGGTTTTCTAATTCCAAAGCCGGAAAAAAAACAACAGCCCTTTATATTTCAAAAAAAGAAACTGTAGATCGTCTTTCATACGGCTCTTTAGAAAAACTGGAACAAAAAGCGGCAGTGGCTAAACAATATGTTAAGCGAAAGGCATACAATGAAAACATTTGCTTCCTGATTGACATGAGTCTTGCTTCCGGTCAAAACCGTTTCTTCATTTATGATTTTAAAAAAGATTCAATAAAAACAGCAGGCCTGGTAGCACATGGAAACTGTTTTGAATATTGGATGGAAGGGCGACGATACAGCAATGCAGTAGGTAGCGGTTGCACCTCATTGGGTAAATATAAAATCGGAAATTCTTATACAGGCAAGTTTGGCTACTCGTATAAATTGCATGGACTTGACAGTTCAAATAATAATGCACTGGAAAGAACTGTTGTGCTGCATGGGCATAGTTGCATACCTGAAACAGAAGTGACTGATGAAATTTGCCAGAGTAATGGTTGTCCGACAGTAGCACCTGAATTTTTAACCCAGTTAAAATTAGTTATCAATAACTCAAAAAAGCCGGTTTTGCTCTGGATCTATGATTAATAGGAATCGTATTTATCACAATGAGGTCAATGATTCTTTTTCTTGATGAGTTTCTTTATCATATTTCTTTTGTACATACTCTTTATAGGGTATCCGCTGTATCTGGCTAAGCAACCAACCATGAAAATTGAAAATACTCAGGGTCTGGTTCTGCACATCGCTTTCACGGTTTAAATCAAGCTCATCGACAGCCTTTTGAAACAATTTATTTTTTTCTTTAAAGGAGGTAAGATAAAAGGTGTCATGAAAACAATGCATTAATGTTTTTTCAAAAGAATTCGTCTTTCCTTTGCGATAAAAATATGTATAAGTAGATTTATACTGCGCATCAAAAAACTTTGTATTATTGATATTATACTGGATCAATAAAAGAAATAGATTGGCAAAAATGAATTGCTCTTCCCGGGTACCATCCTTAAAATAAGTAACTCCCCTTTTAATAAATTGCAAAGACTCTGTAAAATTATCCAATACAAAACAGGAAATTCCTACTGAAAAACATACCGTCCTGTTTAGCTCTGCATTTAATAATGGCTCCCACTTTGTATATTTTTCTTTCATATTTTTTACCAATTTGGCCACTTCATCATATCTCGCTGTTTTATGATATACCTTATTCAGGGCCAGGTATTTTACTGCTTCGAAATTTGCTTGATGTATCTCATCAACTAAAAGGTCATTCATCTTATGGTTAAACACAAATTCCACATAGGAATACGAACCTTGTTTAATACCTGTATAATTGACCATATATAAAAGTTCGATGTAATGCTCTGTATCAGTTTCCATAAAGCTTTTATTCTCCCACCAGTCTTTCACTTCTTCCTTCAGTAGCGTAAGGGAAGAATCATTGTTATATACTAAATATTGTAAAGTAGCATGACACATACGGGTATAATGCCGGTACCAGAAAGATTGACTCTCAAACCCTGATTTTCTTTTTTCTATTTTTTCCTGAAGGAGACTTATTCCCTTTTTAAATTCCTCATCAAAATCGAAATGGGCTTTTCTTTTTAGCATTAATATTTCTGTATATAAATCCCTCAGCGTAATCATTTCAGCATACTCGTCGTACGACATAATGTTAGAGCTGAACAATGCATGCAAATCGTCATATTTTACCTGCACACTGCTAAACAGAATCAATTTCTCAAATTCTTTTTTAAGTAGTTGAATCATTGCAAATATTTCAACCTCTCTTGCTTTGTTCATTGTTTTCTTCCACAAGGTCAATGCTTCATTTAATAAACCTTTTCCCCGATTTATACGAATCAGCTGAATATTCCGGTAAATCTCCTGTTCAATATTATTCCTGTTATTATATTCAATAAGACAATTGTTTAACCGGTTATGCAGGTAATGTTTCTGAAAAGCAATATTCTTTTTATTAATTGTTGGTGCTGATTTTGCAAGAATAGTATCCTCATTGTATTCTTTCTGACCGGCAATAGCATCAAATAATTTGATATAAAGTGGATTTTTCGAACTAGTGGAATCTGTTCCTTTTCTTTTAAAATAAAGTTTTTCATTTCTATTCATACTTTGTATTAACTGCCATAAAACAGCTGTTGATGTGTTCATAACAATCTCCTTTAGTTGTAAATCTTATTTGTTAAAAATATTTAATTTTTTAGCTTTATCCTACCAAATATTATTATTTTTAAAATATTTCTAAATTCCTAATAATCAGTACTTCATAAATTTTATTGAACCTAAAATACTTCTATCCATCCAAATTAATCACAAAATTAAAGAATAGGGAGAGCAATAGGTCTCTTAGATTTACACCAGAATTAGAAGAAATTAATCGTACAATCAATTTTAAATAATTCTAACCAAAGACCATTTACCATTAAACCGAAAATTCAAAAAAGTAATTGACCATTTAACCACACCAACTGCTTTGAAATGCACAGAGCCATCCCGGGTAACCAGGATGGCTCTTGTATATTTATTTAATAAATATTAGTCCAGGGATGCTTCCATCGTAATAGATGCATTCAGTAATTTACTTACAGGGCAATTCTCTTTGGCTTCAGTTGCACACTCTGCAAATTTATCTGCTTTCATCCTGGGCACCTTTGCTTTTACAACAAGGTGACTTTCAGTAATAGCGCCGTTCTCCAAAGTGATATGGCAGGTAGTTTCAATTTTCCTGGGAGTATAACCAGCAGCACCTAATACAAAGCTCAACTTCATAGAAAAGCATCCAGCATGGGCAGCGGCTATCAATTCTTCAGGGTTTGTAAAAGTGCCGTCATCAAAACGACTTCTGAAGTCATACTTTTTATTTTTAATGACAAGGGACTGTGTTGTTAATTTACCCATTCCTTCTTTGCCTGTTCCCTTCCAATTGGCAGTTGCTGATTTTTTCATTGTTATAGTTTTTATTGTGGTTGATTAATTTCTTCCAGCTCAGCCAGCCTGTTCTCCGGCTCATTGTATTCTATAATAAAATTATTATTCCCTTCCCCTATAATGATTTTCAAAAATTTTTGCTGTACCAATTCCAAGAGTGAAAGAAACAGAAAGATAGCATGTACCTTGTTTTCACAGGTATCAAATATTTTTTCAAATGACAAATTACGTTGTTCCCTTGCCTGCGTCAGCATCAGGTCACGACTACCTTCCATCGTGTAGTTATATTGTACCACAGTATGCACCGGTTTGTTCAGCCGGTCGCTGTACTTCTGCATAGCCTTTTCAAAGGCCCGCATCAGTTTGAACAGGGTTATATTTTGAATTTCTGTCCCTTCGCTATCCTCTTCACCGATCTGCAATAATTCCCGCTGAATGTTACCTCTCTTCACCATTAGCATCCTAAGTGCTTCCATCTCTGCCATTTCTGCAGAGGCTTCTTTAAACCGCTTATACTCCAGTATCTTATTGATCAACTCCTGCCGGGGATCTATTTCATTTCCTTGCAAATCAATTTCCTTTCTTGGCAATAGCATTTTTGCCTTTATACGCATCAAGGTGGAAATAAAGAGTATGAATTCGCTACTCAGTTCAATGTTAAGCTCTTCGCTTTTATGGAGATAATCCAGAAAATCATTAATAATGCCGGTTATTTGAATATTATAGATATCCAGTTCATCCCTTTCAATAAAAAAAAGTAAAAGGTCAAATGGACCTTCAAACTGGGGCAATTTAATCTGGTATGCTATATTATTCACCTGGGCTAAATTAATTGAAAAAAATAAAGTCCTGTTATTAAAACAGGACTTTACAAAAGTAAGGGAAACAAAATGATGGAAAATCCTCCTGTTTTCCCCAAATTATTTCTTCAAAGCATCCCTGATTTCACGTAGCAGGACAATATCTTCAGCAGTAACCGCTGGGGCAGGAGCTTCTTCAATCTTTTTATTAGCCCGGTTCACAGCTTTTACTACCAGAAACAGAGCAAAAGCGATAAGCAGGAACATAATGATTGCCTGTATAAACTTTCCGTAAGGAAAAATAGTGCCGTTAATAGAGCAATTGAGATAAGAGAAATCAGGCTTACCAACTACCATACTCACAACAGGCATGATAACACCATCTACTAAACCTTCAATTACTTTACCAAAGGCACCGCCGATAACTACTGCTACCGCCAGGTCAATTATATTGCCTCTCATTGCAAACTCCTTAAATTCTTTAAACATTCCCATAAAATTGATTTTAGTCTTTTACTATTAATAAGTAAAAATAAAGGTTTTAATAAGTGTATTATTCTTTTTCGATGAACCGGCTTTTTTCATCCGGAAATATATTATTTCTTCATACCGGGAAATTGCATATTCAGGCTTTCTAGCAAACTATGCAGTTGTGAAGCAATAATATGCTCCTTGTACCAGTTTTGGTCTGCCGGTACCACAGTCCAGGGAGGGTTATTGCAATTTTCAAAACAATCTTCATACATCTGCATGTAAATATTCCAGAGTTTAGCTTCTTCAAAATCCTTTTCGTTGTACTTCCACATTTTGGCCGGGTCTTTCATTCTTTCACTCAGCCTTTCATGCTGCTCTTCCGGAGAAATATGCAGGTAAAACTTCAGGATATGTGTATGGTTATGCTCCTCCAATAATTTTTCAAAATCATTAATTGCATTCATTCTATTTCGGGCAGTTTCATCATCACACCATTTATGCACCCGGGTAACAAGGATGTCTTCATAATGCGACCGGTTAAACACTTGTATCATTCCTTTAGCCGGAGCAGCTTGATGAATACGCCACAAAAAATCATGTGATAGTTCTTCGGTAGTTGGTGCTTTGTATGACTTTACAGTTACTCCCTGCGGATTCATATTGCCCAAAACATTCCTGATGAGTCCATCTTTGCCGCTGCCATCCATGCCTTGTATTATCACCAGCAAGGAATGCTTTCCTTCTGCAAATAAAAGATTCTGCAAATCATCCAGCTCTTCAATGATGGAATCTGTTTTCGCTTTTGTTTCTGCTTTATCAAAATCTTTTGGCGCCCTTGTTGAAATGTCACTTAATTTAATCCGGCTCATATAATGATAATTGATGAAATGATTCTGCAATATACTACTTCGGAATTTCTGTTAAAAAATGCAAAAATAAATAAGGTTGTCTGATCTCATTTCTGGAACTTTGTCACTTTATGAGTAATGGGTTTATTAAATGGGCAATATTTATTATTCTATGTGTTATTTGGGGAAGTTCTTTTAAGCTGATGCATGATAGCCAGATTGGATTATCTGCAGCACAAATAGCAGCTCTCCGTATTTTTTCTGCCGGTCTTGTTTTTGTTCCATTCGCTTTTTTTTATTTTTCAAAAATCCCAAAAGATAAATTGGGTTTGGTGATTCTAAGTGCCGTAGTTGGAAATTTATTGCCGGCATTTCTTTTTGCTGAAGCCATTACCCGGTTAGATAGTTCGTTGGCTGGCATTCTTAATTCTCTAACGCCGATCTGTGTGGTGGTGATAGGCATTTTCTTTTTTAAGGATAAAATAAAAAGTCAGAAAATTATTGGTGTACTTACCGGATTTCTCGGACTTCTATTACTAACCGTTTTACCAATGATTATTGAAAACGAAGTGATGGGTTTTGATAACCTGGGTTATACATTGCTAATAGTACTGGCAACTTTGTTATATGGCATTAATGTAAATATGGTGGGCCATTATCTAAAAGGCCTTAATCCTATTCATTTAGCTACTGTTTCATTAGCCTTTATGACCCTTCCTGCCGGAATTATTTTATGGCAACAAGGATTTACTCAATTAAATTTTAATACTAAAGCTGTGCAGGATTCCATCTGGGCTTCAGCAGGACTTGGCGTGGCCGGAAGTGCTATTGCTACAGCCTTATTTTATATACTCGTAAAGAAGGCAGGAATCTTATTTGCTTCCCTGGTTACATATGGCATCCCTTTTATCGCTCTGTTCTGGGGTTTGTACGATAAAGAAAAAATATCCTGGGTCAGTCCGTTGTGCATTGGGGTTATTCTATTTGGTGTTTACCTGGCAAACAGACCCGATAAAAAAGAAAACGATGCAGTTTAAGCATACTTAAAAAGAAAAATTAATAGCATTATATCGACATTATTTCCTTTTCCTTTGATGATAGATGTTTTTCAACTGCAGTGGTGTTCCTGTCTGTTACTTGCTGAACTGCTGCTTCAGCATCTTTGGCTGCATCCTCACTTAATCCGCTTTTTTCCAATTTTTTAATATGCTCAATCGCATCTCTGCGGATATTGCGGATTGCTATTTTGGAATGTTCTCCTTCTCCATGACATTTTTTAACCAGTTCTTTCCTTCTTTCTTCTGTCAGTGGGGGCAAAAAAAGGCGGATAGTATTACCATCATTCTGTGGATTAATACCAATATTAGCTGCAATAATGGCCCTTTCAATGGGTTGTAACATATTTTTTTCCCAGGGCTGAATACTAATTGTTCTTACATCTAAGGCGCTGATATTCGCAATCTGGTTGATGGGCATTGGTGCGCCATAGTAGTCAACCTGAATACCATCCAGCATTTGTGGATTTGCTTTTCCGGCTCTTATTTTAATCAATTCAGCTTCCAGATGATTAATTGCCTTTTTCATATGGTCATCTGCCACAGCAATTATTGAATTTATTTCTTCTGTCATAAAAGTTTAATTTAAAAGCAGTCACTGGATCAATACCCCATATTCAGACGGCAAATCTACTGAAAGAGATGTATTCAAAAAAAATGCCCCGATTATATACCAGGGCTAATAAGTAAAAACGAATAATTAATTTTTTTCTGCTGCCCTGGCTTCTTTAGTGAGTTTAAGCACTTTTGTGGTTGTTTTTAATTCAGAAGCACCATCCAGTCGTTTGGCAATTATCATAGTTTGGCCCCGACGGTAGTAGTATAAAAAACCTAATCCCGTAAAAGCAAGTACCAGTATGATAGAGAGTAATAAAGTGCTTCCAAGTGATCTTCCAAACCAGGCAAGAAGGATAAATCCTACATTGATGCTGACACAAATTAATGTGACAGCAGCATGACTCAATCCCCGATCCAGCAGTAAATGATGAACATGGTTCCGGTCAGGTGTAAATGGTGATCTGCCATATAAAATACGAATACTGAATACACGTAGCGTATCAAGTAGTGGCACTATCAGGATGGCAAAGCCGATAGCAACAGAGGAAGTAATCGGTAAGGCCACTAAAGGCTCATGAGCAACATTGATGAATTTTATAACAAGTATGGCATTGATTAGCCCAACCAATAATGAGCCGGAATCCCCCATAAATATTTTAGCAGGATTATGATTAAATATCATAAAGGCTATCAGGCTGCCAGCCATTGAAAATGACATTAATGCATAAGCCTGTAAGTCTACAGCAAAGAAATAGGAGCCAAAAACGATCATCGTCAGGATGCCGAGGCTGGCAGCCAGTCCATCAATACCATCAATCAGGTTAAAGGAGTTTATAACTACAATTATGGTGAGGTATGATAATGCCAATCCGAATCCTACCGGCACTTGCTCAAATCCAAAAAGGCCAAACATACTGTCTAACCGGATTCCACCAAGGTGAATTAAAATTGAGGCTGCAATGATCTGGCCGATAAATTTTTTAGTGGCTGATAAAATCATCAGATCATCCTTCAACCCAAGGAAGAAAATGACAATAGCAGCAGCAAAAAAATATTGGAATTCAAAATTGAATTGACCCTGGATTGAAAGTAATGAAGCAAGAATAAATCCCGCAAAAATGCCTATTCCGCCCAAAGATGCTACCAGCCTGGTATGTAGTTTTCTTTCATCGGGAATATCATAAAGTTTTTTCTTCTCAGCCACTTGCATTACCACCGGAATTGCCAGAAATGTAATGATAAATGAAACAGAGGCTGTCAATAATACGTCAAGCATCTAAGCAGCTTTTAAATTGGTACAAAAATAAGGGTTAGCCTACGTTTTTCAGTTATTGTTTAAAAAATTTACTGTCTAGGTACAATAAATTTGTGTTAACCACAGGAGGAATTGAATTTTTTAAAGATTGATTAATCCGGATAGATTTTATATTCAAAAAGATTGCACTTTTGCAGCGCACCGGATATTGAACCCAAAAGGTACAAAAAGTTTAATAAAAACAAGATATATGGCAGAATTAGTTGAAATCGCATCACAAATTAGAAGAGATATAGTAAGAATGGTACATGGCGCCAGCAGCGGACATCCGGGGGGCTCTTTGGGCTGTGTTGAATTTTTTACTGCATTATATTTCAAAATAATGAAACATGATCCTGCTTTTAATATGGATGCCACAAATGAAGATGTTTTTATTCTTTCCAACGGTCATATTTCGCCGGTTTTTTATTCTTCACTTGCCCGTTCTGGATATTTTGATGTAAAAGAATTGGCCACTTTCCGTAAATTAAATTCAAGACTTCAGGGTCACCCGGCCACCCATGAGCATCTACCAGGTGTACGTATTGCCTCTGGTTCCCTGGGCCAGGGAATGAGTGTAGCTATTGGCGCTGCATTAGCCAAAAAATTAAACGGTGAAAAGAATCTCGTTTTTTCTTTGCATGGAGATGGTGAACTGGATGAGGGACAAATTTGGGAGGCTGTAATGTTTGCTGCCCATAATCAAGTAGATAATCTTATCTCCACTATTGATTGGAACGGTCAGCAGATTGATGGCCCAACAGATAAAGTATTGAGCCTGGGAAATATCCGGGAGAAGTTTGATGTTTTCGGATGGACTACCTTAGAAATGAATGGAAATGATGTGGATGAAGTGGTCGCTACATTAGAAAAAGCTAAATCGT
The DNA here is from genome assembly GCA_031400855.1 of Chitinophagaceae bacterium. Lineage (GTDB taxonomy): Bacteria > Bacteroidota > Bacteroidia > Chitinophagales > Chitinophagaceae > JJ008. The sequence goes on along the minus strand of JANNQR010000028.1, from coordinate 21,853 downwards.
TGACCGGGCAAGGGAAACCAATCGGAATAATGATGCATACCGCTATGGGTAAAGGTGTTGACTTTATGGAAGGCACGCATGAATGGCACGGTATAGCTCCAAATGATGAACAATTAGCTAAGGCATTGGCACAATTGCCGGAAACATTGGGGGATTATTAGAATAAAGAATGTTGAACAGGGAATATCGAACATCGAAGTGTTGGAAATTCCTTCATCATTCTTGATTCCTTGTTCAATGTTCGATATTTAATTACTCACTCCGTAATGAAAATTCCTGCGCCGCTGCTTTTCTTGATGGAATCCAGGATGCAATAAATGCGATAATGAATACAGTGCCGCCAACTAATAGAAAATCCATCAGGCGTAGTTTAACGGGGAAGTAACTGATTAAGAAAGAACCCCCGGCCAGGGGAATCAAATGAAATTGTATCTGGAGCCATACAACCAGCAATGCCAGCAACATTCCAATAGCACCGCCAATTAAAGCCAGCAACATTCCTTCGCTTAAAAAAATACGTTGAATAAAATTATTATTGCCTCCAAGAGCATGAAGAACACTGATATCTTTTTGTTTTTCCAATACCAGCATGGTTAATGCACCAATCATATTAAATGCTGCTACTACCAATATCAGGCATAGTATTCCATAAATCACCCATCTTTCCACATTCATAATGGAATAGAGGCTCCGGTTTTGTTCATATTTATTTTGAACGAGGTACGTATCATTAAATATATTCTTCAGCTCCTTTTTCATTTCGCCGGAACCATCAGGGTCTTTAAGGGCTATCTCCACGCCTGTAAATTCGTTTTCATTAAGTCTTAATGATTTTTTAATAAAAGCAATATTGGTGATGCCAAATTTGTTATCAAAGTCTTGCTGAATACGAAAAGCAGCTGATGAGCGGATCGTATCATTGGTAATACCATTGATCAAATCAAATTGTTCAGACTCCGTTTTTCGGGGTAAATGAATTTTCAACATATAAATATTTCTGTCTGCCTGAATACCTAATGCCCCCTCTACACCTGCACCTAATATTAATTTTGGAATATCTTCATTTCCAAGGTCATATTTCCCATTGACCAGATTATCAGCTACGCCGGAAACATAGCGATAGTTCTCATCTACCCCTTTTAAATAAACTACTGACTGGTAATCGCCGTTTTTTACCAATGCTTTCTCCTCCACCACCATCGAATAATTTCTTATGCCATCAAGTCCTTTTAACTTTTGTAATTGTTCAGGTGTAATGGTCATTACTTTTCCTGAAGCAGGTGTAATCTTTATATCCGTGTAAAAAGAAGAGTATAATGATTTGACAAGTCCTTCAAAACCATTGAAAACACTCAGCACCAAAATCAAAGCAGCAGTGCCAATTATAATAGCAGCAATACTTATCCAGGCTATGATATTAATAGCATTAGTGGATTTTTTTGCTTTAAAATATCGCCAGGCGAATAGAAAATACAAATTTTGGGTTTTGAGTTACGAGATTCGGGTTGTTACAATGCAAACATCAAGGCAGGATACTAAATAAGTTAACTCCATCAATTTGCAGAACTATCCCCCATTATCTTTCATTTATCATCTGTTTTCTTCTCTTCCTCTATCTTTTTAAATATCTCTTCCATTTTAAATACATGGTCTAATGTATCGTCCTGGAAAAACCTTAATACTGGTATGCTACGGAGTTGGTGCCGTACTTTAGTGGCCAGTTCTTTTTTTATTTCATGATGGCGGTCTTCAATTTTTTGTAAGGCCACTTTAACATCCTTTACCTGGAAAAAACTCAGGTAAAACCTTGCTTCCAGCAGGTCGGGAGTCACTTTTACCGACGAAATAGATACCATTCCCCCGTCAATCATACCAAGCCCCATCCGCTGAAAAATGATATTCATCTCTTCATTCAGTAGCCCTGCAATCTGTTTCTGTCGTTTACCCTCTTCCATAGTTATTTCATTATTTACCGCTTGCCGTGTATAAAGCTTCGGCAGACGCTGTAAAATTAGTTACTTTGCGCCTTTGCAGCTGAAGCATTTTCAATGAAACAATACTCCAGAATTTTTCAATATCTCGGTGCCTATAAAGGGAAAATATTTCTTTACTTCTTATTTACCTTTTTAAGTATCATTTTTTCCATAGTTTCTATCGGAATGCTGATGCCGTTTCTTCAACTTATCTTCCTTGGCGGCCAGGGCATCACTACCACAAGCAGTAACCCGGCCATTCAATATGTTAATGACTTTCTGAATGACTCCGTTAACTCAAGAGGAAAAATAACTACACTGGGTTTTATCTGCGTATTGATGGTGAGTTTTATTTTACTGAAAAATCTGTTTCTGTATCTTTCCTATTATGTTCTCAACCCATTGAAGAACAAAATTGTTAACCACCTCCGTGAAGACCTCTATGACAAAATGCTTCGGTTGCCTATCGGATTTTTTACCGAAAACAGGAAAGGCGACCTGATGAGCAGGATGACCAATGATGTGGGAGAAGTGGAAGGCTCTGTGGTAGGCACCCTGGAAGGCTGGATAAGGGACCCGATGACCATTATTGTTACGCTGACTGTTTTATTTCTCATCAGTGCCCAGCTTACATTGTTTATACTGATACTGATTCCGGTGCTGGGATTAGTAATTGGCCGCATTACCCGGTCATTAAAAAAACATTCGCAGGAAGTGGCGAATAAATCCGGCGAAGCACTTTCAATCATTGACGAAACGCTGAGTGGTCTGCGGGTAATAAAAGCTTTCAACATCGAAAAATTATTAAGAAGCAGGTTTTTTAAAACGAATGAAGAATTGCTGCTCGCCAAAAACAATATTTCTTACCGCCGGGATCTTGCTTCACCGCTTTCAGAAGTATTGGGTGTTATTCTTTTTACATCCGTATTGTATTATGGTGGAAGGTTGGTATTGCAGAGAAACTTTATTGAAGCATCCGCCTTTCTTGGGTTTCTGGGTATTTTTTATAATATTATTAACCCGGCAAAAGCATTGTCCACCTCTTTCAGCAATATGCGGAAAGGTGCTGCAGCCATCAGCCGGATCGAAGAAATATTAAATACACCTATTACCGTGGATGACAATCCTAATGGAAAAAAATTACAGGCTTTTACCTCTTCTATCGAATTTAGAAACGTACGGTTTGCTTATGAAGATGCCGTTATTCTTGACGATATCAACTTCACCGTTGCCAAAGGAAAAACAGTTGCGTTGGTAGGTTCATCCGGTGCAGGTAAATCAACACTGGCTGATCTGGTTCCAAGATTTCATGATGTAACAAGCGGTGAAGTACTGATAGATGGCATAAACATTAAAGAGTACTCTCTCCACTCAGTCCGCAGCCTGATGAGTATTGTAACACAGGAGCCAATATTATTCAACGATACTATTGCCAATAATATCGCCTTAGGTCAACAGAATTCTACAGAAGAACAAATAACAGCAGCCGCAAAAATTGCCAATGCTCATGATTTTATTATTAAAAAAGAAGGTGGATATAAAAGTAATACAGGCGACAGGGGTAGCAAACTTAGCGGCGGCGAAAGACAACGGTTAACAATTGCCAGAGCTGTACTAAAAAATCCGCCAATACTTATTCTTGATGAAGCCACTTCATCTCTCGATACTGAAAGTGAACGTTTGGTACAGGATGCCATTAATAATATGATGCAGAACCGGACCAGTATTGTGATTGCTCATCGCCTTTCTACCATCCGACATGCAGATGAAATTATTGTGTTACAAAAAGGAAAGATTGTAGAAAGAGGAGACCATGAGGAATTGCTGGCACAGAATGGTTTTTATAGGAAGTTGGTAGATATGCAGGAGGTGAGGTAAGTCGTTTGCTTAACATTTACGGCTTGACATTTTTCCATTAATACCGGAATTTCTGGGGGAAAAATTTGTAGTAGAAAACATTAACTAAAACTCTTCATACCTTACAAAAAAAGAGGTTATGAAAAATATCATCATATTTCTTTTACTATTCTTTGCAACGACAGCTTGTTGTCAAAACACAAAATCAGGAAAAACGAAATTTATTGCAGGTTTGTCTGGCCCTGAGTTGTTGCATGCCGGCATTACACATAGACTTTCTAATACTAGTTTACTTGGCATTAATGCGGGTGCCGGGCCATCCTTAGGGTCACTCTGGCCATCAATAAGCCTGGAACATCGTTTGTATATTGGAAAAAATGATACCCGAATCAATCAGAAAACCTGGTTTCTGAGACAAGGTGCTACTTTTTTTCCTTCGGCCAAGTCGTCTCAACAGCTCACCTTCAATTTTACAGGAGGTAAAGATTTACCATTCAAAAAAAAGCCAACTAATGGTATTACAATTGATGCAGGTTTTTTTTATCTGAATGACAGTGAAAGTTCATCAATAATACTTATCAGATCATTAAATCTGTGGCCCGCACTTCGGTTTGAGCTGTATTTTTCGTTGTAACATAGCTGTTTATTCTTAGGCCTTCAACACCTCCCTGCTTATCACCAGCTTCTGTATCTCACTCGTTCCCTCCCCAATTGTACACAACTTAGCATCTCTATAATATTTCTCCACCGGAAAATCTTTAGTGTAACCATAGCCACCAAATATCTGCACCGCATCGTTAGCTACTTTTACCGCCACTTCACTGGCATAATACTTTGCCATCGCCGCTTCTTTGGTCATCGGTTGTTTGCGGCTTTTTAAATCACAAGCTTGTAAGGTTAGTAAATCTGCTGCTGCTATTTCAGTGGCCATATCAGCCAGTTTAAAAGATATGCCCTGAAAATTAGAAATGGGTTGATCAAACTGCTGTCGTACTTTGGAGTATTGCAAAGCAGCTTCATAAGCACCTTTGGCAATGCCCAATGCAAGTGCTGCAATTGATATCCGTCCGCCATCCAATACTTTCATAGATTGTTTAAATCCATCTCCTATTTCTCCTAAACGATTGGCATCGGGAATCCGGCAATCATCAAATATCATTTCAGTGGTTTCGCTGGCCCGCATACCCAACTTATTTTCTTTTTTACCGGCGCTTAATCCTTTTGTACCTCTTTCTACTACAAAAACCGTTGAATTATTTTTTGTTCTTGGTTCACCGGTTCTGCAAATAACTACTGCTATATCACCGCTATTACCATGTGTGATCCAGTTTTTGGCTCCATTAATAACCCATTCATCACCTTTTTTTGTAGCTGTACATTTCATATTGCCTGCATCGCTTCCGGTGTTGGCTTCAGTTAATCCCCAAGCTCCTATCCATTCACCAGAAGCTAATCCGGGTAACCATTTTTTCTTTTGTTCCGCATTACCAAATGCCAGAATGTGGCCAGTGCAAAGAGAATTATGTGCGGCTACACTCAATCCTATCGAACCACAAACTTTTGCTATTTCTTCAATGATCGATTTGTATTCAAAATAAGAAAGACCAGCTCCTCCATATTCTTCCGGCACCAAAACCCCCATCAATCCATATTTTCCCATTTCTCTAAATAATTGTACCGGAAATTCCTGGCTTTCATCCCACACCATTACATGCGGTTTGATGTGTTGCTGTGCAAAGTCTCTGGCAGTATGAGCTACTTGTTTTGTAAGTTCAGAAGTATTGAAATTCATAAATTAGATGCCTTGGTTATTTCTGTAATAACTGTGCCACTCCAAATTCAGGGGTGGCACAATCTTATACCCTTAAAAAAAGCAAGCAAACAATCATTAAAGGCATGCGCAAGTTAAGGGAAATTTATTTTAACTAACAAGTGTTAGTGTAAATATTTTTTAATTAAACGATCCATTTAAAAATCCAGCTCCAGCCCATCAAATGCCAGATGAGTTCCTTCAGGTAGTTCTGCCTCAATCATTTGATGACAGCCCAGTTGGTGAGAGATATGAGTGAAATAGGCTGAGGGTATTTCCAATTCTTTTGCCATTTCAATAGCTTCATCTAATGTAAAGTGAGAAATATGTTTCTTTTTCCGAAGTGCATTCAACACCAAAACTTCTGATCCTCTTATCTTTTCTTTTTCTGTTTCGTCAATCTTATTAGCATCAGTAACATAGGTGAACTTACCAAACCGAAAGCCCAATACAGGCATTTTTAAATGCCACACCAGTATAGGTGTGACTGGGATATCGCCAACAACAAAAGGGTCAAGGGTAATCGTATTTAAGTTCAATTCGGGTATTCCCGGGTATTTGGTGTCTGTAAAAGCATAATAAAAATCCCGTCGCAGTGCTTCTTCGGTTAACGAATCAGCATATATATTAATCGGCTTTTTTGTCAGAAAATTATATGCTTTTACATCATCCAGCCCGGCCATATGATCTTTATGCGGATGTGTGAATATGATGGCATCTAAATGTTTTACATTTTGCCGCAGCATCTGGTAGCGAAAATCAGGGCCGGCATCTACTACCAAAGTAGTAGTGGCAGATTGCACTAAAATACTTGAACGAAGACGATTATCTTTTTTATTCGCAGAAGTGCAGACTTTACAATCACAACCAATCATCGGTACGCCACTGCTGGTGCCGGTGCCAAGAAATGTTATTTTGATTGGGGGATAAGACACAAGACAAAACTAAGCGTTGTAAATGGTATTATTTTTTACAGTGCAGGACTATTTCCTTTTCACTAAAGCCAGCACTATTAAATAAGGACTCATTAAACTGAAGCACCTTTACATTAAACCCAGCCTGTTTTACCCGCCCTGATAAACCGTCAACACTGTATATCCTCACATGATCTTGCTGTCCAAAATACTTAATCCGTTCGTCCTCTTTTGTAATAGTGGGGTCTTCAAAAATTTCGCCTTCCCGGAATGGTGTTTGCAAAAGCACATTTCCACCGGGTTTCAACACCCTGAATAATTCAGCTATTGCTTTTCTGTCGTCAGGGATATGTTCTAATATGTGGTAACAAATAATAAGGTCAAAAAAACTATCCTGAAGTTTTATATCAGTTATATCAAATTGATCATCTGAAATAAACTCATTAGCAAAATCAGAAGAAAAATATTCTATCCCCGGTGTTTGTTTAAACTTCCGGTACAATGCTCTTGATGGCGAAAAATCCAGCATTTTCCCCTTCAACATGTTCCCGTTCTTTAAAAGATCATATAGCCTGCGATCCCTTGGCAAACTTCCGCAACGGGCACATAGTAATTCATCATTTTTCAATTGGATGAACCGCCTGAATGATCCATCACAAACAGTACAATGAAATTTATTTCCTAAAAAAAAGATGGAGTAAATTTTTCTTAAAAACGGTTCGATTTTGAAAACAAATTTTTGTGGGAAGATCTTCTTTACTATTTTTTTAAGCAATAAATACATAGCGAATTAGATTCACAAAAAATGCAGGTAAACATTATTGGAGGCTGAGAAACTATTGTTTAAGGTTCTTTTGTTTCAAGTTTGGAGAGGATCTCTGAATATATCTTTTTTGAGTCATCTGTAAGCATCTCTGCATTTATTTCTAATTGAGGGATAAGGTCTAGTAATGTATTAATACGGCCTTCTGTTTGCAAAAACTTGTTCAACACGACTACTTTCCTTTCTTCCAGTATACAATAGCCACTCTGAAAAGTGCCTCTTTCATAGCGAAGCACATAACCGGCTTGATCAGGTATAGATTCTAATTTATCCAGAGATGTTTGTGTGTATTTCATAGAAACCCTAATCCGCCGCGGCGGAGCTTTAGATACATTATAAATTGAAAATTTATTACAATTGCGAAACTACATTATCACCCTCTTTCTGCTTTTTTTCTTTTCCACAACTGTGGGAACAATTCGATATAAGTCTCCCCCTTTAGGCTATCGTGTGGACACAAATAGTATAAGCACACGGATGGCACGGATTGGATGGATTAGCAGGATATTATTATTTGTGTAAGGCGTTTAATGAATAAAATAACCTGTGTTTAAATGGATGAACACAGATAAAATCCTGCTACGCAGGTTATAGGATGTCGAAATAATCCAAATTTTCTGCGAAGCAGAAAAAAATCTGTGTTCATCTGTCCAATCCGTGCCATCCGTGTGCTAAAAATTTAGTTCCAAAAATGTGTCCACACGATAGCCCTTTAGGGGGACAGGGGGTCTTACTTACTCTGCATCTTTATCACCGGTACGATCATTTCTTCCAGGCTAACACCACCATGCTGAAAAGTGTTCCGATAGTAGTTTACATAGTAATTGTAGTTGTTCGGGTAACAGAGAAAACTATCTTCCCTGGCAAAAATGAAGGATGAATTAATGGTAGGAGATGGTAACCCTGCTTCCCTTGGGTCCCGAAATGCTAATACTTCCTTTGGCTCATAATTCAGGTTGCGGCCATGCTTGTAGCGGAGATTAGTGGTAGTTTGTTTGTCGCCCACAACTTTATAAGGTGTCTTTACCCTTATACTGCCGTGGTCAGTAGCCAGTACAATCTTGATGTTTTTATCGGCAATTTTCTTTAATGCCTGGTGCAATGGGGAATGCTCAAACCAGGAACTGGTGATACTGCGATAACTGATTTCATCGCTGGCCAATTCTTTCAGTACTTCCATTTCCGTTCTGGCATGGCTCAGCATATCCACAAAGTTGTAAACGATAACATTCAGATCATTGTTTAACAGGTTATGAATATTATTGACCAAATCCAGTCCGGCATGGTTGTTCACCACTTTGGTATAAGATACTTTCAAATCACCCTTTCCTGCTCTTTTTAGCTGGGCTCTGATAAACTCTTCTTCATGCAGGTTTTTTCCACCTTCCTCTTCATCGTTCTTCCATTGATCAGGAAATTGTTTTTCTATTTCTATCGGCATTAACCCGGCAAAAATGGCATTGCGGCAATATTGTGTTGCTGTTGGAAGAATGCTGTAAAAACTATCTTCTTCGGTTATGCGAAAGCTTTCTGAAAAAATTGGTTGTATGGCTTTCCATTGATCAAACCGGAGATTGTCGATTAATATAAAAAATAAAGGTGTTCCTTTCTCCAGGTGAGGCAGTACTTTAAATTTCATCAGTGAGTGGCTCATTACCGGGCCATCCGTACTCTTTGGATTCACCCAACCGGTATAGTTTCTCGAAACGAATTTGAAAAATTCAGTATTAGCTTCACTCTTTTGATTTTGTAATATTTCTTGCATTTCAGGGCTGTCACTTTTTTCCATTTCCAATTCCCAATACACTAATTTTCTATAAATATCCATCCACTCGTTGTAATCGGGATTGCTATTCAATGCCGTAAATAAATGACGAAATTGCTGCTGATAAGCGGTTGTTGTTTTTTCTGCCACTAATCTTCTGTTATCAATAATTTTTTTCAAACTCAGCCAAACCTGGTTGGGGTTTACCGGTTTAATCAAATAATCGCTTATTTGTGAGCCGATAGCATCGTCCATCAGGTTTTCCGTTTCATTTTTTGTAATCAGCACTACCGGCAGTGATTGTTTTAATTCTTTAATTTTTGCCAAAGTCTCCAATCCGGTAATGCCCGGCATACTTTCATCAATCAGTACCACATCCACATGGTTGTCTTTCACATAGTCAATAGCATCAAACCCGTTCGTAAATGTTTGTACTTCGTATCCCTTATTCTCCAAAAACAATTTTTGAGACTGAAGACTTTCTATTTCATCGTCAACCCAGATAATTTTTGCTACTGCCATTCTTAAAGTTTAAATTAATTTACTGTGAAGTTACGGACATAGTAAAAATAGCTTATTAAAGTCTGCCTTTGTACTTTTGCCGTCTCCAAAGGAGTCCTGTGGACTTGCCTTTAACAAAACAGCAACAATGACTACTGTCCGCAAAATCATCAACGACCCGGTATATGGCTTTATTACTATTGACCACCCGTTGATTCTCGAAATAATATCAAATCAGGCTTACCAGCGGTTACGCAATATCCACCAGATGGCATTTGCTCATCTGGTATACCCTGGTGCAGTACATTCAAGATTGCATCATTCTCTCGGGGCATATCATTTAATGTGCATTGCATTGAGTGAATTAAAAAGTAAAGGAATTGAAATTTCGGCCGAAGAAGAACTAGGTGCAAAATTGGCAATTCTATTGCATGACATAGGCCACGGCCCTTTTTCGCATGCGCTGGAAAATGAATTGGTGAAAAATGTGCATCATGAAGCCATCTCTATTTTGCTGATGCAAAAATTGAATATCGAATTGGAAGGACAACTAAAAACTGCCATTGATATTTTTACCAATAAACATCCTAAAAAATTTTTATACCAATTAGTATCTGGTCAACTGGATGTGGATAGGATGGACTACCTGAACCGGGATAGTTTTTTTACAGGTGTAGCCGAAGGAGTAATTGGATATGATCGCATTCTTAAAATGCTAACTGTAAAAGATGGAAATCTGGTAGTGGAAGAAAAAGCAATTTATTCTATTGAAAAGTTTTTAGTTTCCAGGCGTCTTATGTATTGGCAGGTATATCTGCACAAAACTGTTCTTAGTGCCGAAATGATGTTGGTAAAAATTATCCGTCGGGCAAAGGAATTGATTGATGAAGGGCAAACAGTAAGTGCTGCCACTGACGAACTGAGTTTCTTTCTGCAAAATTCAAACAACAATTCCGACATTGAGCAGCATTTGGATATGTTTTGCCGTCTTGATGATCATGATGTGATGACAACCATCAAAAAATGGTGCCGCCATCCTGATAAAATATTATCTGTACTTTGCCGTTCAATAGTGGAACGAAATTTGCTTAAAGTAAAACTGCAGGCTGAACCTTTTGATAACGATTTTGTAATCAAAAAAATGAAAGAAGCGAGTATCAAACTTGGCATTAGTGAAAAAGAATCAGCGTATTTTGTTTTTACAGGTGAAGCCAGCAATACAACTTACAATCCGGGAGATGAAAGAATTAATATTTTGTATAAAGACGGATCGATAAAAGATATTTCAAAAGTGGACAATGCGCTGATTCAGCATAACCTGAGCGGTACTGTGAAAAAATATTACATTTGTTATATAAGATAGCCGTAAGCTCTCAGCCATTAGCATTTAGCTAATTCCTGTTTTGCTAACAGCTAAAAGCTAATAGCTAAAATCTTAACTCATGCAATTCTCTGCTGCACAAATAGCACTGCTGGTTAATGGTAAAGTAGAAGGTGACCCTGCTGCTGCTGTTAATTCTTTTGGAAAAATTGAAGAAGCGATAGAAGGCCAGCTTACTTTTTTTGCCAATTCCAAATACGAAGAATTTTTATACCTGACCAAAGCCTCCATTATTATTATTAATGAAGATTATGACTTAAAACAACCTCTTGGTAGTACAATTATCCGGGTGCCCGATGCTTATACTGCCTTTGCTACACTGCTAAGCAAATACCAGGAAATAAGACAGCTACAATTGGTTGGGGTACAGGAACCAAGTTATATTTCTAAAACTGCCACTTACGGTAAAAATATCTTTATAGGTGCCTTTGCCTATCTGGGAGAAAATGTAAAACTGGGAGACAACACTAAGATATATCCTAATGCCTATATCGGGGATCATGTAACTATTGGTGACAACAGCATTATTCATTCCGGAGTAAAAATTTATAATGATTGCGTTGTAGGAAACCAGGTAATTATACATGCTGGTACTGTAATTGGAAGCGATGGATTTGGTTTCGTTCCTCAGGCAGACGGTACATTTAAAAAAGTACCTCAAATAGGAAATGTAGTAATTGAAGATAATGTAGAAATAGGATCGAATACAACAATTGACAGGGCGACTATTGGCTCTACGCTGATAAAGTCAGGAGCCAAACTGGATAACCTTATTCAGATTGGCCATAATGTGGAAGTAGGCAATTTTACCGCAATAGCTGCACAAGTAGGAGTAAGTGGCAGTACCAAAATTGGTAGTGGTGTGATAATTGGTGGACAAGCTGGCCTGGCCGGTCATATCAATATTGCTGATAACGTAAAGATCAATGGACAAAGCGGAGTGAATAAATCAGTGAAAACTGCCGGTATTTCTATAACCGGTACTAATGCTTACGAGTATACAAAGGCAATGCGCAGTATGGCGATTGCACGAAATCTTCCTGAAATGGATAAAAGAATACATGAGCTGGAGGCTTTGGTAAAGCAATTGATGGCAGAAAAAGTCTCCTAGTATTTCAATCAGCACACCATAAAATCACTTATTTACTTCAAAAATTGAAAGCATAATCCTCTTTTCTCTTTTTTTACCGAATAGCTATCTTTGCCGCTCTTAAATCAAAAGCATGGCTCCAAATTTTAATCCCGATAAACAGCATACACTTAAAATGGCTGTCAGCATTTCCGGAACGGGATTGCATACTGGTGTTATGGCCGATCTGACAATGAAACCGGCTAACCCAGGATTTGGATATCAGTTTCAACGGGTTGATTTGCCCGGGCAGCCTATCATTAAAGCAGATTGCGATCTCGTTACCGACGTTAGTCGTGGTACAACTCTGGAAGCTGCTAATGGAGCTAAAGTAAGTACCGTTGAACATGTACTGGCAGCACTTGTAGGCATGGGTGTTGACAATTGTCTGCTTGAAATAAATGGACCCGAAATGCCCATTATGGATGGCAGTTCCGAACCGTTTGTTGACTTGATTGACGAAGCCGGAGTAATTGAGCAAGATGCCGCCAAAGTCTGGTACAGTATTGATGAAAATATTTACCATTATGATGAAGTAAAAAGAGTAGAATTGGTAGCCATGCCTGCCGTGGATTATCAGGTAACTACTTTGATTGATTTTAACTCTCCTGTCCTGGGTACCCAACATGCCGGGTTAAAATCAATGAAAGATTTTAAAACAGAAATTGCACCATGCCGTACTTTTTGTTTTTTACATGAACTGGAAATGTTGCTGGATAATAACCTGATTAAAGGTGGCGATATCAATAATGCTATTGTTATTGTTGACAAGCCAGTTGATAAAAAAGAAATGGATCGGTTGAAAAAAATTTTCAACAAAGAAAACATTGAAGTAAAGAGTGAAGGCTACCTGAATAATCTTGAATTACGTTTTCCCAATGAACCAGCCCGGCATAAATTGTTGGATGTAATTGGCGATTTAGCTCTGATTGGCTATCCTATCAAAGGACGCATTATTGCTAACCGTCCAGGGCATAGTACGAATGTAGAGTTTGCAAAAAAAATAAAACAATACATCAAGAAGAATAAACATACCAAAGGTGTTCCGATATATGACCCGAACCAGCCGCCCGTGTATGATCAGCAGTTTATTGAAAAAAGATTACCTCACCGTTTCCCTTTTGCATTGGTCGATAAGGTTATTGAACTAAGCGACACACATATTGTGGGTATCAAGAATGTTACGTTCAATGAATGGTTTTTCCAGGGGCATTTTCCTGGTAACCCGGTTATGCCCGGAGTGTTGCAAATAGAAGCACTGGCTCAATGCGGTGGCATTCTCGCCATCAACCTGAGTGGTGAAGGACAATACGATACTTACTTTCTTAAAATAGACAATTGCAAATTTAAAAGCATGGTGAGACCGGGTGATACGCTGATTCTTAAAATGGAGTTATCAGCCCCTATCCGCCGCGGCATTTGCGAAATGAAAGGCACAACTTATGTAGGCAATAAGGTTTGTTGTGAGGCTGATTTGGTGGCGCAGATTGTGAAGCGGTAAAGACGCCCCAACCCCTAAATGAGCTTTAGAAACACTTAATTTTGACCATCTTATTGATACCAGAAATGTCTTTAAAAAGGGACATTTTTTTGTTACCCACAAGCGGCAAAAATAGGTGCAAAAAAGGCCATTTTAAAACCCCTTCTCCGGGTCTATTTCCTTAAATTTGTGAGTTATATTTTTTGTCATTTCTAAAGATATTTTTTACAATTTTTATGACCACAGAAGCTAAAGAAAAAGCAGCCGCTATATCGGCTGGTTACAGTGCAGATAGTATCCAGGTTTTAGAAGGTTTGGAAGCCGTTCGTAAACGTCCGGCCATGTATATCGGTGATATTAGTGTGAAAGGTTTGCACCACCTTGTTTATGAAGTAGTGGACAATTCAATTGATGAAGCATTAGCCGGCTATTGTAAAAACATTTATGTTACCATTCATGAAGATAACTCTGTCTCTGTAGAAGATGATGGCCGTGGCATTCCTACAGCCATGCATACAAAGGAAAAACGCAGTGCATTGGAAGTAGTGATGACGGTGCTGCATGCTGGTGGAAAATTTGATAAAGGCTCTTACAAAGTATCCGGTGGTTTGCATGGTGTGGGTGTAAGTTGTGTAAACGCTTTAAGCAAATTGCTTCAGGTAACAGTCAACCGTGATGGAAAAATATTTGAGCAGGAATATAAAATTGGTGTGCCGCAATATGCTGTTCGTGAAGCCGGCATCAGTGAAACCACTGGAACTAAAGTTCATTTCTGGCCTGATGATAGCATCTTTATTACCACCGTTTACATTACAGACATCCTCGAAGGACGTCTTCGTGAATTGTCCTATTTAAACCGGGGCGTTCGTATCGTTTTAACGGATAAGAGAGAGAAAGAAGAAAATGGCGACAACTACACGAATGTTTTCTATAGCGAAGGTGGTATTGTAGAATTTGTTGAAATGCTGGATAAAAGTGCAGGACGGAACTCTCTGATCCCAAAAGTTATTTATGTAGAAGGGAAAGATGACACTACTAACGTAGTGGTGGAAGTAGCATTAAGTTATAACGACAGTTATAGTGAACACATTTATTCTTATGTCAATAATATCAATACCATTGAAGGTGGCACCCATGTATCTGGCTTCCGCCGTGCATTAACAAGAGTATTCAAAAGCTATGGCGATAAGAATGGTTTGTTTGAAAAAGCCAAGGTAGAAATTGAGGGCGATGACTTCCGGGAAGGATTAAGTTCTATCATTTCTGTAAAAGTTCCTGAACCACAGTTTGAAGGACAAACTAAAACTAAGCTTGGAAATAACGAGGTGATGGGTGTGGTTGATTCCACTGTATCAAGAGCATTGGAAGCTTACCTGGAAGAAAACCCACGGGAAGCAAAGAATATAGTGTCCAAAGTAATTCTTGCCGCACAGGCAAGGGCTGCGGCAAGAAAAGCAAGGGAACTGGTACAACGTAAATCGGTTTTGAGTGGTGGTGGTTTACCAGGTAAACTGGCCGATTGTTCAGACAGGGACCCTAATCGTTGTGAATTATATCTTGTTGAGGGAGATTCGGCTGGAGGTACGGCCAAGCAAGGACGGGACAGAAGTTTCCAGGCTATTCTTCCACTGCGTGGTAAAATACTCAACGTAGAGAAAGCAATGGAGCATAAGATTTATGATAACGAGGAAATAAGAAACATGTTTACTGCCCTTGGAGTAAAGATGGGAACACCAGAAGATCCCAAAGCCCTTGATCTTACAAAACTCCGGTATCACAAACTCATCATCATGACGGATGCCGATGTGGACGGTTCACATATCGCAACATTGATCCTTACTTTTATTTTCCGCTATATGAGAGAAATGGTAGAACAAGGCTATGTTTATATTGCGCAGCCACCGCTTTACCTGATTAAAAAGGGAAAAGAACAAGCCTACGCCTATAATGAAACCCAACGCAAAGCATTAATAGAAAGGTTAGGTGCCGGCAAAGATGACTCTGTCAACATTCAGCGATATAAAGGCCTGGGAGAAATGAATGCCGACCAGCTTTGGGACACCACTATGAACCCAGATACCCGTACTTTGAAGCAGGTAACTATTGAAAGTTCTGCAGAAGCCGACCGTATTTTCAGTATGCTGATGGGTGATGAAGTAGCCCCCAGAAGGGCATTTATTGAAAGTCATGCGAAATATGCGAAGCTGGATATATAATTTTTAAATCGTTCAAAACAAATGACTTAGCCCCTGTAAGCAGGGGTTTTTTGATGCCTGTCAGCAAATTTTCCCCTTTAAACCCCGCCGGATTGCTTAATTTCAGGTATTACTAACTCAAAAACTAAAGACCATGTCAGATGTAAAAATTACAGCGTATAACGTAAAAACAAAAGAGAAAGGCGTTGAGATGTTTGATGCTATTATTACAAAAACAGCAAAAGGAGCCTACATGGCCCAGGGCAATGATGGAAAAGGTAACAAGCTTACCACCCTGATGGGTGGAGAAAAAGCTCTGGCAGCTATTGCAGCAGGTATTGCTAAGCAAGGCTGGGAATAGCGCAAGATTTTCAGCATTAATCTGATTAAGAGAATATCTATAACTCCGTTTCGCATAAGTGAAACGGAGTTAGTTTTTTTATTGCTTTATTAGCCTGAATGTTTGTTTCCTACCATTCAAAATCGATTCTAATAAGTATAATCCGGAAGAATAACTTGCTTCCTGCAAATCGATAATCAACTTTTGTACAAAGCCATTAGTAATTAATTGGTATTGTTTCACTTTTTTACCGCTGATATCATAAACTCTTACATCCAGTGCTTCTCCATCAATGGCCTGGTAAGTCATGTTAAATATGCCCGATGAAGGATTGGGAAATACCTGCCAGTTTATTTCTTCATTAAAAACAACAGGCCGGATAACAGAATATTTATAGCTACCGTCATTGTCAATAATCTTCAGGCGGTAATAACGAACGCCTGACTTATTATTCTCCATATCGGTGAAACTGTATTGTTGTTCACTTGTTGAATTGCCACGACTGATTACTTCGCCGATTTTTACAAACTGGTTCTGCAAGTATGCCGTATTATTTTTTGCTATTTCGATCTCAAAATGTTTTATGTTGAATTCCGATCCTGTTGTCCATTCAGTTAATACATCTTTTCCGTTCTTTTTGCGGGCAGTAAAACTGATCAGCTCAACAGGCAATGGAGTATTTTTATTAAATCCGCCATTGCTCAGCCAGAACTCCGAAAAGTCTTTCACTTTAAATTCTGCGTAATAGCCTTTATCAAAAGGAATTTTTTTCGTATTGGCTGAATTGATAAAAATGTAATTGCCCGGTGTATTATCTGCAAGAGTTCCGTTTTCTTTACTGTCATCTGCATCGCTGTATTTGGATACGCCCAGTTCATAAGCCATGGATGGTTTGTAACAATAGCTGCAGCCAGTTGCATTGATCAATGCTTCCGTTTCTGTCTCAAGAAAATAAAAACGAACTATGGCCGAATCAGCGAGGTTAACCGTTGCTGGTTTAATGGTAATATTCCTGTCATGATAAAACTGGTCGCTGTTGATGCGGACCGCCCCGGTATTAATATAGGATTGCACATCGGTGCTTCCCATATTTTGTCCGTTGGGATTGATAGAAGCAATCAGTTTACCGGCTTCAATAAAGTTAATCCAGGCTGAACCATTAACTGCCGGTTGATTCACCACAGGACTGGTGCCGGTAACATCATAAATTCCATTGACATTATCGTAGATATGTATATCATCCACGGCAATTCCATCTTTTGACAGACCATTATCTGAGCTAAAAACAAATCTGAATCGAAGGCTACTGTTATTGGTGGTAGGCAATGCAGTGGTAGCCACATGCCAGCGGGTATAATCCTGTTGGCTCCAAACATGATTGCCGGAATAATTTTTATTATACCAGTTGGTGCCTTGTCCATTTGATCCTAACTTATTCCAGAATATTCCTCCATCATTGGAATATTCTACCCAGGCGGCATCACATAAACTACCTCCGCAATCTTCAATATCAAGGGCAAGACTGAAGCTTAAAGTTGGAACCGTCATTCCTGAAACATTAAAACAGGGAGAATATAGATAAGATAACTCCTGGTCATTGTAATAACCAATGAGATTGGTTTTCCAGGCCTTGGTGCCGCTGGCAGCTCTGGTTATTTTTGGTGAATTGGGTGTGCCGTATTGCCAGCTGCTGCTGCCCGAAGCAGAAGTATACCAATATCCGTTATTAGTTTCAAAATTTTCCAGATAGGGGAATGTTGTAATAAGTGGCAAACTGTTCGCTGTTATTCTTGCCGTATCATTATCCCTTACATTGTCTGTAGCATAATTTAGCCAAACTTCCACCGTATGATTTCCCGGTGCTGAAAGATTGGCGGTGCCGGGACTGAAAGTATATTGTATTGTGCTGTTGGCAGCTATTGTAGGTATGCTTTCAGTTGCTACTATTAAACCATCCACTCTTAAAATAATTGGAATACTATTTATTACTGTATTGGAAGTATTGCGAACGGTAACTTTTACAGGAACAGTACTATTGAGATTACAGGCAACCACAACCGGTGTGTCAATACTAATCATCTGTATATCATCAATGGCCCGGTAAAGACGGATATTGTCAAATGTATATCCTGCACCGCTTTCATTATCCGCTGCCATGTATTGTCCCCATTGCCCCCAACGAACCTGGAAGCTGGAAGTAAAAGATTGTCCATGTGCCGTCAATGAATCATTCAATTCAAGGCTGCCGGATAATTTATATGAACCATCTGCATTATTCTGGTTGGCAAACAGATCATACATCGGTATCCAACTGATATCAGCATCGCTGCCCCGTATCCAGACTTTGTTGGCAGCATTCGTTTTTTGTCCGTGATTCTTGTAACGAAAATCAAACCGTATTTCATCCGTTGGTCCAAATGTGCCCAGATTAAATGTACCTGTCAGTGAATCAACATTGCCTGCCAAAAGATACCTGCTGATGTCCAATGTGATCGCCTTACTTCCGGAATAAGCAATACCAGTATTGAAAAATGTTCTCAGTCTTCCATTTACTGTGCTGTTCACAAAATCATACCTGTCCCTTCCTGTAAGTCCCATCTGGCGAACATTGACGGTTTGCACTCCTGCTGTTTCTAAATTATCTAACCAGGGCAGATCAACATTGGTGATCGGTTGATTGTCTAACTGCTTAAATACTTTTGTAGTGCTGTTATTAATGATAACAGGGTCTGAAACTTTGGTAGCTGTTACTTGTAAACTATATGTTCCCACCGCCAGTAGATTTGCATTCGTTGCGAACGTATGATCAATAAAACCGCCTGCAGGTATATCCGCAATTGGCGTTGTTATTACTTCAACAACGGGAGGCCCGGCATTGATGGAATAACTGACATTAATATTACCGCTTGAAACAGCATCATCCAGGTTTTTGATCCGTATGGTTACAGGTACACTGTTTGTCAAAGCGGATGATGTAAATTCTCTCCCGGAAGCTGCCGGAGAAATAAGGGAATCGATCTTCAGGTCATTATCGGAAATAGTTCCTGCACAAGTGCCTGAATTCGGTTGACGGGATATTGCATTTGCTCTTCTGCCCGGGTTTCCATTAATTCTTGCCCTCATCGTTACCCAATAAACACTATCTTTTGATAAACCGCTGAATGTATAGGTTAACAAATTTGTTGTTGCCACAGATGCCATTGAATCTCCCTGCAACTTCATCACTTCGTAATCGGTGGCTCCGGGAACTGCCGCCCAATTGATAGCAATATATCCTTCGCACTGTGTTGCTGCTAATGAAACAACGGGCAAAGCAGTAATGGTAAATGCATTGCTTGTTTGCGTCAATGCAGTATTATTTTTTGACAATCTTATTTTTCCCTGATCTGTTGGTGTAGCAGGAACTACCCACTTGTAAAGTCTTTCTGTTGATGGAATAATATTATTCAAGGTTGACCAGATGGTTCCTCCATCACTGGAAAATTCAACCGTAAACATTTCATTGGTTGGAGAACTGTAATCATCCCATTGAACATACATCGTATCAAAAACCTGGGCGCCAAAAAAATAAGTACCGGTTGGTGTCATTGCTTCACCTCCTACCGGATTCGTTAATACCAGGCTGTTTGGAATAATATCATACACCAAATAATATTCCTGTGATGGGTTTTGAGCAATGAGGGTTCCGATACTTTTCAAATCATAATTACCTGAAACCGGATTATTTATTATTACCTGTTCAATATTATTTATATGATCTGCACCGTTGGTGGCTGAATTATTTGCATTAGCAGGAAGTGTATCTAACCTTAATGGCAATATGGTTCCACCAGGTGAAACAACTTCCAGGTCCAGATCATTAACTAATGTTTTACTGGCCATCACAGCCGCCGGCGGATCCTGCCAGTATAACAACACTTTTAATTGTGCGGTATTAGCCGGAACAGTTATTGAATGAGTATTCGTTATTCCCTGCGCTACTGTCGTAGTAAAGTAAGTAACATCCTCCATCATTTTCAACGACCGCATAAGGTTCAAGCTCCCTAAGCCATAACTAAAATCAGGACCGGCATTGCCCCGGTCATCAGCACCATTGCACAGCAATGCTTTTAGTAAAGCATTTTTTGGATTTGCCCCGCTGTTTAATTGCCGGTAACGTTGTACCAATAAAGCCAGGCCACCTGAAACTCCCGGTGCAGCCATACTGGTCCCGTTATTATAACTGTATAAGTTGTTTATCCATGTAGAAGCTACAAATTCACCCATTGACATGATCTCAGGTTTCAAACGAAAATCTCTTACCGGCCCACGGCTTGAAAAACTGCTTACATCTCTTTTATAATCGGTGCTTCCAACCGTCAATACATTCTTTGCCGATTGATAACCGCCCAATACTGTTTTAAATCCCGGTGCATAGGGAGCACAGGTTTTATTGCCATCATTTCCTGCTGCAAAAACATGTTGCAATTCCGGCAGATCAAAAGCCTGCTGATCAAGGATCCTTGCTGTGAGATCATATAATCCGTTGTAAGCACAATCGGTTACTACAGAACCATAGGAATTATTTGTAATAACCATTCCATTGTCCTGAACATAAGTGGGTGCATAGGTAATAATATTGGAAAAGACCTGGCTTAATAAAGTGGATTTGGGTGCAATGCCTGCATATAGTTCCTGGATGATGCCTGCTCCTCCTATCGTACCAGATACATGAGTGGAATGTGCAAATGGAGCTTCACCTGCCCGGTTAATAATTCGGCCTGTAAAATCAAGATGTGTTTGTATGTCGCCATTATCACCTACACCTACAACAACACCCTGGCCATTTAAATTTTTTCCCCCGAATGCAATCGGGGCTTTTAAAACATTTGCCCTTGAGGCATACATGCTGTTATAATTAATTTCTTTATCTTCTGCAGGGGCTGCTTGTACAAATTCAATAAAGGGCAGCAAAGCCAGTTCACTAAGTCGTGTGGCAGGTACCTGCAACGCAATAATCCTGTAATCTTTTTGCAGCGTGGAGATGATCTCAAAATTTTTGCTTTGCAATTCCTGTTGAACTTTTTCGAAAGAAAATGATTTAGGAAAACTGATCCACACATTAACTGTTCCCTGCGACTTAACTGCCCAGGATGGATAATTTCCTTTTGCCAGTTCGGGCTGCATTTTCTGTGTGGCAGAAAGATTAATAATACTTCTTGCCTTAACCTGTGTAAGTAAATCAGTAGTTAAAGAACCGGAAATGATTACTGTGTATGCATTGTTTGGAATATAATCGAGTAATTCAATTCCCTGTTGAGATAATTGCAATCGATCATTTGCTGAGGGTATTTGTTCAAACTGAATAATGGCGAATGTTTGCCCGGATGTTCGTGCAGCCGTACGATTAAATTGATCAAGTTTTTCGGCAGTTATATTTTTTTCAGGAATAATAGTTCCTGATTGCAGCAACAAATTAAACCGGGTATCAGTTTGGGCCAATGAGGATATACTCAATAGCAGGCAAACAGTTATCAGGGGAATTGGATTGGATCTCATAGCAAATCATTAGCGTCCTAACATAGTTAGAACATTTTCAATTGATTATAGTTTTGTTCTTTGACATATTGTAATAAAGCGTCTTGAAATAGTTGATTTACGGGGGTTTTATTGATTAAGGCAATACTTAAAATCTGTAATATTTGA
>JANNQR010000027.1:0-71194 GCA_031400855.1 Chitinophagaceae bacterium | reverse complement strand
AAAAGTTAATAAATACTTTATTCCATAATAGTCCAAAGAAAACGTCGGCCAACGCAAAAGTATACCGACAGCCCCCGCAAGATTTTGTAACCCGGGGATTTTTTAGTGGGGCTGACGGATACTTTTATAAGAGTTAGCGGTAATGCTACACGACCACCCTGCTGACACAACCAGTAAAAAGACAATTGACCATATGGACAAAATAAATTTAGTTAGAGAAATACGGGAACTTAAAACACATCTTTCCTACTCAAAAAATATCGGCTTTTTTTTTGGGGCAGGGACTTCATGTGCTTTGAAAATTCCTAACGTAGAGCAATTGACGACTGGAATTGAAGCAAAACTTACTGGTGACTTTGCCACAAACTTTGGACGAGTAAAAACTGATTTAGAATCAATCATTACCGACAGGAAAGTAAATATTGAAGACATCTTAAATCATATTCGCAGAATTAGAGAATTGACAGGAGAATCAGCAAAAGAATATGAAGGCGTAAGCGGAATAAATGCCAAACTTTTAGACAAAGAAATTTGCACAATAATTTATGACATCATAGCAGAGAAAGAAGCCGTTGCAAATATTGAAAACACAAAGAAATTTTTTGCATGGTTAAGTTTACTAAACAGAGATTTTTCAAAAGAAGTTTTTACTACAAACTATGATTTAATAATTGAGAAATCGTTAGAAGCTAGTCAAATCCCATACTTTGATGGTTTTGTTGGCTCATACGAGCCGTTTTTTTGGCAAGAGAGTATAGACCAGTTTGTAACAAAAAATGACTTAACTCAAAACTGGATTAGACTTTGGAAAATTCACGGTTCTTTAAGTTGGTTTTGGAAGGAAGACCCCAAAACGAAATCTCAAAAAGTTATAAGAATTGGAAAAATTGACAATATAAAAGATGAAGAAAACGAGTTAGTAATTTATCCGTCAAAAGAAAAATACGATTCATCAAAAAAACAACCCTTTATTGCATATTTTGACAGACTAAAAAATTATCTTTTAAGCGGTGAACTACTATTTATTTTTACTGGATACTCTTTTTCTGACCAACATATAAACGAAATTATTTTTAATTGTTTACGACAAAATAATAGACTTACAGCATTAGTTTTCTTTTTCCAAGACGCAGAAGTTGAAAGCCTTCACAAGCAAACTTCTTCATACATGAATCTAAATGTCTTTGGACCTACCAAAGCAATCATTAATGGAAATTTGGGCGAGTGGGAATTTTCAAAAGCAGAATTCAAATCACCAACAGAAAAGTTTGACCATTACTGGAACGAGGCTGAAAATAAATTCATATTAGGCGACTTTAATTCACTTGCTAACTTTTTAATTACCAATTCAGGCAAAAAAGAAGCAATAGAAACAATTGCAAAATGACAAGTGAAATTACATACTTAGGAAAAATAATCCGTGTTGATTCAAGTACGGTAGAAGTTGAAGTTTCTAACGACATTCCTTCGGCTGCACCTATTATTAATGGCAGATTATATAAAATCGGTCAAATCGGAACTTTCGTTAAAATGCCAATCGGCAACATTTGCATATACGGCATTGTTTCATCTGTTAGCAATACACCAAACAAGTCGGAAGAGTTTCAACTCAAATACAATTTTGGTTCAAGGTTTTTAACGGTTCAACTTGTAGGAGAAAAAATTGGAGAAGATGATTTTGAAAAGGGAGTTGGAACATATCCGACAATAAATGATGAAGTACATTTGGTTATAGAAAAAGACCTATTTGATATTTATGGAAAGAAAGATGCTGGTTCAGTAGAAATAGGCAAACATTCTTCCTCTGAAAACCTTTCCGTTTATACAGATATTCATAAATTAATTTTACGTCATTGTGCAATATTAGGTTCAACAGGAAGCGGAAAATCAAATACGACTGTTAGCATCCTAAAAGCAATTCTTGACGATTATGAAGGTTCAAGAGTTGTATTAGTTGACCCACACGGAGAATACGCCTCAGCATTTCCTGATGCCAAAGTATTTAAAATCAATGATGCAGCTAATCCGTTATTTATTCCTTTTTGGCTTATGAATTTTGACGAGTTGGCATATTTCCTTGTTGGTGCAAAGCCATCTGATGACAACAAACCAGAATATCGAGATTTTAGAGAATTAATTACATCATTCAAAAAACTCAATTGCAACTTAAATGCAGGAATTGTAAACCCAAACTTTGTAACTGCTGATTCGCCAATTCCTTTTAGTGCAAGAAAATTATGGCACGAAATGAATTGGTGGTTATGTGCAAGTTTTTCTTCTTCTATCAAAGGAGACCAAAATAAAGCAACTGCAAAGCAAACCGAAGAAGGCAATTTTGAAAATCTTGAAGGAGCAAAATTTGAGCCCTACGCAATGGGGAATTTGCCACCTTACAAATCTCAACACATTGTATATTATTCATACGAAAAGAAACTACTATCAAGATTAAAAGATAGTCGATTTGATTTTCTTTTTAACCCTGGAGATTTTAAAGGAACTGCAGGCACTAAAGATTTAAACAATTTACTTAATGAATGGATGGGAAGCGAAAGCAAGCTTGCAATATTGGATTTAAGTGGCGTTCCTTTTGAAGTTTTAGATATTACAGTTGGCTTAATTACACGATTTATTTATGACAGTATGTTTTGGGGTAGAAACGAAACATACACAGGAAAACAAAGACCACTTCTGCTTGCATATGAAGAAGCACATACTTACCTAAATAAAAATGACACAAATAGTTATTCAAAATTAGCAGTCGAACAAGTTTTTAAAGAAGGTAGAAAATTTGGTTTAGGTGCATTGGTAATATCACAAAGACCATCAGAAATTTCAGAAACAATTTTAGCACAAGTTGGAACTTTTATTGCGTTAAGACTAACCAATTCAGGCGACCAATCAATTGTGAAATCTTCTGCACCTGACAACTTAAATAGCTTAATTGATTTGCTTCCATCATTACGAACAGGAGAAGCGATTATAGTAGGCGAGGCAATTAAAATTCCTTCAAGAGTACGAATCAAATTAAATAATCCAAGACCAACAAGTGACGACCCAAAATTAGTCGAAGGATGGACAAAACAACATCCACCAAATGACGACAATTACAAAACAGTAGTAACAAGAATAAGACAACAAAAATTTTAACTATGGACAGAGAATATGTAGAATCAAGTATGATAACCAGCTTTGGTTTTGACCCAAGCATTTCAACTTTAGAAATCGAATTTAAAAGTGGTGTAGTATGGCAGTACTTTGACGTTCCTGAAAGTGTTTATTACGAAATGAAATCTGCATCATCATGTGGCAAGTTTTTTCATGCAAGCATCAAAGGACAATATGCAGAATCACAAGTTGGCTAATGTGTTTGACATACAGCGAATGACCACAACGTAGAAAAGCACGAACCGCTAACATGGGGTTTGGCAAAAGTGGGGCTGACGGAATAACAATGAGCATTTGTAATTCTATTCAGCTTCAGTTCGGGCAGACGGAATGCTATTTGGCTTTTAGTTCTTAACTTCAACTTTAGTAACAATATTGGGCTTCGGTTCTAAGCTGACGGAATACTATTTCCCCACCTTCGCCAAGCCCTGTTCGTTGTACGTCATGTAAAAATCATTCCGTTTTTAAATTGGCCTTTATGAAGTATAAATTATTTTTGACAAAGCTTTTCTCCTCACTACTGGTTATCATTTCATTTGGACAACCGTCTATAAAAAGTAGACCTGGATTAGATTATAATAGTAATTCTTTATTAAATAAAAAGATTGACAGTATATTTTCTTCATTTAACAACAAAAAATCTCCGGGCATTGCTGTTACAGTAATTCAAAACGGGAAAGTGATTGCAAAAAAGGATTATGGCATGGCCAGTATAGAATTGCAGGTTCCCTTTTCACATCAAAGTGTAGTACGAATAGGATATTCTGAAGCGAGAGAATTTATTTCCATTGCTGCTGTATTAATGGAGAATGATGGTATTTTTTCTTTGAATGATAAAGTAAGAAAGTATTTTCCAAAATTACCGGCATGGTCAGAACCGGTAACGATTTGGGATCTGCTTAATCACCGCAGCGGCTTTGTAGATGAATGGTCAACTATATTACTGATGCATGGAGCTATGTCAAACCGTTTTGATAAGGAACAGTTTTTCCGATTGTTATATACACAATCAGAACCTGAAATTGAACCCGGCAAAGGATTTATGTATTGTAATTCTGATTTTGGTTTATTGCGATTGATAATGGAAAAAGCGTCCGGGAAAAACCTAAGTGACTGGATAAAACAGCGAATATTCGGGCCATTGAAAATGAATAATACAGGAATGCAAAAAAATGCACTTGATATTATTCCCAACTTTGCAACTAAATATGAAATGAACGATACTGGATTCAAACATGAAAATTTCCAGAAGACTTCGCCAGGCGGAAATTATTTTATCCTAACCTGTGCTGATGATCTTGCGAAATGGTCATCTGCAATTAGTGATCCACTTTTGGAGTTCAATGTGGCGTTCAATAAATTATTGCAAAATGTACGAATGATACCCGGCAAAAAGAATCACTACGTTACCGGGTATAGTATTGATACCATCAATCAAAATGCGGTCATTATTCATGAAGGCGTGAATAATGAAAATTATCTTACCCGTATCCCTTCAAAGGGAATTGCGATTATATTATTAGGAAATCTTGGTGGTGATAGTTTTTCCGCTCAAAACAAATTGCTGCGTAATCATTTGACGGGCTTAAAAAATACTCTATCTGTCAAACCAGTTTTTGTAAAAAAGCCAATCAGCATTACAGAAGCAGAACTAAAAAAATACGAAGGTAAATATCGCTGGCTAAACCAGGTATCATGGCAGAGTTATAATGAGCTTAGAAAAATCAGCGACTTTTACGTAGAGAATGGCAAATTGAAATCAAGATACATTGGAAATTACATTATTGAGCTTATTCCTGTTGGTAAAGATGTTTTTTATTATGAAGAAGGCTATGGCATGCAGGTAAATTTTTCTCAGCCTCAAGGTAATGCACCAATGAGAATGACAGCAGATTTTGATGATGATTACCCAAGTTCTATAATGGAAAAGGAAGCTAACCAGTGGCAGCCATCAACAGAAGAACTTAAAAAGTTTACTGGAAAGTTTTACAGCAAACATCTTGACTACTATTGGAATTTTGATTTGAATGAGCAAGGTAAAATGGTTTTGAAAAGAGCTACCATGCCGGATGCGATTATTGAACCCGATGGCGAGAACCAGTTTCATTATATTGGCGAAAAATATAAGGGAGCCGGGTTTGATCAATGGATATTATTTACTAAAAACGCTACCGGAGAAATAACCGGTTTAACTGTATGGTCTGCGAGGGTAATGCATCACCGGTTTGATAAGCAATAGTCAGCTACACGAACGCACAACAAAAGGTTTTGTGCAATTGGGGCATGACGTTGAAACAATCATCAGCAATACATATCCAAGCTTTGGTTTCGGCGGACGTAATTCTGTTGGGCAGTAGTTCTAAACTTCGGCTTTTAGTTATAAATTTAGCTTCAGTTCCGGGCAGACAGTTGGTTAATTTCCCAACTGCACAAAGCCTCGAACGTTGTACGTCATGCTTTTGCGACAGCTTGAATTTAGATAAATACTTAATAATTCAATTCAAAATAAACTAATACACATGCGCCTATTTATTTTATTGACAATGTGTTGGATAATGTTAATCCCCAAAGCTAACGGACAGCAAAAAGCTAAAACTATTCTTGGCATCTTTCCACATCCTGATGATGAAAATATGATTGGTGATGTACTTGCAAAATATGCAAGACAAGGACATCAAGTATATGTAATTATTGCGACCGATGGAAAAGATGGAACAAGGGTAACAAAAATTCCGGCAGGGGATTCTTTGGGAAAACTACGACAGCAGGAATCAATATGTGCATGCGAAAAATTAGGTATTAATCCACCCGTCTATTTGCATATAGACAGATTAGATACAAAGTTTGGTGTACGTCCTTATCTGAATAGTCACAAGAAGCTGTTAGAGGAACTTAAAAAATATATACAGCAACTTCAGCCTGACATACTAATAACTTTTGGACCAGATGGAGAATATGGTCATTCTGAACATATCGTTACAGGTGCTACAGTGATTGATTTGCTGTTACGTGAGGGGTGGGTGAATAAATACCCTCTGTATTTTCCTACATACATAAAAGAAGATGTAACAGATGAAGAAGATTTAAGTTTTGTGGCTAAACAATATATTAATGTAAGAATAAGTGTTTCGGATGAGGACGAGCAAAAATTGATTGAAGCTGCCAAATGCTATGTAACTCAAACTACGCAAGAAGAAATTAAGGAATTAATTGAAAGAAAATCAAAAGATAAATCAAACATCAAATTCTTCAGAAGGTTTTATGTAAACAAGGGGATTAAAAATGAGTTTTGATATTAACTTAAAAGCAGAAAAAACTTACATTCGAAATTAGCACGAACGTGCAACATGGGGTTTGGTGTTATTGGGGCAGGACATTGGAACTTCGGCTGTAATTCGCTATCAGCTTCAGTTACGGCTCGACGTTAATAATTTAGCTTTAGTTCTTATCTTCAACTTTTAAAACAATATTGGGCTTTAGTTGTCGGCTGACGTTTTTCAAATGCCCCACCGAACGCAAAGCCCTAACGTTGTATGCCACTTTAGACAGACCTCATGCCAAAGCGAAAAAACCTAAACGGAATTCCCCATAACATCACAAAGAGTTTCTTTGGGACAGAGCGGTATTATAATGGTGGCTATATGTGTGATTGGTTATTGAACGCAGCAAAACGACTTCACTTAACAAAAGCGTCTTTAGACATATTTCAAGTTTCGTTCGATCCGACAGAATTAAATATTCGACCCTTGACACTAAATGCAAAAGATTTAAAAGCAATTATTGATAAAGAATTATTAGCAAACGGTTTTGAAACAACTTTTATAAAAGAAGCTGTTATTGATTTTCAATTTCCCGACCCAAAGATTTATAGAACAACATTTTACTGTTTTCCCTACTTAGTTGACATAGACGGAAAACGATATGAAAGTGGACGAATAATTGAAGAAGGACTTGAACCGGAGTTTAACCCATTTGACGAATTAAATATTAATCCAACCAAACGAAATACAAACATCATTGAAAAAATAAGAAATTTATTCGGGTGACAAAAAAAGCGGCATACAACATGAACTGTGTAAAAAATAAAATATTTTTTTACTTTTTTATGGTTTAACTGAACTGTAATTGGGTTAAAGCAATTTAATCACCCCCTTCTCTTTATCCACTTCTCAAATCTTGCCAAAAAATCCTCTTTTCGTCTCGTAGCCACAGGTATTTCCTTTCCATTTTCCAGCACCACTTCGCCGCCACTGCCTTTTATGTATTCCTTAATGTAGTTGAGGTTAATGATATATTTATCATGGATGCGGGTAAAATTATTTTCCGGTAATAGTTTTTCATATTCACCCAGTTGTCTTGATACCACAATCTTCTTATCATCACACAAAAAGAAATGAGTGTAATTACCGCTGCTTTCGCAATATAGTATGTCGGCGATCTTTACAAATACCAACCCATTGGTGGTGGATAAAGGAATTTTATCCGGGGTGGCCTGCTTGCTGTTTTGCTCCAAAAACGAAAACAGGTTTTTATTAATTGACTTTTCTTCTATTCTTTTTACGGCGGTGTTAACTGCGGCTATTAATTTTTCTGCATTCACCGGTTTGGTAATGTAACCAGTGGCATGGTGTTCAAATGCTTCAACTGCATAATGGCTGTAAGCGGTTACAAAAATTACTTCAAAAGAAACCGGTTCCAGCTTTTTTAATAAATCAAAGCCATTGAGGTGCGGCATTTCCACATCCAGAAAAACCAATTGCGGTTGCAGGCCTTCGATCAATTGTACCCCTTTTGTTGCATCGGCACTGGTGGCTATCACATTTACCTGGCGGCAGTGCATCTCCAGCATATTCTGCAGCAGTTGTATGTTTTTTTCTTCATCGTCAATAATAATGCAGCTGGTGGTTGGCATGTTATAGGTTTGGAGACAAGGCATTCCTTATCTGTCCTTTTATTATGGTTTCAGTTCTAAAGGTATTTTTAAAATGATGGAAGTTCCGAGGCTGTTTCCTTCCGGATCTTTCTTATCCCTTATCTCCTGCTGAATGTGATACAACTCCGCCCTTCTCCGGGAAATACTCATGCCCCTGCCCTGGTATTCAATATGATTTTTACTTTTCAGCTTCGCTGCTTTTTCCCGGCCAATGCCATTGTCATCAATGGTGCATACAAGCATATCCTTTTCCACGGTGGCCGAAATAAGTATCTGCCCTTTTTTATTTTCTAAAAACCGGATGCCGTGCCGGATGGCATTCTCCACATAGGGCTGCAAGAGCATGGCGGGTACAAATGTTTTTTCTTTGTTGATTCCTGTATCAGCCGTTATCTGATAATCAAATTTTTCTGCGAACCGCAGTTTTTCCAATTGCAAATAATTATCCAGGTACTTTATTTCTTCCGTCAACGAAATCACCGACGCATCGGAATTATCAATGGTACTGCGCATCAGGTCAGAAAATCTGTCGAGGTATTTATCGGCCTGTGCATAATTCTTTTCGTAGATAAATCCTTTGATAGAGTTAAGGCAATTAAAAACAAAATGCGGGTTGATCTGTGCTTTTAATGCCTGCATTTCCAGCTCAGCTAATTTTTTTTCGGTGGTTATTTTATCTACCGCCTTTTTTTGCCGCAGCCTGTTTCTCCGTTGGTTAAAAAATAAAATAGCAGCAAACCCGGTCAATGCAAGTGCCGCCCAGAACCAACTGCTTTTCCAAAAAGGTGTTTTAATCCTAAAACTGATTGTAGCAAATTGTGAAGAAGGTGTTCCGTCTCTTTTTATGCTTCTTATTCGTATTGCATAATTATCCGGTGGCTGATTTTGCAGTGATAATAAATTGTTTTCAACCCTTATCCAATCACTGTTATTAATACTGTACTCAAAAAATGGATTGAAGCCGGTAAGGTCAACAGCGGAAAATTCTATACGTATATTATTTTTAGAAAATGGCAGTGTGTAAGAAGATAAAATGGCGGTGTCAATATTATTCACCGACACCCGGGTGATAAAAGTGGCAATATCTGCCAAGGGCAGTTGCAGGTTCGCCGGCAAATAACTGATGCCTCCGGTAGTTGCAACATATACGGTGTCGTTTTTAATGGCGATGTCATTTACCTGTTCGCCAATCAACCCATCGACTGTGCTGAAGTACATATTATTATAGACCAGCTTTTCGTTGCTGAACCGGTAGCTTAATTTGTTCAGTCCCTTATCAGTGCCTATCCATATTTCACCGGGTTTATTACTATACATAATTTTACAAACAGTGCCGGGTATCGTTGTTCCCAATGGAATACTGGCAACCGGCTTGTCGTTTTTCAACACTAATAATGAATCAGAGCTACGGCCAATCCACATTAAACCATCTCTTGTGTTTACAATGGAAACAACCCGGTAAGTAAGGGCTTTGTATTGTTTGCCAAAATAAAAAAGAGAGTCTTTATCCCTGCGGTAAAGTCCATCAATAGAGCCAATATAAATATGTTGCTTATCATCTGTGCCGATGGCGGTCACCCTTTTCAGCACACTGTCGGTAAATTTTCCATTGCTGGTATTGTATTCGAACAACTGTGCATGCCCGCCAAGCAGCAGTGTTGAATCATTTATTTTATACGCCGCTTTGGTGGACTTGTTGTCCCCTTCCAGGAACGATTTTTTTATAACAAAGGACCTGTTGTCAATCAGGAAGGAGCCAGTTTGTGTGGCCACATAAATATCGTTTTTCAGTTCCAATATATTTCTTACCCAGGTGTCGGAACTGTTTTCCGGAGTGTTCAGTATTATTTTTTTTGCTTCATACAGTCCATCATAAATGTATAGTTCCCCTTTGTTATTTCCGGCTACTATTTTACCAGTCGCCGTTTTAAGTACGGCATTAAAGCTTTTTACCAGTTCTTTATTCTCGGTGTAAGAAGAAATTCTTTTCTGCTGGATTTTTATCAGCCCTTCGTCTTTGGTAGATAGCCAATAATTGCCGTTGTGGTCTTCCAGCACATTGCGGACAATAATTTCGTTGAATATATTTTCTTTTAATGCCAGCGTTGCCGCATCTACGATATAGGTGTTGCCGCTGGCAGAAGTAACGGCGAGGTCTTTACCAGCCCTGCTCATTACTTTTAATAAAAAAGGATACTGTTGTTTCTTCGTGTTTGTCAACTCACCATTGTTATTGAGTTTAAACGCTGTGATGCCTTCAGGCTGAGAAATATACAGGGTGTTATTAAAATACTCCGACCAGTTATAATAATACCCGAAGTAAACTGCTTTTGTAATTTTCCCTTCTTCCATATAGCGAAGTGAGTCGCTGCAAACAATAAGATATTTACCTGGTTGATAGTCTATGATTCTGTCCGGCCGGGGTCTTATTTTTTCGCCAAATATTTTTGGATACTTTGTTGTTTTGCCATCTTTATAAATGCAGAGGGTTCGCTCGTTGTTACAAAAAGCAATTCCACCGTGTATCAATACACTGGTGGAGCTGGTATTGCCCATTTCAATTTTATTAATTTCCGGGTCGGTGTCGCTGTTTTCAAATCGGTCTTTCTTTTCATTGTAGTACGCCGGTTTTTTCCGGAACGGTAATACCCACAATAAACCGCTGCTGTCAATCATCAGTTCAGTCACTTCGTTATCAGGCAGACCGTGGATGGTTGTGTAGTTTTTAAACCCTCTCCCGTCATAACGGCTTACACCGGTTTCACCAGCTATCCATAGAAATCCTCTCTTATCAATAATAGTCCGGTAAACAGAGTTGGACGGTAGCCCCTCTTTAGTGGTATAGCGGATAATTTGTGTGGTTTGCGAATGCAGGCATTGGGCAATGCAACAGCAGGTTATTAAAATAATATGCTTTAGAAAAGGTTTCAAAACATATTAAAAGTATAAAAAGAAAAGTAGATTATACTAAGCATTTAATGCATCAGACTGCTATTGGCTTCTTTTAAATAGCAAAATTCAAAAGAAGCGTTCCGCTGCATACTATTCTTCCAACCGGTCAACGCAGCTATATTCCGTTTTTAAAAAATCATCGTAGTAGTCGGCTTTCTGAAAAAGATTGCGGAAAGAATCAGCCCCGTTTTCTTTGGTCATGTCGAGATCATACATGATGCAGCTCAATACAATATTTTGTTTTACACAACTCAGCACCAACCCATTTACCCTAAAGTTTTCCTGTAACAGGAATTGATACAGCGGTTTAATTTTTGTTGAGTCGGATGGCATCTGGCATAAATAAGCATCGCCTGCAATAAAAAAGTTTTCAGCATTGAAAGTGATTTTTATTTTAGCAGAGCCTTCTTTTACACTCCAGGTATTTACTCCTTCTCTTGCCAGCCGCACATCTTTGCCCAGCACTTTTAAGATTTCCTCAATTGTTTTTGCCGCACCTACTGCTTCTATTTCTTTTTCAGGGACCTCCGGCAGTTTTGCTTCGGTACCGCAACTGGGACAATATTTTTTTGAGTCTATATTATTTTGTGTTACCAGATAGCTGCAACTGAAACAAAGGGTAGACGCTTGCCCTTTATTGGGAAAATACATTTGTAATGCATCCCGGAGATAATTAACGGGCAATGCAAAGCCAAGATTGTCACCTCCTCTTATTATAAATGAGTTGACACCAATTATTTCTCCATTCATATTTACCAGCGGGCCGCCACTATTGCCGGGGTTGATGGCCGCATCAATCTGAATAAATTTCAATCCGTCTCTTATCCTGTCAACTTTTGAAATCACTCCCTGTGTAACAGTATAATTCAGTCCATACGGATGACCAATGGCCACAATAGCATCGCCATCTTTCATTTGATCGTATTGACCAAGGCGGACTTCGGGCAATTCGATACCCGTTGGTGCCTGTAAAAAAGCAAGGTCATGTTTTCTATCGGTGTACCAAACTCTTGACAGGGCTTTGTCAAATGCTTTTCCGGCAATTGTTACTTCTGCATCTTCAGCTACCACATGTGCATTGGTAACTATCAGGTCAAATTCCTTTACATAAAATCCGGTGCCAGTGCCGCCTGCTGTTGCAATTTGTATGATTGCTTTCTGGTATTGTTCTATGATTTGTTGAGAATCCATTTTATTTTGCTTCCATATTTAAAAATTCAATTTCATTGGTAAATGAATAATTAAAATTAACGAGGTTGTCGAATCGCAGGTTTTGTGTTTTAAAATCTAGCAATGGATATTTCTCTTTCCATTTTTCCTGGATGGACTTGATCTTTTCAATTATTCCTTTTGATACAAATTCATTCTTCTTTGCATCGTAATAAGCAAGTTTGAATCCCAGTGCAATAAAATATTCTGCGTAATTGACTATCATATACAAATGAAATAACTCCGAGATTACCTTTGGCAAACTATAAGAATACTGGCAAAATGAAAAGCCATATTCAGCAATCTGGTTTGCAATAAACGGATAATTATTATCCTTGTACCAAATAAGATTCTGATTAGCGACATGAATAGATTCGGTAATTGTTTTATAGGGTTGTGGAGCCACAATTGAAAACGTATATTTCGACCGGATCAGGCAACTGAATATTTCTTCCTTTGGTTTTAGCTGAATGACTTTAAAGGCCTCCACCATATCCCGGTTCTTTTCTATTACCGGCCTTTCGTCTTTTTTAAAATAAATTCCTGTTATTTTTTCGAGGTCATATAAAAGCCTTCCTTCAGGTGTCATCAAATAATCAATTTTAAATAGCAATGCCAGCAGGATATAGGCAATTCCGCCAGAAAATTTATTTGCATCCAGCCCGGCAATCGTATCTAATGATTGTTTGATCCATAATTGCAAGTACTCATATTTCACTTCTTTTTCTGCATCAGAAACTTTGACCATGTGCCCGTCATCGGTCGTTTCAAGTATGGCAAAATCCTGTACCAGTAAATCGTCTTGCTTGTCGGCCTTGGTTGAAAGTTCTTTTAATCCATAATATAATTTGCTTGGGCTGGCTGTTTGCAGATCGCTGTCGAAACTCATACAAAGCCTGTCATTATCCAATGCAAAACGACTGTAATAAAGACTGAAATTCAATTCCAGCAAACGCCTCATTACCGGCACTGATGGTTGTGGCATGCGGGCCAGCGTTACTTCTGCCTTCAGCACTTCGTTATTAAAATTACCCCTTACAATTTTAGATCCCTGGTACAAATGAAAGCGGCCTTCGTCACCATTACGTTCATACACTACATTTTGAGCAGAATCGTCTTTCAGATAATCAAAAAAAGCATCCATCGATGCAGTATATTTTTTTTCTTTGAAAAAAGTTTCTGCATCTGTCCATCGGTTTACTTTTGCTACCGGTTTATTATTGTCTGAATAGCGGCCAAAAGAGGTGTCCGGCTCAACGGGTGGTTCGTCCTTTTTCTTATTTCTTCCAAATAATTTATCAAACATGAATTGAAATTGTAATCAGGCAATATACACCCAAAGCTGCGATTTGCAAACGGCTTTAAACCAACTATATCCATCCGGGCTATCAATAATCCACCACTCCCTTTTAGGTGTTGGGAGTAATCTAAAAATCAGTTGTTTCGCCCCAACGCTTTTGATGATGAAAGGAGTTGAATAACCCCCCGCTTTTATTTACGGTATCACCGTTTGATAAATCTGTTTTTCCTTTAGGTAAGCAGGTTCGTTCCGCTAAATTTCCCTTTCATTGTTTTGTGTCAACTTTAAATCTGTTGTCATGAAACAAAAACTATTCCTTCTGCAATTGTTAGTTGCCTCCTGTTTTTTTGAGGCTGCTTTTTCTCAAAATGTTGGGATCGGTACAGTCACTCCTAATTCTAAGGCCATACTTGATATTTCAAGTCCCAATCTAGGGGTATTAATTCCCCGTATGGACAGAAATACAAAGACCGCCATCTCAAATCCGCCAGAAGGTCTGATGGTATATGATAGTACACAGAAAAGTTTTTATTATTATAGTAATGGATGGAAATGGCTGTTGAACAACAATGAAAACTACTGGAGCCAGAGCAGCGGTAATATTTTCAGGAGCACCGGCAGTGTGGGAATTGGTAGCTTGGTGAGTACGGATCCGTCCGCCCTTTTGCACCTGAATTCAATTAACCAGGGAA
Source organism: Chitinophagaceae bacterium (assembly GCA_031400855.1). Taxonomy (GTDB): domain Bacteria; phylum Bacteroidota; class Bacteroidia; order Chitinophagales; family Chitinophagaceae; genus JJ008. The sequence continues at coordinate 56,943 of JANNQR010000027.1, read as the reverse complement.
TGCTATTACCCAGGATGACTGAAACTAACCGTAATAACATCAACACTCCTGCTAACGGGCTGATCATTTATAATAGTAATCAAAAAACTATCAACCTCTATGATGGCACCCAATGGCAGGGACTTCAGTACAACCTGCCGAAAGGAACAATGGTGCTGAGTGACAGCAGTAATCATACCGGCTTGCAGGGTATTGGCTTTATTAAAGCCGGGTATTACCAGCAGGATTTAACAACCATAATACCAGGTACACTCCCTGCTAAAACATGGTATAAGATCAATCAATCAGAGGATGATAACAGTTCATCTCCAGGTCTTGGTCATGTACCTCCGACCAACTGGTACAGCGGTGCTTTTATAACATTTACCCCCGATTCTATTTACCGGTATAACCCCGTTACAGATTTATGGTCATCTGCAGAAATTATTAATGGGCCGATTATTCCCTACGTAACACAAATACTTTGTAATAATGAAATAATAATATGGGATGGGGTTTCTCAATCAGGCTGGAAAATAAATCTGACTACAAATACTGCTTCAGTAATGAATACAAACAATAGCCCTTCATCACGTTTAGATTTTACAACCGTATGGACAGGAACCCAGGTATTGTTCTGGGGTGGTGTTGCCGGCAGCGGTTGCTATTCTAATGGTGCTGCTTATACTCCCTCAACTAATACATGGTCACCAATAGCTGCTCCGGGCTTAGCTTTTTTCTTTTTTGGAAGGGAAAATCATACTGCTGTATGGACCGGCACTGAAATGATAATCTGGGGTGGTAATCTCAAAGTACCAAAATCAAAAATGTGCGTACACTACGATTTTTACACAAATTCAGAAGATACTACTTATATCACATATGACTCCACTTATTTTTTGCCAAATGGAATAAAGTACAACCCTTCTACTGGTGTATATACAGCAATTGCAGGTTCATCATTAACCGGGCGTAAAGGTCATTCGGCTATTTGGACAGGAGCTGAAATGGTTATTTGGGGTGGTAGTAATGTACGATTGACACCAACCTGTGCAAATCCTTATTTTTTAACCGGAAGCGTTTTTAATAGCGGTGCTAAATACAATCCTGTTACAAATACATGGGTAGGTACCACTACAGCTGCCGGGTTGACCGGCAGATCCTTTCACCAGGCGTTATGGACGGGCAGTAAAATGATTGTTGTGGGAGGGCCAGAATCAAAAAATACGGACAGCTACAATCCTGCAACTAATTTATGGAATACAAATGATTACCCCGATGCACCTGTTTATTTAGGAATTTCAATTCCATATAAAGTAAACTTATGTGTATGGGCGGGTGATAAACTAATTTGCGGTTGTATATTAGGCGGGGGTTTACATAAATACAGGCCCTATGTAATTTGTGAAAATCCACTGGCGTTAACTCAATATATTGATGAGACAAAAATTATTTACCTGTACAGGAAGAACTAAACAGGGAAAATTTGTATTTTCAAACACAACAAAAATGATTGAAAAAAAATAAACAAATCTTATTTCTGCCTGTTCTTGCTTTAGTTGCTTTTTTATTGAAGGCGAACGGCCAGCCCCTTGTCTTTCAGAAACTCACCGCCGCCGAAGGCCTTAGCAACAACCAGACCATCCGCACCTGCATTGACAAGGATGGTTTTTTGTGGATAGGCACTGCAGAAGGATTGAACCGGTATGATGGTAAAGGCATCCGGCAGTATAATTCCTCCAATACACCGCTATTGCGGAATAATAATATCCGCGAAGTATGGTGCGATGAAAAAAACCAGATCTGGCTGCGAACTCAAACCGCCATATTAATGCTGGATACCCTGCGCCGGGCACATGAAATTATTCCAGTATATGAAAAACCGGATTATGGCATCAGGAATATCATCTTCACCAAAACCAGGGGAATTGTACTGGTGGGGATTTATTTCCAATACATAATGGATGAAAATGGAAAATTTATACAATCCGCTTTTCCCTGGGATTCCCTTATTGCCAACAGGCAGTTTACGGATGGTGCTTTTATGTCGGGGAATGAAGTGGCTTTTTCATTCAGCAATGAAATAATTATTGTTGATTATGGGGATAAAAAAATCATTGCACGGGTTTCATTACCCGGGGTGGTAAATATTGCCCGGATCAATAACAATGAATTGCTGGTGATGACGGGAAACAGCGACAGGCTGTACAGGTTTTCCGTTTTACAGAATAAAATAACCGAACAATTCAGCGGACTGACGGATCAGAACGGGAAAAAAATCTCGGATAAACTATTTTATTCTGAAGGCTTGCTCGACGGAAGAGTGGGTTTTACATCACTCGGTTCAGGTATCTACATCTTTAACCCCGCCACTAAGGAATTGATTAATTATATGCATGATCCCGAAAATCCTTCCTCCATTGCCAATAATGAAAAAACGTACCTGACTGCTGATACAAGCGGTTATATATTCATATCATCTCCCCGTGGCCTTGAGTATTCAAATATCAATGCTTTGGATAAAGTGACACCTGTACCATTTATTTATGAAATTCAGAGAGGTGATTCGTTATTGAATGTAATGCACACCAATACAATGGAATTCCGGAATTCGGGAAATTCATTTACATTTTATTTCAGCCCCGGAAGTTTTATTAACAGGAACCTGACGCTTGAATATAAACTTAACGGAGCGGATAAGAACTGGAAAGTTGCACGGGAGAGTTTTGTCCAGTACAGTTCGTTATCGCCGGGTACTTATAGTTTTCAGCTGAGGGTTCAAAACAGCAAAGGTGATTGGGTTTATTCCAAAACCGATTTCAAATTAACCATTACACAACTTTGGTGGAAGTCATGGTGGTTCCGGTTATCTGCCTTATTACTGCTTATGGCGTCAGGATGGTTATTCTTTAAATCAAGAGAAAAAAGAATAAGGAAACGGAGTGAGGAAAAATTAAAAGAACAGCAGATAATCAGTGAAAACCTGCAACAGAATCTGGAGATGGAAAAAGTGATTTCATTTTTTGCCACTTCTATCGGTAAAAAATCTTCCACGGAGGAAATTTTATGGGATGTGGCCAAAAACTGTATATCAAAACTGGATTTTGAGGATTGTGTGATTTACCTCCTGGATGAAAAAGGAGATCATCTTGTTCAAAAAGCGGCCTGGGGACCAAAGACGACGGAAGAAAACAAAATTCTGAATCCACTGATCATTCCGCTTGGAAAAGGAATTGTGGGTCATGTGGCCGAAACCGGAAAGCCCGAAATAATAAATGATACATCCACTGATAAGAGGTATATCATTGATGATATGAACAGGATCTCGGAGATTTGTGTTCCCTTACTGATAGAAGGAAAGGTGATGGGTGTTATTGACAGTGAGCATTCACAAAAGAATTTCTTTACACCCCGTCATATGCAAATACTCACCACCGTAGCTGCACTTTGTGCCAATAAAATTGTTTTATCCCGGGCTGAAGAAGAAAAGAAGCAGGCGCAATTAGATCTGCTGGAGCTTAACCAGAAAATGGCGGAAGCAAAGTTTATGAACCTGCGTTTGCAGATGAACCCTCATTTTCTTTTTAATTCACTCAGCGCCATTCAGCACCTGATCGTATCGGAACAACCCCGGCTGGCCTATAAATACCTCACCGTTTTTTCAAACCTTCTGCGATTGGTGCTGCAGCATGCGGACAAAAATTTTATTACACTGGATGAAGAAATCAAAGTAGTCAAAATGTACCTCGAAATTGAATCATTACGATTTAAAGATTCGTTCCGGTATGAAATAATCATGGATGAATCACTGGACCAGGAAGAAATATTAATTCCTTCCCTGCTCCTGCAGCCATTTGTGGAAAATGCGATCTGGCACGGACTGTTGAATAAGGAAGGCGAAAAAAAACTGGATATTCATTTTACTAACATCGGTGATACACATTTACGCTGCGAAATAACCGATAATGGGGTGGGCCGGAAAAAAGCGGCTGAGATAAAAAATAAACAAACTTCAGCTGAATCGTTTGAAAGTAAAGCCCTTCAGATCATTCATGACAGGCTGAAATTGCTGGAACAGAAGACAGGCAGGCTGGCAACGGTGGAAATCACTGATTTGTATATTAATGACGGTCCTGCGCTAGCAGCGGGAACTAAAGTAGTGATCAGTATCCCATTTTATTTTAATGCAGACATATGATAAAGGCATTAATTGTTGATGATGAGTTTACGGCTATTGAACTGCTGCAATGGCTGATCCATCAATATTGCCCTGAAATAACGGTTGTACAATCTGCAACCAGTGTGGATATAGCATTACAGAAGCTGAAATTGTTTCGCCCTGACATTATTTTCCTGGATATAAAAATGCCTCAGAAGAATGGTTTTGATCTGCTGACAGAATCATCTGACTGGAATTTTGAAGTTGTCTTTACCACGGCGTTCAATGAGTATGCCATACAGGCCATCAAATTCAGTGCACTCGATTACCTGCTTAAACCTATTGATGCGGATGAGTTGGTCAGGGCGGTAAAAAAGTTTAAATTAAAAAAAACAAGTACCGGAGGAAACCGGCAGTTACTCAAAAATTTCATACAAAACATTGAAGCGGGGAATAAAGACCTTTTCAGGCTGGCCGTGCCAACGGTATCGGATATAAAGTATTTTCCTGTTCAAGATATCGTCCGGCTGGAAGCCGATAGAAACTATACCCGTTTTTTCCTGGTGAATAACAAACAGTTTGTTTCGGCAAAAACCCTCAAAGAATATGAAATAATGTTGAAAGATCATGGATTTATCAGGGTGCATAAATCTCATTTGTTAAACAGGTATTTTATTACCCGCTATGATAAGCAGGGTTTATTATTTCTAACTGATGGCACATCCGTTGAAGTAAGCCGCCGCCGCCGTGAATTTGTTATGGATAGCCTGAACCATTGAAAGATATTTCATGATAAAATTTTTACGGGATGACCGGTCTATCGCTTTTTATGTTTCAAAAAAGCTTTCATTTCCCCCATCATGCCAATACTAACCCTGGCTCATCTTCCGTCTGAATAGGTATTGGCAGTAATCTAAAAATCAGTAGTTTCGCCTTAAACCAATTGACGATGAAATGAGGGTAAAAAATTTTCAAGCAATTTGTTTACCCGGCGAAGAAAATTTTTTGCTCCGAATTCCATCTGACCAAAAAGCAAAATAAAAACTATACAGATGAAGTTTATTGCCTCCTCCTCTTCTTTACTGAAACAGTTGCAGCACATTTCCGGCGTTATTAATGCCAATACCGTGTTGCCCATTCTCGAAGACTTTTTGTTTGAAGTGGAAAAAAACAAACTGACCGTTGTAGCTACCGATCTGGAAACCGTAATGAGGGTTCAACTGGATATTGAAGCCAAAGACAGCGGTAAGGTTTGTATCCCTGCAAAAATTTTGATGGATTCCTTAAAAAATATTGCCGACCAGCCCCTCACTTTTAATATTGATAAGAATTTTGGTATTGAAATTACCAGTGATAATGGCAAGTATAAAGTAATGGGAGAAAATCCGGATAATTTTCCAAAAGAACCCGGCGCTGACGATACTACTTCTTTTACCATGACAGCTTCGGCCCTGGTAACAGCTATCAATAAAACATTATTTGCTACCAGCAGCGATGACCTTCGTCCTGCAATGACGGGTGTTTATTTTGAGCTGGATAAAAAAGGATTACAATGTGTGGCAACAGATGCACACCGGTTGGTGCGGTATAAAAGAACAGATGTAAAATGTCCTAAGGCAGATTCATTTATCGTTCCCCGAAAGCCACTGAACCTTGTTAAATCAGCCATTCCTTTTAATGAGGATGAAATAACAGTGAGCTATAACAGTAACCATCTGTTTGTAAAACATGGTACCACACAAATGAGTTGCCGGTTGATTGATGCCCGTTTTCCGGATTATAAAGTGGTGATACCAACCGATAACCCCTACCGGCTGACTGTCAATAAAAATGACTTTCAAAATGCACTTCGCCGGGTTAGTATATTCAGTAATAAGAGTACTAACCAGGTAGCCTTAAGCATCAGCGGCAGCGAATTACAATTGGCTGCGCAGGATGTTGATTTCAGCTTTGAAGGAAATGAAAGAATGAAATGCCAGTATAATGGTGAGGACTTAATGATCGCTTTCAATGCCCGTTTTCTGATAGAAATGCTCAGCGCAGCAGACAGCGATGATATCAATATGGAATTATCAACCCCAACCAAAGCCGGTATCATCAAACCAACAGACCTTGATGAAAATGAAGAAATGCTGATGCTGGTGATGCCGCTGATGCTGAATCAATAGTTAATTAGTTTATCGGGGATTGGTTAATCAGGTTTTCAGAACAAAGAGGCCTGTTCAATTAAAAAGCCTAATACCTGATTAACCAATTAACTCCTTGCAGGCTGTAGGTTTTTTTTTAATAGGCTTTTCAATTTGATCCGATAGATAATGTATTCCGCCACACCCAGATTCACCACCCAGCCCACCCATGCCACCACCCTGTACACATCCATTGGCGGCAATGTCATGGTATTTGTTATCGCATATTTCCATGCCCTTAACGTTATCGCTGATAAGGTAAGGGCATAGCTTCGCATCATATAGTTGCGATGGGCTTTGAAGTTTTTCTGCTTTGCTTTTACCAACGCCATTGCGGTAAAGAAAATCCATAATACGGCTAAAGTAACAAACGCTATCCTTGACCACAATCCCCCGTTGGCATAAAAACCCATTATCAGTCCGGCGGGCCCTGTGATGAGCAATACGTCCGCCACATAGATATAGCCCAGTGTCCGGTGCAGCCTGGGGTTCTTCTTTAATAGTTTTTTTGAAAACTGGGTAAACCCGGCAAACAGCACCCACATACTTGCATATACATGGATAAAGAAAGCTCCTCTCCAGTGGTCAATATCAATGTATTGCTGCTTTATCCGCAGAAAGCCAACATCGGTGTTGTAGGGGATGTAAGCCATCGTGATGTCGGCCATTAACCAGCAAAAAAAAGCCAGGGCCAGCAGTAATCCTGCATTCCAAATATTTGTGCGACTAATAATTTGTAGTAGTTTTAAAGACAATTAGATATTAACTACTACAAATTTAAACCTTTCACCATGAGAAAATTTTTGGTTCTGTTACTGGCTGGTTCTTTTATCATCAGTTGTAACAATAATAAAAGCGATACAAAAGCAGATAAAGAAACGCCGAAAGAAAATCCTGACACCACTATTTTACAGAATGGCTCAACTACTCCCGTTCCGGCACCAAGTCCGCTGGAAAAATTGCTGGGTTCTTTTGTTGGTGCCTTTGGTACCAATAAAATTACTATGCTGATTACAAAAGTAGTTGGCGACTCTGTTGGTGGCAGAACAATCGTTGGTGGCAACGACCGTCCTTTCTCTGGAACATTTATAAAGACTGGTACCTCATTTTCATTTTCAGCAAAAGAACCGGGCGATCATAAAGATGATGGCGAATTTAGCTTCATGATTGACGAATCTGCGCCTGATGCTGTTACTGGCTCCTGGAAGCCCAATGCAAAAGGTAAAGAAGAAAAAAAATACCAGCTACAACGAAAGGTATATGAATACAAGCCAGGGGTTGGCGACTACCCGCAAGCATCACAACGTCTATTGAAAGCAAAAGATGTAGAAAACATGATGAAAGAAGATCTTGAGTTTATGAGGAATGAAATTTTTGCCCGACATGGTTATTGTTTCAATAGAAAACATTTGCGTCAGCAATTTGAAATGCAGGATTGGTATGTGCCTAATACCGTTGATATCAAAGGCTTTTTAACGGAAATTGAAAAGAATAACATTGCACTGATCAAGCGATATGAAAAATATGCTGAAGAGTATGGGGATGAATATGGCCGTTGAGAAAAAAGGATTTTCGGAAACCCCGCTTTGATGATACAGGGCGGGGTTTTTCATTTACATTTGATAATGGACTTTATTTTACTTAACTCATATAATAACTATGTGGAAGCGCATATTGCCAAAGGTGTGCTTGAAGAAGAGGGTATTCCTTCCTGGTTAAAAGATGAATTCACCTTAACCATCAACCCGATACTTACCAATGCTGTTGGCGGTATTAAAATAATGGTAGCGAAAGAAGATGCAGAAAGGGCCCGGGAGATTTTGTCCCGGATAGCAGAAGAAAAAAAACTGACTGTTCTTTGTCCTCAATGCGGGTCACATAATGTTGAGTTTGTAAGTACGCCACGGAAAGCCTCGAACTGGTTGACGGCTATTTCTACTTTTTTTCTTGGAGATTATGCGATAGCCCTGGATAAAGTAAACCATTGCTTTGACTGTAAACATGAATTTCCGGAAGCTAAACAAGAGGGGGCGGGTTAACATTCGTTTCTTATTTTTCCTTCGTAACTTTTCTCTTTAATTATTACTATGTGGGATAAAATCATCAACTACTTTTCAACTCTTGAAGACCGACCGGTAGAACGGATGGCAATCTTGGTTGGCGGTTTACTTTTTTTCTGGATTATAGAAGGGGCTATTCCATTATTGCAATTGCGGTTTAAAAAAACAAGGATACGGCATGCGGGTATCAATTTTGGTTTAACCGTTATCCATCTGATCATTCATACATTCCTTGCTATTATTATTATCAAAATAAGCGATTGGTGCAGCGTCAATCAATTTGGTATTATCAACTGGAGTGGCGCCGGTATACTCGCAACTATTTTATTAACCATATTAATTGTAGATTTTTTTGGTGGCTGGCTGGTACATATTGTAGAGCATAAAGTAAAATTGCTATGGCGTTTTCATGTTGTTCATCATGCTGATAATAATGTAGATGTGACCACTGGTCTGCGTCATCACCCGGTGGAAAGTGTAGTGCGGGGATTGTTTTTCTTTATCGGCATCGTTGTTAGTGGCGCACCCATGTATGCGGTGATGCTTTACCAGACAGTCCTGGTTTTTTATACTGCCTTTGAACATGCCAATATCCGTTTACCAAAATGGCTGGATAATGGGTTGAGCTATATTTTGGTATCTCCCAATATGCATAAGGTGCATCATCACTGGAAACAACCTTATACAGACAGCAATTACGGAGCTATCTTTTCTATCTGGGACAGACTGCTTGGTACTTTTAAAAAACTGGCGCCAAAAGAAATACGGTATGGCATCGACAAAGATTATCCCAATGAAAAAGATGAAGATTTTGTGATGTTGCTGAAAAAGCCTTTTCAAAAATCAGATGCCTAAATACTGCCACCACTCAAAAATTTTTACATGAAAAAAATTATTTTTCTGGCTCTTATTGTTATTTCGCTTGATGCTGCTGCACAACTAATGGGCGGCACCATGTATGTAGCTGCTAAAACCGGTTTAAGCATCCGTGAAAAACCGGATGTGGCTGCAAAAGTATTAGACAAAATTCCTTATGGAACAAAAATTACAATCCTTCGAAATGATGAAGAAGAATTGAAGAGTATCGTTACCGAGGGCATTTTGGGTTACTGGCAAAAAGTAAAATACAATAATAAAACCGGGTATATCCTCGATTCCTATTTATTTCCCTGGCCACCACCCAAACTGGCGACAGTAAAGGAAATGAAAAACTATTTTGCCCAGGTTACCGTTCCATTTGGCAGCAAGCTGGTGGTAAAGTCGGGAAACATGAATAATATAGAAGAAAATGGCTGGCAAACAACAAAGCAGCTTTATAAAAATGGTGCTGAGTGGCATGAGCATCTTGGCTTTGAATATGGATCTGATGTTTATTTTCTTCCGGAGTTTTCTTTGCAGCAGGGTTTTTTATTACTGCGCTTAATTCCTGAGTTTAAAGAATTAATTGGCGAAAAGGATGAGTTTCCGAAAGACAATAAAATATTTAAGAAGGGGGATATTGACTACGAAGTAAAAATTGAAAAGCGGACATTTGGAGAAGACTATACCTGGGTTGATAAAATACATATTGCATATACTGAAGGGGCTTCTTATATTTTAGAAATGTACTTGCTCGATAATCAACTGGTAATATTTATGGCTTCGGGTGTGTAGTTTTACAATATGAAGAAAATCGCCATGATTCCCGCCCGGTTTGCGGCCACCCGTTTTCCAGGAAAGCTAATGCAGTTGCTGGGCAACAAATCAGTTATCCGCCATACGTATGATGCAACCGTGGCTACCGGCTTGTTTGATGAAGTGGTGGTAGTAACTGATAGCGAAATAATTTTTACTGAAATAATGGGGGCTGGTGGTCATGCAATTATGAGTCAGCATGAACATGAAAGCGGCAGTGATCGGATTGCTGAAGCTGCGGCAACCCTGAATGTTGATATTATTGTAAATGTGCAGGGCGATACACCCTTTGTAAAAAGAGAACCATTAGAAAAATTACTACAACAGTTTGATGATCCAACGGTGCAGGTTGCTTCGCTGATGCAGGTAATTACCAATCATGGCGACATTGTGGATCCCAACTTTGTAAAAGTGGCGGTTGATAAAAATATGAATTCTCTTTTCTTCAGCCGCTCAGTTATTCCTTATCCCAGAGATAAAAATATACCCGTTGTCTTTTATGAACATATCGGTGTGTATGCATTTCGCAAACAAGCTTTATTGGATTTTACAAACTGGCCAATCACCCCTTTAGAATCAGCAGAAAAAATTGAGTGCCTTCGCTATTTAGAAAATGGACTACCGCTCCGGATGGTGGTGGTAGATTATATGGGCGTTGAGATTGATACGCCGGAAGATCTGGAAAAAGCAAGTAGGTTGTTGTAATACAGAGCCACGAAATCACACAAATTGACACGAAAAATACATCGTCAATTCTATTAAAGCCTATTCGTGTTGTTTCGTGTAATTTCGTGGCCAAAATTCTTTCCATGGCTTTTCGCAATTTCAAAATGGTCGGCTATGTAGTCTATGGCCGTGGCTCATTTAATCAATTAGACGAAATCATTGCACCGCATCGTAACGAAGGCAAGCCAATGATTTTTCTTGTTGACCATTATTTTGATGGCAAGCCATTAGTCAGCCGTATTCCTGTTCGGGGAAATGACAAGGTAATTTTTGTCGACGTTACTTACGAGCCAAAAACTACTTATGTAGATCAACTGGCACAGCAACTCAAAGACGAATTTGGTACGGTGAGTGGTGTCATTGGAATTGGAGGGGGTTCTACCATGGATCTGGCCAAAGCCGTTTCACTGATGATGAACAATCCCGGTTCATCTGCCGATTACCAGGGATGGGATCTGGTAAAAAACGCCGGAGTATATAAAGCAGGTATTCCTACACTCAGTGGTACTGGCGCTGAAGTATCCCGTACAACGGTATTAACCGGCCCGACTAAAAAATTAGGAATGAATTCTGACTTCACTCCTTTTGATCAGATAGTGCTTGACCCGGAGTTAACAGCCGATGCCCCCGCCAACCAGCGTTTCTATACTGGAATGGATTGTTATATCCATTGCATTGAAAGCCTGGAAGGAACTTACCTGAATGAATTCAGTAAAAGTTATGGTGAAAAAGCATTGCAGTTGTGCCGGGATGTGTTTGTCAATAAAAACAATTGGGATGCAGATTGTGATGATAAGCTGATGATGGCTTCTTATGCCGGGGGTATGAGTATTGCTTATTCACAAGTTGGGGTAGCACATGCGGTAAGCTATGGGCTTAGTTATTTATTGGGCACTAAACATGGTATTGGCAATTGTATTGTAATGAATCATTTGGAAGAATATTATCCGGCCGGTGTAAAAGAATTCAAATACATGGTGGAGAAAAACAAGATAGATATACCAACCGGCATCTGTAAAGGATTAAGCGAAGATGATTTTGAAAAGATGATCAATGTTTCGCTTGGCATGAAACCGCTTTGGGAAAATGCACTTGGAAGTGATTGGGAAAAAATGATGACCAGGGAGAAGTTGAGGCGTTTATATGAAAAGTTATAACTTCTGGTGCTATGAAAATTTTGGTGTTTCTTTTTTGGCTTCCTTTCTTTTTCAGTTCCTGTAAAAGTGACAACAGCAAAGAAGCGAAAGGAGTTATTATTGAAGGATGGGTAAAAAATATTCCTGACGGTAAAATTTACATCGCCGAATCAGGGAAGTGGAGAACCCCGCTTGATTCAACCAATAGTATTAACGGGCATTTTATTTTCACGTTAAAGCCCGTCGACTCTTTTGTTCCTTTCCTGGCCGACATTCATTATTGGGACAGCACAAAAGTAATCCGGCTCCAATACAGAAACCATACTCTTGGTAATGATAGCCTTAATTTTTCTTCTGATGTATTCTTTGCGGAGCCGGGTTATACAAAAATTGAAGGGGATAATAAAAACATACTGTCGCCCCGTATTTTTTCTGGCAGGGAAAATGAGTTGTTGTTTAAAAATCAATTTCTAGATTTTGGTTGGTTGGAAAATCTTGATTCATCACAACGCTTGCAAAAAATTGCTTCCTTTAAAAGTAGTATCAGGGAAAATCCTTTTTCCTATTTTCTTTTAAAAAGTATTTATCGTTCAAAAGAACAATATTCAAAGACTGCCTTAATAGAAATCCTTTCCTTGTTTAATAATTCCGTGCAACAATCTTCCGCCGGAAAACTATTCAGTAATTACCTGGCTATAAGACCCGATGATGGTAAGCCCTTTCCTGATATATCGCTGTTAAATTCCGATGGTCGTCTTCAATCTATTTTTGACCCGGCGGCCAAAATACATATGCTGGTTTATTGGGCAAGCTGGTGCCAGCCTTGCAGAAAAGAAATTCCCCAGCTAAAATTAATTCAGAAAAAATATGCGGGCAGGGGTTTAAAAATGGTCAGTATCTCAATTGATGAAAATAGGGACAACTGGCAACGGGCTGTTGATCTATATAAAATGAGGTGGCAACAGGTGCGGGTGCCGGCAGATAGAATTGAAGCTGTTCAACAGCAATTCAGCTTTACGACTATCCCATTAATCATCTTTACCGATAAAACGGGGAAAGAAATTTCACGTTTTGCAAATTATGAATCTGATAATGTTGTAAAATATGAAAAGATTATTCTAAAATTTATTAACTGATTTTATGGATGATGCATTAATAGGTGCTTTAATTAATTTGAATTTTGTTGTAGCTGTAATTCTTTCTTAACTTTCCTATTATGAACCTGGAAAAACTTCGCCCCGATAAATACCTGAAGTATTTAAACCCGACCAACCTGTTTACAATACGGCGCACAAAAGAAATTCTGTCTGCCAATCCTACTATTATTCCCCACCGGGAAGAAGCGAAAGAAGTGATTGTAACTATTTTTGATTATAACGCCGATTTGCTGGAAGAAAAAAAATTATCGGCCATTGATGATTGCTTTTCGTATAAAACCAGCGGCCACACTACCTGGATAAATGTTGACGGTCTTCGAAAAACAGATGTAGAAATGATCTGTACTCATTTTGATATTCACCCGTTGGTGGTTGAAGACATCCTAAGCATTAACCAGCGGCCAAAATTAGATGAAGAAGAGAACAGTATTTTTTGCCTGCTTAATATGCTTTATTACAATGAAGAAACCCATGCTGTGGAGCAGGAGCAGATCAGTATCATTCTTTCCAAAGATGTTGTTATCAGCTTTCAGGAAGATGCTCATCGGGATGTATTTAATTCTCTGCGGGAAAAACTGAAGGCCCCAAATAGTAAGATTAGACAGCGGGGTGCCGATTACCTTTGCTATACACTACTCGATATGATCGTGGATCATTACTTTCTGGTAATGGAAAAATTAGGCGACCATATTGAAGTGGTGGAGGAAGAAGTGACCCGTGGCAACAACCCAAGGGCCTTAAGCCATATTACACAATTACGAAAAGAACTGATCATTCTGAAAAGGAACTTTTCTCCTGTGCGGGAGGTGGTCAATGGTTTTTTACGAAGCGATAATGACCTGCTGGAAGATCGCCATACTAAATATTATAAAGATGTATACGATCACATTATACAGGCAACGGAGTTGAGTGAGAACTACCGTGATGTGATGGTGAGCCTGCAGGATCTTCATGTAAACAATGTGAACATGAAGATGAATGAGGTGATGAAGGTAATGGCAATTGTTACCTGTCTGCTGGCTCCGGCTACGGTAATCGGCGGCATTTTTGGAATGAACTTCGAAAAGATTCCTTTTGCAGGACACCCGGTTGGTTTTTTTGTCACGGTAGCAGTAATGCTTGCAATTCCTATTACGATGTTATATATTTTTAAACGGCGGGGGTGGTTTTGAAAACCCAACCCTTAATGGGGCTTCAGCTTCTTTATATCTATTCGTTTCTTTTCGTTAGCAGAGCTACTAACTCTTACAAAAAAAATTTACTCCGCTTTAGGTCCGCCCGTCCCGGAACGGACGGGGGTTGGGGTTTTCTTATATACGGGCACCGTGCTGCACGGCTCTCCATACATAATACTTTTGGCAACAGGGCGCAGTAGTTTTGTTATTTCCATATACACATAATCACCGATGGGTGTTTCGCCGCAACCTTTTATTACGACCCTTTTATCAGCAAACTCATTGATGTTGATCCCGGCAATATTTTTCAGAAACAATGCTTTGTGTAATTCTTTTTCATCGCCCATCACTATTTCTTTGGCCACCGGTTGCAGGTAAGTAACTGCCAGCATCCATGCCCATACCGGGATGATGGCATCTGCGGAACAGGTAAGAGCAATATTTTTATCCTGGTAAACCGACCAGTCAATATTTTTTAAGGCCTCCCTGAAATCTTTTTCTTTCAATATCATACCCATAAATAAATAATCCTTCAGGTCAAACAAAGCTGTTCCGCCTTTGGGATAATAGGTTTCCAGATCAATGGTTATCAGGCCGCTTTCAGCTACTTTATTTATAAATAGTTCGCTCATATGATTAATACCCTTTTGTAAAAATAACAAATCGTATCCGCCTGTTGTTTTCGACATCCGTAAAACAAAATAGTCCGCCAGATGGCGGACTATTCCGGTTGGTTTTGGTTGCAAAGTATTTTAATACCTGTTGGATCTTTTGTCTTTGATAGTTGCCGCTTTCTTTAACTCATTAACCGGGTAGACTGGTGCTTGCGGGTTTGAATAATACTGTTTTGTTTGTTGATACATATTTTTACGCTGTTCAGCAATATCGCCGGCGGTAACCGGTGTTGCAGAAACGCTTTCAACCCTTATCACATAAACACCATTCTGTCCCCCCAGAGCTTCGGGTACAATTTTTCCTTTATTAGCCGGATTAAATACAGCGCCGCTAACCCGTGGTTCATATCCAAGTGTTGCTGTAGATTTCATCCGGATACTATCCAGCGGTTCGATTGGTTTACCACCAAGTGCTGCCGCTGCTGCTTCCAGCGTAGTTACTTTACCGATTTTTTTAATCAATATTTCTGCTTTCTTTTTCCTGATCAGTTCTGGTTCTACTTCTGCTCTTGCTGCGGCCGGGCTTTTGGTTCCCTCTTCAAATACTGCGGTTACTACTGCTACTACATAATTATCATCAACCGGTTCTGGTTTTAAAACTTCATTTCTTTTAGCAGCATAAATAGCTCTTACCAACGATCTTGAATAACCAATACCCTGCACCTGCGCATCATTTGGTTTTAAATTCTGCCCTATTCCTTTTTCACGGCCTTTGGGCTTATGTGTTTTTTCAAATCCCTCATTAAACATTTTCTCATCACGGCTATCGGCGGCAAACTGATTTGCCTCTTCCTGTGCGTTATTGTCTGTTTCATCGCTGGCAATAATTCCCTTTCTCAGGTAGCCCACTTTATAGCATGTTTGTGGTTTAATAAAAGAAAGAATTTCAATATAATGCCACCCGAATTGTGTCTTGATTACTTTCTTATCACCGGGCTTACCATCAAATAAAATAAACTGACCAAATTCTTTTGCAAACCCATTTCCCTGGATAGTTGAAGAAGAAAAAGTCATAACTCCTTTGTCAGCATGAGCTGCCTGATCGGTGGTGTATCTTGTTTCAAGAGTGTCAAAGTTGGCTCCGTTTTTTATAGCAAGGGCAACGCTGTCTGCTTTTGCTTTTGCTACAGAATCCGGCATAATGGGTTGTCCCTGGCGATCTGTTACTCCTAATAATATATGACGGCATTTTACAGAGTCGGGAAGAATTTTTGTATCAATAAGTTTAGCCAATACATAATCTTTACCATCTAAATATGGTCCGAACACCTGATTTTTTG
The DNA here is from genome assembly GCA_031400855.1 of Chitinophagaceae bacterium. Classification (GTDB taxonomy): domain Bacteria; phylum Bacteroidota; class Bacteroidia; order Chitinophagales; family Chitinophagaceae; genus JJ008. The sequence continues at coordinate 40,737 of JANNQR010000027.1, read as the reverse complement.
CCAGCTTTTGTATTGAATCTTTTGCAACTCCCTGCATCTCAGCAGCGCTGGTATAAACATCTGAAGCCTCCATGGTTCCGTTGCTGGAAAGAAAAGCAAGTGCATTGGTGGTAGTATCAAATTCGGGTTTCAGCGTCAGTAATTGTTTTTTTATTTCCAACGAGTCTCCTGCTGTTGGCGATGCATTGAATATTACATATGAGATGTTCCGGCTCTCTTCCTGTTTAAAGTCTTTCTTATGTTTGTTTACATAAGCAGCTATTTCTTTGTCTTCGATTTTAATAGTACTATCGGCAATGCTGGCAAAAGATTCTCTAACCATTGAAATTTTTCCAATCTGGCTGTTGTCTGCATTTTGTTTTTCCAGGTACCAGCGGGGGTAGTTGATGCTACCGGTAAGAAGGGCAACGTATTTTTCTTGTAGCCGCTGTTGTTTCAGTTGCTCTACATAGTTATTAAAATTATCTTTTTGTTCTTGTGGAGTTTTCTTATCCTTAAACATCTGGTCCACTTTCTGTTTTGCTCTCACCGGGTCGTATCCGCCGTTTTCGTCAGACAGTTGTTTTTTCAGATCTTGTGGCATATTGGGGCCATATAAAATATCGCCCAGTTCTTTGCTACCAATTTTTAATCCCAGTTTTTTAGCTTCATTCGCTATCAAAATTCGGTTGATCTCAGAATTCCACACTTGTTCTACGGCCTGGCTATTGATCATAGCGGGGGGATAGCCCGGCTGTTGCCGCATATTAGCTTCCAGTTGTGCTACCTGTGAAGTAAAATCAGTTGCATTAATATTGGTACCATTTATACTTCCAATATTACTGGAAGCGCCGCCGCCGCCACTTCTGGCCTGACCTTGAAAATAGTCCGTCAATATAAAACCAAGTAACGCCAATGCAATAAGTACTACCGTAACTTTTGCATATTTTTCTCTGATATCCTGAATAATTGACATAGTGAAGCCTTCTTTTTTAAGTCCCGATTTTTCGGGAGGCAAAAATAGGGGAAAAACTGTGGAAAATCTATAAAAATGCCCGCTTAAAGGGCTATTTGAATATCGAATAAAGAACAAGGAATTACGTAAAATGAAGGATAAACAGCCCTTTCAGGCATCAATACTTCTTAATTCCCTGTTCGCCTGATCTTTGTTCGATATTCTTTATTTCTTCTTAGGGTGAACCAGCTTCATTTCCTGCACCAGGTGGCCGGCGCCGGCATATTTATCTACTATAAAGAGTACATATCGTATGTCCACCATGATGTTACGGCAGATAGAAGGATCATAGTTGATGTCACTCATCGTGCCTTCCCAGGCTCTGTCAAAGTTGAGACCCACCAGATTTCCATAGGCATCCAGGGCCGGGCTACCAGAATTTCCGCCGGTAGTATGATTTTTGGCGATGAAACAAACGGGCATTTTACCCTTGTTTCCATATTGCCCATAATCTTTGTTCTTATATAATGTTCTTATTTTTTCCGGCACATCAAATTCATAATCACCTGGTTTGTATTTATCCAACACCCCATCCAGGTAAGTATAGAAGTCATAGCTAACCCCATCTCTTGGGTTAAACCCTTTTACATTGCCATAGGTTACCCGTAGTGTACTGTTAGCATCAGGATAAAATGTTTTTTCTTTAAACACATCCATTTGTGCCTGCATATAGGTGCGTTGCAGCTTATTGATGCGGCTTTGTATTTCATTCAGTTTTCTGGCTACATTTTCACTATATGTTTTTTGCATTTCCTGGTAAATGATTATTGCAGAATCTTTTTTTATTGCATTGACGGCTGTTGCTGGATCTGCTGATAAGAGTAAGCTTTTGTTCATTTTATCCCGATAGGCAAGATCAGACATGGTATAACAAAGCAACTCTAATGTTGTGATGCCGGGGTCGTGAGTGTTATTGTTTGTCCAATTATATTTAGCGATTTGCGCAACATATTCCCGGGGTTGATCTTTGATATACATCTCCATCAATGTTCTGAATAACCGCTGATCTACCTCCGGGTTATATTCATTATATATCTCTTCCAGCCTTGCTTTTACTTTTATCAATTGCTCACTATACCCCTTTTTTCCATTCTTTTCAAATGCCGGTACCAATGAATTTACCTGTGATATGATAGCAAACAACTCAATCTTACTCACTATTTCATTATAATAATCCCGTGCAAGACCATATGGTTTAATTTCTGCATAAGCAGATTCCAGCTCAGCTTGCAATGTGCCGTATTGTGTTTTCCATTGAGGATTAGCGCCTTGCCTACCGGCAGGCAGGTTCACTCTTTTCTGAAATTCGGTTTCAAGGGCTTTCTTTTTTCCCAACGCATTGGTACTGGTGAGTCCCAGCACTTCGCCCTGCCATTTTTTATACGAGTTTTGAATACCCGCATATTTAGCAGCATACTGAATTTTTATTTGTTCATCCTTTCTCATATATCCATCAATTACACCTAATGCTTTTTCCCTGATGGCAATCTTTGCCGGGTCGTTCACTTCCATTATTTGTTGCACGGCGGCTGAATGGATATACTGGGTTGTTCTTCCCGGAAAACCAAAAACCATGGTGAAATCATTCTCTGCAACTCCGTCTAATGAAATAGATAACGATTTCTTTGGTGTATAAGGAACGTTATCCGCCGAATATTCAGAAGGCTTATTATCCTTGCCGGCATAAATGCGAAACATGGAAAAATCGCCAGTGTGGCGTGGCCACATCCAGTTATCGGTATCTTTTCCAAAATTACCAATGGAAGATGGCGGCGCCCCCACTAATCTTACATCTCTGTATGTTTCTGTAATAAACAAAAAATATTGATTGCCTTCAAAAAAGGGACGGACAAAACCATCCTGGTAACTTTCTTTTTTAGCATTCTTTTTTATTTCATTACTGTTCTTATCTATGATAGATTGTCTTTCGCTTTCACTCATAGAAGCCGATACCCCGTTCAATACCTGTTTTGATACATCTTCTATCCGTACAATAAAGGTGGCAAACAAACCAGGATTCCTTAATTCTTCCCTGTTATTTTTTGCCCAAAAACCATCTCTTATATAATTATTCTCCAGGGTAGTATGATTTTGAATAGCATCAAATCCGCAATGGTGATTGGTTAATAACAATCCTTTTGAAGAGATCACTTCTCCGGTACAAAAGCCACCAAAACTTACGATGGCATCTTTCAGGCTACCGCTATTGATATTATAAATGTCTTTGGCACTGATCTTCATTCCCATACTCTTCATTTGTTTTTCATTCAGCGCCTGGAGTAATTGAGGCAACCACATGCCTTCATCCGCCTTTACCACCGATGCAATAAATAAACAAAAGACAACTAAGCTATTTTTGAGATATTTCATACAGTAAATTTTTGTGGCTTTAAAAGTAAGGTTTTCTATTTTATGGGCTCTGCCGCCTGTATTTAATCAGCGAAATCATACTAATCTGAGTAATCAATGATCCTTTTTTCTCCCCACCTGATTGTTAATAGAGAGATTTTTATGTGTATATCCCTGCATGGAACGTGGATATGAAACAGGAAGATTGGAAACGAAATAGTTGGTATTATTAATTTTAGGTGAATCGGGTAATTAGTGCACCAATTATCCTATCTCTACTCACAGATATATTTTTTTAATACATCAAAAAGTTTTCCTTCCGCCTGATTACACATTGATGTGGATAGACTACCTGAAAACCAATAGAATCAACAAACCTTAGTGTGGATTACCTTGTTCATAATGTGTATTACTGTAAATAAGTAATTTTGTAAAAGATCTTTTCCACGAATCCACAGCTGTAATAATAATAAACTCTTTTTTATAAAAATATATTATTACTATTATTGTATTAATAAAGGTTTTGAAAAATTTATTTTGAAAAGTTGTGTGACATGTTGGAATATTGCTGAATCAACCCTTCGATGAACCCAGGGTGACAAACACAAAAAGATGATCAACGACACTTCGACAAGCTCAGTACTAACCGCCGCAAAAAGTAATGTTGAAAGTAAGGGTTTCCTCGACATTGACCTTGACCCTTCGTTGGATCTGTTTGCCGAAATAGAACGGTTGAAAAAAGAAAAAAATGCGGTGGTGCTGGCGCACTACTACCAGGAGCCAGACATTCAGGATGTGGCGGATTATATCGGTGATAGTTTGGGATTAGCACAACAGGCCGAAAAAACTACGGCGGATATGATTGTTTTTGCCGGGGTACACTTCATGGCGGAAACAGCAAAGATTTTAAACCCTTCAAAAAAAGTAGTAATACCGGATTTAAAAGCCGGATGTTCGTTAAGCGATAGTTGTCCACCAGCTTTATTTAAAAAATTTAAAGAACAACATCCTGATCATGTGGTGGTCAGTTATATCAACTGCAGCGCAGGTATAAAAGCGTTGAGCGATGTAATTTGTACCAGTAGTAATGCAAAAATCATTGTTGAAAGTTTTCCAAAAGAGCAAACCATCATTTTTGCACCGGATAAAAACTTAGGGGCTTATATCAACAAAGTAACCGGTAGAAATATGTTGCTGTGGAATGGTGCCTGTATGGTACATGAAATTTTTAGTTTAGAAAAAATAACGAAGCTGAAAATCCGTCATCCAAATGCAAAGTTGATTGCCCACCCGGAGTGTGAAGACCCGATACTTCGAATAGCGGACTTTATTGGCTCCACCACAGGGTTATTAAAATATTCTCAATCAGATTCTTCAAAGGAATTTATTGTAGCCACAGAGACGGGTATCCTGCACCAGATGATGAAGGCTTCGCCGGATAAAACATTTATACCTGCACCACCGAATAATAGTTGCGCCTGCAACGACTGCCCGCATATGAAGCGGAATACGTTGGAAAAAATTTATCTATGTATGGAGTATGAAACGCCGGCGATAGAGATGGATGAAGAATTGAGATTGGCAGCTAAGAAACCGATTGACAGGATGCTGGAGATTAGTAAAGCAGCAGGGCTTTAAAAATCTTTTCAAAAAGGTAAAAAGCATACCGGTTGTTTAATAATTAATTGCTTTTTAATTAATCCTGTTTTAAGCTTTTTATAACTCACCCGTTTCCGGGTACCGGGTATCCTGAATACTAAATTTCCCCGATGAAGAGTTGTACGCAACCCTAAAACAACAATCCGTTCAACTTAAAGCGATACGAAAGTCAAGCCAAAGTCTCTAATACCCACGGCAACCATCCTTCAATTTGACAATTATTTTTTGACCCCGTTTTGTAATTTCAAATCTTCATCGTAATATTGCAATATTAAACTTCAGAAATGGGAGCAACTAAAACAGAACATTTTACCGACAAGCAAAACGAAATAGCAACACTTGCAAAAGCTTTGGGGCATCCTGCCCGTATTGCCATCATGGAATACTTACTAAAAGTGGACACTTGCATTTGTGGCGACATAGTAAACGAATTGCCTTTGGCACAGCCTACTGTTTCTCAACATTTAAAGGAATTGAAAAGTGCAGGGCTTATAAAAGGTGACATTGAAGGAAATACAATTTGCTACTGCATTGAACAAAAAGCATTGAACAAACTACAAGCCTATTTCGGAAACATCGCAACCAAATTAGAAAAGAAAAAAAGCAATTGTTGTTAATCATTATAAACAAATCAAAATGAAATTATCAGAAATCAAAAAACACCTTGCAACAGCCGAAGCTGTAAATTTTAAACTGCCAACAGGTGCTTTTGTGCCAGAACATTTTCACGTTACAGAAGTTGGATTGGTTACCAAGCACTTTATTGATTGTGGCGGTGTTGAGCGTTTAGAAAAAGTAGTAAACTTTCAACTTTGGGATACCAATGATTTTGAACATCGCTTAAAACCCCAAAAATTATCCAACATCATTGCTCTGTCTGAAACCAAATTAGGCATTGGCGATTTAGAAATTGAAGTAGAATATCAATCAGACACAATCGGCAAATATGGTTTGCATTTCAACGGAAAGGATTTTGTACTTGTTCCAAAACAAACAGCCCGTTTGGCAAGTGATGCTTGCGGCATTCCACCAGTAAAACAAAAAGTACAAATGAACCAATTACAAACAGCTACACAAAATAGTTGCATACCAGGTGGCGGTTGTTGCTAATTATCGGAATAAATAAATCAAATAATCTCGAAATGAACATTGCATTATTCAGCGACATTCATGCAAATCTTCCAGCATTACAAGCATTCTTTAAAGATGTGGACAGCCGAAACCCTGATACTATTTATTGCTTAGGCGATTTGGTGGGCTACAACATTTGGGCAAACGAGGTAGTGAACGAAATTAAAGCCCGAAAAATTCCAACCATTGCAGGCAACTACGATTTTGGCATTGGGCGTATGAGCAACGAATGTGGTTGTGCTTATAAAACAGATCACGAAAAAGACAATGGCAAAATTTCTATCTCTTTCACCAACTCAATAATGAAGGACGAAGAAAGAAAATATTTGCGTACACTTCCAGCACACATTAAAGTTGAGTTTCAATTAAACGAAGACAAATTGAATTTGCTTTTAGTGCATGGTAGCCCACGAAAAATAAACGAGTATCTTTTTGAAGACAGAGAAGAAAAAAGTATGCTTCGTATTATGGAACAGGCAGACGCAGACATTATGTGTTTTGGGCATACACACAAACCGTATCACCGCATTTTAAATTCATGCGTTGACGGACAAAACCATTTTCGCCATGCTATCAATATTGGTTCAGTTGGCAAACCAAAAGACAGCAACCCACAAGGCGGTTATGTAATGCTTACAATTAACGACAACAGTTCTATTCTTGACAAAGACAGTATTCAAGTTGAATTCATCCGCTTTAATTACGACATTGAAACAGCCGCCAAAGCAGTTGAAGAAAGTCCTTTGCCGTATGAATTTGCAGATATGTTACGAAACGGAGTTTAACATGTTATCAATTACAAACATGCTACCACAACATTGGGAAGCAGTAAAAAAAATTTATGAAGAAGGCGTTGCCACAGGCAATGCTACTTTTCAAACTGCTGCCCCAAGTTGGCAAGAGTGGGACAATGCCCATGTAAAAACCTGCCGCATTATTGCAACAGAAAATAACGAAGTGTTGGGTTGGGCTGCACTCACAGCAGTTTCAAGCAGGTGTGTGTATGCAGGTGTTGCAGAAGTAAGTGTGTATGAAGCTGCCAACGCAAGAGGAAAAAATATTGGTTCGTTGCTGCTACAAGAATTAATAAACCAAAGTGAGCAAAACGGAATTTGGACTTTGCAATCAGGCATCTTTCCCGAAAAAAAAGCCAGTATTTCAATACACGAAAAAATGGTTTTAGAATTATAGGCTATCGGGAAAGGATTGGAAAAATGGGCAACATTTGGAGAGATAATATTTCCCTTGAAAGACGAAGCAACAAGATTGGAATATGAAAAAATACATTGCCGAACTTATCGGCACTTTTGCTTTGGTTTTTTGTGGCACAGGTGCAATCATTATTGACCAACAAACCAACGGACAAGTTGGGCATATTGGCGTTGCGATAACATTTGGGCTTATTGTTACTTCTATGATTTATGCTTTTGGCGACAAGTCGGGAGCACATTTTAATCCAGCAGTTACAATTGCTTTTTCATTGGCAAATCTTTTTCCTAAAAAGCAAATACTGCCTTACATCGTTTCGCAAATCATTGGTGCATTTATAGCATCGGCCATTTTAAAATTGTTGTTCCCGACAAACCTAAATTTAGGTGCGACAATTCCAGCAGGTTCAAATCTGCAATCATTCGTTTTGGAAATCGTACTGACATTTATTTTAATGCTTACCATTTTATTTACTTCACAAGGTTCAAAAGAAACAGGAACAATGGCAGGACTTGCAATTGGTGGTGTTGTACTTTTAGAAGCCATGTTTGCAGGACCAATTTGTGGAGCATCTATGAACCCAGTTAGAAGTTTATCACCTGCAATTTTATCAGGTAATGTGGCGACACTTTGGATTTATTTAACTGCACCAGTTTTAGGTGCGACACTTGCTACATTTGTTTGGCGGTTAATAAAATAAAAGCAGTTTAACTTGACACACTCTAACAAGCCAACGCTGCAAGTCAGGCACATTTGCAAGGCACACAAAGCCGACACACAGAAGCCAACCTTGCAAAAGAGCCTGCCTTGCCCTACACACGGCAACCATCATTCGGGTGGACACAGACCCACATTATAGATGACCACGGAGAAAGGGTATGCGTACAACAGGGGGTTTGCCAAAATACGGGCGGACGGAAGTTATCTTCGACTTTTTGTAATTCTATTGTGCTTCATATCCAGCTTGACATTATCTATTTAGCTTTTTGTTGTTATCTTCATCATCAGTTTTTCAATCATCATCGGTACCGGGCTGACCGAATACTAATTCCCGTACTTCGGCAAGCCCTGAACGTTGTGCGTCAGTATTTGGCGACAGTTCAATTTTTAACCGGTAATCAGCGTTTCCTAAAACTTCAAATGCGGAATTTCAAATACTACCCGCTTGCCCGGCACTATGTCTTCTTTTCCAAAAATATCTCAGCCATCATACACCGTACACTCCCACCTTCTATTTTTTCAATGGTCGGCACAGCAATTGGTAATAAAACAGCAAAGGCTTCCAGCATTTGCTTTTGTTCTTTTCGTAAAGAATTAAAAGCCGCCTGGCTCAATATGAGATACTTTTCACCAATAGTATTTTTTACCTGTAAAACATTCCCGGCAAAGCTGTGCATCTGATCACGGGTAATGGCGATAATTGAATGATTGGTGGATTCCAATAATTGGCGCACAGCAATCAATTCCCACTCTTCTTCTATCGCTTCTTCACACAACACACAAAAATCTTCGCCCAACGCCATCATGACATTCGTATGGTATACCGGCATACCATTTTTATCTGTGGCCAGAAATACAATAGCCTGGAAACCGTTTGTAGCTGCATATTTTTCCAAAACAGATAAATTGGTCCTTTCTGATACACAGGCATAGATCAATTTGTTTTCATAATCAATGTTCATACTACCTGTACCCTCCAGAAAACGGCTTTCTGCTTCATATTCACTCCAGTCCTGCACATCCCGGATGATGAACTCTTTGGCAAGCTGCTCTAATATCTCATCTCTTTTTTCTATTCTACGGTTCGAAGCATACATCGGAAACACCGAAACAATACCGGTTGGCGAAGTACTGAGCCAGTTATTCGGGAAAATGGCATCAGGCTTGGCGGGTTCTTTGGTATCGTCAATAACGAATACATTTATGTGATGACTTCGGAGTGTTTGCACCATGTTGTCAAATTCTACCAGGGCATTTTGTTGCAATTCTTCCTTACTAATATCGGGATTGGATTGAAAATAGTTATTTGTAGCTGTTTCTGCATTGAAGCCAAAGGCAGCGGGGCGAACCATTAATATGGTGGAGGTTAAAGGCATAGATTACCAGAATGGTTCTTTCCAGGTATTAAAAACAGAAATAATGATTGCTGTCTTTTCTTTTTCATTCAACACAAAATGTACAGAGAAGGGAAATTTTTTAAGTGCTGCACACCGAATATTATCATATTTGACTGATGCAAAAAAGGGGTTAAGAATTATTGCTTTATAAGTTGTTTCTAAATCAGTAAGGAACCTGTTTCCCAGCCCCGACAATTGGCTGTTATAATAATTTACATCATCTTCTGTATCGTTCTGTACCCGGGGAGAAAAAATAAGTTTATATTTCTTCATACCCGAAGCGACTTCAAATGGGCAAAAGCTTCTTTAGATGAAACTAATTGGGCTGGATTTGCTTTTATACTTTTTACCCTTTTCCGAACCTCTCTTTTCTGCCACTCTGGAATAGAAAAATCTTTTTCTTCCACCTTGATATAATTAAGGTCATTAATAAAATCAAGAAAGGCTTTTACTTTTTTATCCGGTATGGAAAGTACAATTTGTGTCATAAACCAAATTTACATTTTTATTCCCTTTTTCACAATAGAGAGTCAATCTTTTCGGAAAGCCGGTTATCTTTTTCAGTAACAATATCTCCTGCATCATGTGTATTTAGCCATATTTCAACCGTATTGTAAACATTTGTCCATAATGGATGATGATCCATTTTCTCGGCTTCTATTGCAACCCTTGTCATAAAAGCAAAGGCTTCGCTGAAGTTTTTAAATTGAAATTTTTTATAGAGTTTGTTATCTTTTTCTTCCCAGCCCCCATCCCCTAAAGGGGAGATATTAGTAGTGTTCATTTTTCTGATTTTGTTTTTTTGAATACGATAACAATTTAAGAATAATTATTTCCCCCTTTAGGACAACCGAGCTGAAAGTGAAAGTTGCGAACATAGTTCAGGTTTTTTTAAAAAACTAAATGTTCTTTGTTTTTTATTTTCTCGTTGGTCAGTTCCAATACCAACTGCACACTGTTGATTGACTTTATCGTTTGAATTGTTTCCTGCAATGATTCATCGCTTACTTCATCCCCTTTCATCAGCCACAAGAAATCGAGGTGCTTGAATTCGGGTAATAAATATTCACCGTCATGCTGGTTGTTGTAAACGTAGTGCGATAAAAAACGGGTAGGTTCACAATATTCATATACGGCAAAAAAATAATTTCGTTTCTTTTTGGTCAGTTGAATTTCCAGTTCGTTGTTATTACGGAAGTTCAATCCTGTTGTGTTGTTCAGATGCCAGCAAAATTGATAGTCTTTTACCGGCGCCATAATGCCGAGCAACCGGGTGTCATCAAAAAACTCTTCGGTAAGCCGGTCTATATCGAGAATTAATTTGGGGTTGCGGTCTGCCATAGAATAAATTTCTTATTCAAATTACAATTTAAAATTCAACCGTTGCCTCCAATATTTCATTGCCTCTCTTGAATTTCACTTTCGTCTTTTCTCCCTTTTTAAATTTGCCCAATGATTGCATATAGTTTTCCAACGAAGAAATGTTGTTATCCCCCAACTGAATAATAATATCCCCGGCCTTTATTCCAGCTTTTTGCGCCGGCTTACCATCAGTTACTCCATCTGCCCTTACGCCGGTACCGGAATAAGTATAGTCTGGCATAATGCCCATAGAAACGCTGAACCGGGCAGAAGTGGTAGTTTGCGTTTCCCGGGTCTTGGTAAAAACCAGTTTCGGTTCATTATTAAGCGACCCGATGAGGTCTATAATCGATTCAACAATGAATTGCCCACCCCTATAGTTTATTTTATCTGCATCATCTGTTGGTTTATGATAGTCTGTGTGCAGGCCGGTAAAATAAAAAAGTACGGGAATATCTTTCCGGTAAAAAGAAGTATGATCGCTGGGACCCGTGCCACTACTGTCATATTTATGAAGCAGGGGTACTCCCTTTAAAAGCGCAGGGTTTGCAGGTAATTGGTTTGCCAGCACACTACCCCAGGCAGGTGATGTACCATAGCCCCCAATCGTTACAATTCTTGAACTATCATTTAGCCTGCCGACCATATCCAGATTGATCATATAGTTCGCCGTCTTTAAATCAACGGTTGGATGTTCAGTAAAATATTTTGAACCAAACAATCCTAATTCTTCTCCGGAAAAAGCAATAAACAGGTAGTTGTTGTTTTTTGAATTTGATGTTTTGAGTTTACGGGCCAACTCAATTAAAGCAGCTGTGCCACTGGCATTATCATCAGCACCATTGTGTATCATGGGATATCCTGGGTTTCTTAACATTGAATTTCCATCTTCTCCATAACCCAGGTGATCGTAATGTGCCCCAAGAATAACGGTAGTAGCAGCTTTATTATCTATGTACCCAATTACATTATGGCCGATCCTCGTTTTTTCACTTATGGAAGACCGGAGTTTAAAATCCAGGGTCGCCATTTTATCAGAAAAATATTTTTGAGCAATTTCTTTTGATACATACACAAGAGGTATCGGAAACTTTGGTGACTTATCTTTTGGATCAAAACTCAACTTATCATCTATAGAGCTGCTGTTATAAAAAAGCATAGCAACAGCACCCCTGTCATTGATGCCGGTGTAATTGGTGCGTATAAAATCAACGAGGTCAAAATGCGGATTATCTTTATTTTTCTCCAATACATCTTTCAGGTCAAAAAACCAGGGCATACCCACTTCCTGTAATGCAAGTGACGGCAGCGCTTCAATTTTTTGATCGGGACTAAATGGGAATACAAAAAAATCCTTACCCTTTTCAAGCTTGTTGTCATTTATTGATAGTTCGGTGATTTCATCCATTTGTTTGCCATCATTTACCGTAAATGATTGCGGATAGTATTCTGTTCCCTTTGGTGTAAGCCCAATTTCTTTGAACTGGGTGATAATGTATTGCATGGCCAACTCTTCCCCTGCGGTTCCAGTCCTTCGCCCTTCCAATTTATCATCGGCGAGGTATTGAATATGGGCTTTCAGATTGTCTGCTGTTTTTGTATCGGGCCTGGCGATATTTTTAGGAGCAGAGCAAGCAGAGAATATGATTGCGATTAATAGTGCTTTTGAAAAATTGTAACACATAATTGGTTATTGAGAAACAAAGGTATTAGAGTGATGACAGAGGTAAAGTTATTTATTGTAAAAAATTATTGTAGCTGATTTATGACCTCACCCGAACGCCAGTCATCTGTTGAGGAGACTCCTCACACCTCTCCTTGAGAGCCTGTCCCGATTTTTCGGGAAGAGGGCTGCAGAACCTCCGATAAAAATGAATAGTTCCGGGGTGAGGTGTTCTGGAAAATAGACGGCCGGTGAAAATAATCAGAGTGCTGTAAAATGCTCATCCGTGTTACTACAGCACAAATGAGTGACACAACAGACGATGCCCAAAGAACGGAACGATGGCTAACAAATCTTCTTCCCGGTACAGTTGTCCAAAAATCGTAATTCGTAAGGCTGTTTGCCTTTACCATTCTACATTTGCTGACTTACCAGAAGTTGAAAAACAACAAACTACATATTGCTTTGGTGGGCAATCCCAACAGTGGGAAAAGCTCCCTTTTTAACTGCCTGACAGGATTGAATCAACAGGTTGCTAATTTTCCCGGGGTAACCGTTGATAAAAAAACAGGTTCCACTTCTTTATCAATTTCAGTTAATGCGGAGGTCATTGACCTGCCCGGAACTTATAGCCTTTATCCCCGCCGGGAGGATGAATGGGTGAGCTACAAAGTGCTGCTTGGCCAGGATAAAGAATTGAAAGCTGATGTGGTGGTGGCGGTGGCAGATGCCAGCAATCTGAAACGCAACCTGCTTTTCTGCACCCAGATCGTTGATCTAAAAGTGCCTGTTGTAATAGCCCTGACAATGATGGACATGGCGAAGCGAAAAGGAATAAAAATTGATATTGCTGCGCTGGAAAGAGAGTTGGGTGTACAGGTGATTGCTGTAAACCCAAGAAAGAATAAAGGAATTACTCAACTGAAAAAAGCGGTGGAACAAACAGCGCAGAGATTGTATCAATCGCCTGTCAGGGATTTTATTGATAATAAAGCATTGGCCGAACCTTCGATAATAGCGGTTAAAGAACAGTTTCCGCAATTAAGCGATTACACGGCTATTCATTATCTCATCAATCATGAATCGTTTGATTTGGATGAGACGATGCAGAAAACGATTGAAGATATTGAGGTAAAAAATAAATTTAATCCGACGAAAACTCAAGCAGAAGAAATTTTGCAACGCTACAGCCGCATCCGCTACATTATGCAGCAGACGGTCTCAGAACCCGACCCGCTGCAAAAAACATTGTTCACAGAAAAACTGGATAATCTTTTACTGCACCGGGTTTGGGGTTATCTCATCCTGCTCGGCGTTTTGTTTATGCTTTTTCAAAGCGTATTTTTTGTGGCACAATTTCCTATGGATTGGATTGAACTGGGGTTTGCTAAACTAAGCCAAAGTTTATCTGTTGCATTACCAGACAGTCGCTGGACAGATCTTTTAATAAACGGAGTAATTGCCGGTCTTGGTGGCATTCTGATTTTTGTGCCACAGATAATGATACTGTTTGGGTTAATAACATTGCTGGAAGATACCGGCTACATGGCCCGGATCAGTTTTTTGTCGGACCGGTTGATGCGTAGTGTAGGATTAAATGGAAAAAGTGTAATGCCGATGATCAGCGGTTTTGCCTGTGCAGTGCCTGCTATCATGAGTGCAAGAAATATAGAGAACAAAAAAGAAAGGCTGCTAACGATATTGATTACGCCGCTGATGAGCTGTTCGGCGAGATTACCTGTTTACACAATTTTGATTGGCTTAGTAATTCCAAAAACATATTTACTCGGTTTTCTTGGTGTGCAAGGTTTGGTGATGATGGGATTGTATTTGCTGGGGCTAATAATGGCATTGATAGTGTCGTATGTGGCTAAGTGGTTTATTAAAATTAATGAGAAGAGTTTTTTCATTCTTGAATTACCAACTTATCGTTCGCCAAGATGGGCAAATGTGCTGCCGACGATGATAAGTAAGGCAAGAATATTTGTATTTGATGCCGGGAAAGTGATTATGATAATCAGCCTGGTGTTATGGGCTTTATGTTCTTTTGGACCCGGCAACAGGATGCAGCAAATTTCGCAGCGGTATGAACAAGCTGTTTCATTAACGGGCGCAGACAGTACTCAACTAAAAAAAGAGTATAAATCAGCAAAACTGGAAAACTCTTATGCCGGTATTTTGGGAAAAACGATTGAACCCGCCATCACTCCGTTAGGCTACGATTGGAAAATAGGAATTGCTTTGATTACTTCTTTTGCAGCAAGGGAAGTTTTTGTGGGAACGATGGCCACTATTTACAGTGTGGGTGATGATGATGATGGAAGTTTATTGTTGAAAGAAAAAATGAAGGCCGCCGTAAAACCGAATGGAGAACCCGTTTTTAATTTGGCTTCCGGTTTATCCCTTATGATATTTTATGTGTTTGCAATGCAGTGCATGAGTACAATGGCAGTAGTAAAACGAGAAACAAAAAGTTGGAAATGGCCGGTGATACAATTACTCTATATGACCGGGTTGGCTTATTTGCTGAGTTGGGTAGTATATCAGTTGTTTAAGTAATCTTTCTTCGTAGTTGGCTCCCACTTATCCTTGGGTTCAAAATATTCCCACAACATCTTCGAAATTTTTCTAGTCAGCATCCAGGCTTCATTACTATCTCCCCAACTAACATCTTTATTATTTTTAGTAAATATGGAAAAGATATAAGGATTGTGACGGGCATTTACCAGCAGTACCTCGCTCCTCGAAGCATTTACGGCACCGTTTTTACAGAATACTTCTATATAGGGCGGTATTTGAGAAAGAGATTCGGCATCCCAAAAATTTCGGCCAAGCACCCGCTGCATTCGTTCGCATGCTGCAGGAGAAATAACTTGGTTTGTATAAATCATTTCAAACAACTTCCCCATTTCGGACGGAGTGGTTTGCCCCCATCCGTATTGTGTTCGGTTATTTTCTCTACCGGGTGTTCTGGAGTTGACTTTTGTGTTTTTCATTCCGAGACTATCCAATATTTCATTTATCCTTGTTCCCTTTCCGGCAAGGCTTTGCAACCAAAGACTTGCTGTATTATCGCTGGTAGTCATCATCAGCATAACAACTTTTTTTAAGGCTATTTTTTCATTGTCTTTAAAAGAACCCAATATATCTTCTCCTTCATACAGCAATGAATCTTTATAAATAATTTCATGGTCGTATTGCAATTCTCCTTTTTCAATTTTATCCATAATGCCAACCAGTATCGGCACTTTCACAATACTCGCCGTCGGGAAAATAGTGTCCGCATTGATGGAAACGGCTTTGCCGGTTCGCAGATTTTTTACATAAATACCAATGTCGCCATTGAAGCCTTTGATGGCTTCCTCCAATTTATTTTGCAGCTTTTTATCTTTCTTTTGACCAGCCATTAATAAAGGGAAAAGAAAAAAGTAAGCAAGTATTATTTTTTTCATATTTCGAAATTAGCAACCACCAATTACATGGAATAAAAATGATTATAGTCCTGCTTGCGCAGTATTTTTTTGGCCACGAAAACACACTAACCTGCCTGCCGGCAGGCACGTTTACACGAAAGAAAAAACATTATTCCTTTTTTGTGTGGGTTCGTGTCAATTCGTGGCTAAAATCCCTTTTGGCTCGTTGTTGGTTTTGTCGTTTGCATATTCATATAATCATATACCAGATTACAAAATGCTTTAACACCTGTTTTCATGCCACTTTCATCTATTCGAAAATCTGGTGTGTGGTGTGGAAAGGCTTTTTTCGGGTCTGTTCCTTTTTCCATGCCACCTATAAAAAAGAAAATGGAGGGCACTTTTTCTGCAAAAAAGGAAAAGTCTTCGGCTCCTGTTACTGCTTCAGCTTCAATTACATTATCAGCTCCTGCTGCTTTTACAAAGCTTGGAATCATTTTCCTGGTAAGTTCCGGGTTATTATAAGTTACCAATGTTTTTTTATCAATCGAAGTTTCAGCAGTTGCCCCAGATGCTTCAGCAATTTTTGACGCCGTTAGTTTAATTTTTTCATGAATCGTCCGTTGCATCCCTGTATCCAAAGTTCTGATGGTGCCCAACATTATTACTTCTTCGGGAATAATATTTGACCTTACCCCGCCATTAATTACACCTACTGTAATAACAGCTGCATTTTTTGTTAGCTCGGTTTGACGGCTGATGATTGATTGTAAGCCATTTATTATTTGAGCAGATACTACTACCGGGTCAATACCTTCCCATGGCTGAGAGCCATGTGTTTGTTTCCCTTTTACTTTTATCTTGAACCAATCTGATGCAGCCATGGTTCCACCACTACGATATTTTATTTTTCCACTCTCCGTTTGTGAGTTGATATGCAGACCAAACATTACATCTACTTTGGGATTTTCTAATACACCTTCTTTTATCATCAGCGGTGCTCCGCCTTCCTCTCCTTCCGGCGGCCCTTCTTCTGCAGGTTGAAAAATAAATTTTACGGTTCCTTTCAAATCGTTTTTCATGCCGGCTAAAATTTCTGCCACACTCATTAATATTGCCACATGGGTATCATGTCCGCAGGCATGCATAACACCAACAGCTTGTCCATTATAAGTAGATTTTTCTTTGGAAGCAAAAGGCAAATCAACTCTTTCCACTACCGGCAGGCCATCCATATCAGCCCGCAGACCTATACAAGGCCCGGGTTTGTCACCTTTTAAAATACCGACTACTCCTGTCTTGCCAACATTTTCTTTCACTTCAAGTCCTAACAACCGTAGATGGTCTGCAATTATTTTAGCTGTTCTGAATTCACTATTCCCCAGTTCCGGATGTTTATGTAAATCTCTTCTCCATACAATACATTTACTTTCTATTTTATCTGCAGCGTTACTGATTATTGCCGTAAGGTCATTTGCTTTTTGAGAAAAAAGAATAATTGATTGAAGCAAAACAAGAGGCAGTAGTATTCGTCGCATAAGTTTAAATTTTGATGAATTTACTCTAAAAACAGTTTTGTAATGTATCATTTTAATATAAGCTGATTTTATTTATATTTAAACCTCCATGCTGCTGCGACACGTTCCATTTCTGAAGGCCGTTTTCTTACACAGCCTTACTGCTTTTGGCGGACCACAGGCACATATCGGCATGATGATGAAGACCTTTGTACATAAACGCCCCTATGTAACTGAAGAAGAGCTGATGGAATACAATGCTTTTTGCCAGCTGCTTCCCGGCGCATCTTCCACACAAACGCTGACGTTAATTGGTTATAAAAGAGGTGGTGTGCCGCTGGCAGTTTTAACACTGATAATCTGGATTCTACCAGCAAGCATTTTAATGGGGGCTTTATCCTTTTTAATTCCCTACATTGATAGTAAACATCTGGGAGCTGATCTTTTTAAATTTATTGCCCCAATGGCTGTTGGGTTTTTGGCTTATGCAGCCTATGTCACTTTTCCGCTGGCGATAAAAAATACAATTACCAGGGTTATTATGTTGTTCAGTGTAGTTACAACGTATTTGTTGTTTGGGCAGCCCTGGGTTATACCAGCATTAATAGTTACAGGTGGCGTTGCTACCAATTTTAGCCGGAAACGGATACCGCAGGTAGAACAAAAACCCAAAAAAATAAAATGGTGGAATTTTTGGCTTTTTGGAATCATTTTTATTTTGGCGGGTATCATAAGTGAAATGGCCCGGAAAGATGAATGGACAAACAGAAAGCCGATCAATCTTTTTGAAAATACCTATCGAATGGGAAGTCTTGTATTTGGTGGAGGCCAGGTATTAATGCCGATGATGTATGAACAATGGAGTGTAAGACCGGAAGCAAAAGCAATAAAACAAAGAAACCCGGATGTAGTACAAGTGGATGAAAAAGATATGTTTACGGCTATGGGAATTGTAAGGGCATTGCCTGGTCCTGTTTTCTCTATCTCCGCATTTACCGGAGGTACAGCATTGAAAGACATGGGCACTGAAATGCAAATTGTTGGATGTTTGATCGGGATGATAGCTATTTTTCTTCCGAGTGCTTTATTGGTGTTGTTCTTTTTTCCTATCTGGAACAACCTGAAAAAATATGCGGCAGTTTATCGTTCACTGGAAGGAATTAATGCTGTTGTAGTAGGCATTATGATTGCCTCTACATTTTATATTATGAAGGATATAACATTTTCTGATATTAAACCCACCAGCAGTTTTATCAGCATACTTGTAATGATGGGGACTTTTTTGTTATTGGGTTTCACCAGAATTGCCGCCCCGCTAATTGTAATTGTCTGCTTATTATTAGGCTATTTGTTCTGATTCTATTTTTTGTAATAGCCACCCTTTTCAATTTCTTCCAGCACTTTATCAGGGATCATATACCGTGCAGATTTTCCTTCTTGAATATACTTACGGACAAGTGTAGCCGATAATTGCAACAATGGTGCTTCGAGAATTGTCAACCGGGCGCCTAAATCATTTTTTACTTCAAAGCCGGGTCGTATATAAACATAGATGGGAAAGTTTTTTACGATCATTTCATAGTTCTTCCATTTATGCAGGTTTTGAAAACTATCGCTCCCGATAATAATAAAGAATTCATGTTCCGGATGTTTTTCAGTTAAATAGGCAAGGGTGCTGCTGGTATAGGATGGCCTGGGTAAGCTAAATTCAATATCAGATGCTTTGATCCGGTTATCATCTTCGGTTGCAATACGAACCAGGTGTAATCGATGGTATTCGTTTAATAAACCGGATTCAGTTTTAAAAGGATTTTGCGGAGAAATGACAAACCATATTTTTTCAATTTCAGTCTCGTTTAAAATATGGTTGGCGATAATAAGATGGGCAACATGAACCGGGTTAAAAGATCCAAAGAAGAGTCCGATTTTCATCAGTTGCAGATTATATTAATTTTTATGGATTGAAAAACAGATAAAACCTTGAAGATCAAGCAAATAATTCGACTATTATATGATCAGCCTCATTTATTCGAAGGCTTAAATGGTAACCCGCCACACTAACAGAAATTGGATCGCCAAGAGGAGCTTTTTGCTCCATAAGGATCTTTTCTCCCGGTACACAGCCCATTTCCATTAATTTCAGAAAAATCTCATGACTGTTGAATTCTTTGATAATCCCTTCTTGTCCAGGCTTCATTTCGGAAAGTCTTACTATCATTTTCAATTTTATATTACAAAACTACCTTTGTTAGTTTGCTTTTGTTTACGAAATTTGAAAATATGAGTCTTTCCTCTTCAAAATCAAAAGTTTGCCTTTTTTTTCAGGAAGTAAAAGTTAACCTGACTAATAGAAAGGAGTTAAAAAAATATATACCATCGATTTTCAAAATGGAGGGAAAAGAAATAGAGTCTGTCAACTACATTTTCTGCACCGATAAAGCGTTGCTTAATATTAACCAACAGTTCCTGTCTCACGACTTTTACACCGACATTATTACTTTCGATCTTTCTGATTCAAAGGCTATTCAGGCAGAAATCTATATCAGCGTTGATCGGGTAAAAGAAAATGCACAAAACCTGGGAGTTTCTTTTAAATCAGAGCTTCACCGGGTCATTTTTCACGGAGTGCTGCATTTGTGTGGATATAGGGACAAAAAAGTTGAAGAAATTAAGGGAATGAGGAGAAAAGAGGAGTTTTATCTTAAGAAATATGGCCTTTAGTAAGTCAGAACTCCGCTCTTGCTAATACAAAACTGATCTAAGTTCCGTTGTCCAACGTTCCACGGGAAAAAAGTTTCAGCCTGAAACTTTTTTCCCGTGGAACGGTCCTTTTGACTCTTTCTCTCCTTTAAGCGCTTAGTTAATTACCTTTGCCGACTTATGTTTCCAGAATATGATGTAATAGTAGTTGGTGCCGGACATGCCGGTTGTGAGGCGGCAGCTGCTGCCGCAAATCTTGGTTCCCAAACCCTTTTGGTAACCATGAATATGCAGACCATTGCGCAAATGAGCTGTAATCCGGCCATGGGGGGTATTGCTAAAGGACAAATAGTACGGGAAATTGATGCTATGGGTGGGTATTCAGGAATAGTGACAGATTTGTCAACTATCCAATTCCGGATGTTGAATAAAAGCAAAGGACCCGCTATGTGGAGTCCCCGTGCTCAAAACGATAGGATGCTTTTTTCTATAAAGTGGAGGGAAATGCTGGAACAAACCCCAAATCTTGATTTCTACCAGGATATGGTCAAAGAGTTATTGATTAAAGATGGAAAATGCGTTGGAGTGTTGACAGGTTTAGGGCATGAGATAAAAGCTAAATCTGTAGTGCTGACAAATGGTACTTTTTTAAATGGGGTCGTTCATATTGGAGAGAAAAATTTTGGAGGTGGAAGAATGGCCGAAAAAGCCGCCACCGGGATTACCGAGCAATTGGTTTCATTAGGATTTGAAAGCGATCGGTTGAAAACAGGAACGCCACCAAGAATAGATGGTAGAAGTCTGGATTATAGTAAAATGGAAGAGCAGCCAGGTGATGATGAAGTAGTTGGATTTTCTTTTACCGATGTTGAAAAGCCAACCACCCAACGAAGCTGTTGGATAACATATACAAGTCAGAAAGTTCACGATGTATTGAAAACAGGATTTTCCCGAAGTCCCATGTTTGCCGGAAGAATTGATGGGGTGGGGCCAAGGTATTGTCCAAGCATTGAGGATAAGATTAACCGCTTTGCTGAAAGAGACCGGCACCAGCTATTTATTGAGCCAGAAGGTTGGAATACGGTGGAGATATATGTCAATGGATTCTCAACATCGCTACCCGAAGATGTACAATACGAAGCACTTCGTAACATAGTGGGATTTGAAAACGTAAAAATGTTTCGTCCGGGCTATGCTATTGAGTATGATTTTTTTCCGCCTACCCAGCTACGTTATACATTAGAAACAAAACTGATTCAAAACTTATTTTTTGCAGGGCAAATAAATGGAACCACCGGTTATGAAGAAGCAGCTTGCCAGGGATTAATGGCGGGTATCAATGCACACCAAAAAACAAGAAATCTGGAACCGGTTGTATTGAAAAGAAGTGAAGCATATATCGGTGTGTTGATTGATGATCTGATAAGTAAAGGGACTGATGAACCTTATCGGATGTTTACATCGAGGGCAGAATTCAGAACTTTGCTTCGCCAGGATAACGCTGATTTACGTTTAACCGAATTAAGTTATCGGCTTGGACTTGCATCGCAAGAGCGAATGGACAAAGTGATTGCCAAAAGAAATGGCGTAGAAGAAATAAAATTGATCCTTAAAGATTTTGCTGTAGAACCAGAAGAAATTAATTCTTACTTCGCTTCTATTAGCTCTTCGGCAATTACCGAAAAACAAAAGGCACAAAAAATATTATTGCGGCCCGATGTGGAGTTGGATGAATTAGCTGATGCTTTGCCGAAGTTAAAAGAAGTATTAAAAGAATATTCAAAAGATTCAATTGATCAGGCTTCTATCCAGATTAAATATGATGTGTATATAGAAAAGGAAAAAGAGCTGGTCAAAAAGATGTCGCAATTGGAAGAACTGGAAATACCCGAAACCTTTGATTATAAAAAAATAGCTTCCCTGGGAAATGAGGCCAGGGAAAAGCTCAACAAAATAAAACCCCGGACTTTGGGGCAGGCCAGTCGCATCTCCGGCATTAACCCAAGTGATGTACAGATTTTGATGGTGTTTATGGGGAGGTAAAACGGTCTCTGAAAATATTACTTAGAAACTACTTTGATGAAATCCACTTTTATGACTCATTAACATACAGGAATATTTAAGTCTTTTCGGACTTCCCGATCAAAATCATATTTGGAACTTGTTTTAATATCTAACTTTAGCATAAACTGGTTTGTATGAAAAAGTCATTTTTATATGTAACGGCAATTTTGATAATTGGATTATCTGTTGGTAAAGAAGTCCGGGCTCAGCAATATAAATTGCGCCAGGTAACCAACATGATGAGTATGAAAACTGAATCCACTATCTATGTAAAAGGCATGCGTAAAAGAACCGAAGCCGGAAGTATGATGGGGATGCCGGCACCACCTGTAACCATTGAACAATGCGACCTGCAGCGCACCATTAAAATTAACGATAAGAAAAAACTCTATTTTATAGAACCCTTTTCAAAAGAAACGGAAGAAGTAATTGATGAGGATGCAAAACCGGTTGCTCCGGCAAAAAACAAGCCTGTTGCATCCAAAACAAATCCACAAACGGGTGGAACCATTTACATGATCTACAATATAACCGATACGGGTGAACGTAAAAAAATGAGTGGATTCACGGCACGGCATATATGGACATTTCAAAAAATAAAACCATCACCCGATGCCTGCTCTATGAAAGACAGCATCATTATTAAAACAGATGGTTGGTATATTGATCTGCCACAGTTCAATTGTCCTGTCCAATATCGCCCCGCAAAATCAATGATGCCGCCCAACGAAAGGCAAAAACCAGATTGCCAGGATAAATTTGTAACCCGACGTAGTGGAAAAGGAAAACTTGGCTTCCCTTTAATAGAAACAAGGACGATAATAATGGGAAATAATGGCGCACAAACAAACGAATTTACAACAAACCTTGAAACACCAGAGTTCTCATCAGAAAAGTTGGATTCTATGATGTTTGAAATTCCACCTGGTTATTCACTGGCAAATAATGAAAGTGAACTGGAGGATAAGATGGATATGAACGAGATGATGAATCAATATAAGAATCAAAACAAAGAAAATAGTAATAACAATACCAATCCTACAGAACAAAAATTGGCGGGCACAATACGCATTGGCGTATATGAACCAAAAGGAGGTGATGGGCAACTACAGACCCCGGTATTGCAACAACACCTTGCTACTTCATTAAAGAATGTCTCTATAGATGCGATAGCCGTAAGTTCAGAAGAAGAAGCAAGAAAATACAATTGCGATTATACGCTGGCTACTGATTTTGTAAAAATAAAATCAGGTAGTAAAGTAGGGGGCTTGTTAAAGGCAATTAAAAACACCGACCCGAATGCTGCATCGTCATTTAATATAGAGGCTAACTTAACCCTGATAAAACTGTCTGACGGTTCTACCAAATTTCAGCCAAACGTAACCGGAAAATATGATGGAAAGGTGGATGATGCTGCTTCAAAAGCATTGGATGATGCAAGTCGCCAGATATTAAAGGGATTGAAATAATAACGATAGAATTTTGGATATAAAAAAGCAACAGTTGCCTGTTGCTTTTTTATACTAAGTTTTTAATACCTACGCCACCTCTCTCACTGCTGTACTTATAGGGTCTGGTTTTCCCAAATCATCTTCCTGTAACTCAATTCTCCGTGTAATATCACTCAAAGAAGAAAGCCGTTGAACGGTATAAGGAATTGTATCAAGACCCGATACAAAACGTTGAATATAACTATAAATACCAATCAGGCTTCCGGCTTCTATACTGTTTCCCGTGGTTTTATTCGTAAGCAGCAGGGACACTCCAATAACCACCATCACTAATATTTCCATAATACCAAAATTCCATGCTTCCTGGTCGCTGATGCGGACTTGCCATTTTCTCAAATTATCGTAGTGCTGGCGAATTAAATGATTGTTTCCTGTTGAAATAATATCCACTTGTTTTTCCAGTTCATCATTTTTTTGATGATTTAGTTTATTCATTCTTTTGCCGTAGAGATAACTAAACCCGGTAACAGGTAATAAGATGCTTAAACAAACCAGCACTACCGAAGTATCATAAAAGAACAACAGAATTAAAGAACCAAATATGCTATAAGCGGCTTCAATTACGTAAGCCAAATCAAATTCCAAAAAGTCAACAAACTCCCTTGCAAGTGTGGAGTGGGCACTAAGTTTTGAAACATCGGATTTATTATAGCGGCGGGCCAGGAATTTTGTAACCAAGGAAGAATAAATGGCTGAATAGGTCCTTGTATCCAAGCGATGCCTTATAATTCCAATAATCAACCAGGAAAAATGCACGGCGGATAATAAAATCAGTCCGCTGTAGCTGCCTTTAATCAGGTCGTTTACCGCTATGCCCAGAAAAAGTGGACGGAGCAGGTTTCCCAGCATTTCTAAAGAAAAAAGAATGTAAGTCAATATCAGCCTGTAGCGATGCTGCTTGATTATCTGGCGGAGGATGGCAAAACGGGACATAGTTCATCTTTTATGATAAATCATCTGATTCCCGGAATAAACCGGGCAGGCTTAAAAATTAATGGATTTTATAAAAGTGAGAAAAGTGGCCTAAAATGGTGTAATTGTACCGATTTACCAATAAAAATGGGTGATTTATGGTCATTTTAGCCTATTTCTCAAAAATCTGAAAGTAAGACTTGCGACTATCTCAGTCGTTTAACCGCAGTAAATTTTGTTCCCGCAACGTTAACGAATTGGCAACAGTGCCGACTATTTTGCCCCGGCAGGAATTGGCTCCACATTGGCAATTAAAAGGCTCCATATTTTCATCGAGGAAGTCGGCATAATCAAGAGTAAGCTCTTGTCCTTTCGTGATATTTTTTATCGCCAGCACATTCAGGCCGTCAAAAACTGTATTGGGTTCGCAAGAATGATTTTGCGGAGCCCACTCAGAGGGGTCGTCATCCCAGAGAATAAAAAGTTCTTCACTTACGGGGTATGCATAGCGGCGAAAATGCATTTTCTCATCTTCGTTCCAATTTTTTTCTACAAACCGGTTGGTGATAATTCGTTGTGCCCGGCCCTCTCCCTTAAAAATTATTTCTCTTTCCTTTATATCACGGTTAGCATAAATACCATAACCAGCTATCGAATTCCCTTTCATGATAAAAGGTTTTTTGCTGCGTTTATGCCGGGCAATTCCTTCCGCTATCATGTGGCGTAAAAAACCGGCTTGTCCGATGCCATCATATTTCAACACATAATCCGCAGATCCCTCATACCCGTCTTTATAAAAGATCGAACAGGTGAAATTTATTTCAAGAAAGAAGATCTCCTTCTTATCGTTTACTCTGAAATCCAATCTTGCATAACCAACACCATTGAAGCCTTTGAAAATTTTCTCCGTGGCCAAACGAAGTTGTTTCTCTAATACCGGGTCATCACAAGGCACATTACAATCCGGATGCAACTCAGATGTTTTTAACGCATAGGTTTTAAATTCCCGTCCTTCGGGAAATAAATACTCAACTGGTTTAAAAACAGTACAGCTATGTACATCCACATTAGCAGCAACAAGAACTGTAAATTCTCTTCCTGCAATATATTCTTCTACGAGCAGCGGTCCGTAATCATCCAATATGCTGATACATTTTTGTTGCAGCTCAATTTTGTTCTGAACTAAAGAATGTTCATCCACACCGAGGCTATCACCAGCTTTGGCCGGTTTTACAAATAAAGGAAACGCCAAATGCTTCACGGCCCCATCCACATCATTCAACTCATTAATAATGGCATAGCCGGGAGTTTTTACTCCTTCGCAATAAGCCAGGTACTTCATTAATTCTTTCGGCGGGTCATATAGCTTAGTGGTTGGTCCGGTAAAGGGAAGATTTAAAATCTCCAATGTATAAATAACGTCAATGCTGGGAACTTCCCATTCCAAATAACCCTCGCAGAGGTTTACAAAAATATCGTAGCCTTGTTTGCTGAGTTCTTTTAGTTGTTTGTAGGTAGTCAGCTTATTGAGGAAGACGGTGTCTACTTCTGCTTCGGGTATCAATACGGATAAATCCCGGGGCGGGTCGTAATTTTTATAATCAACTCCGGTGGTCGAGTAATCTGGTTGCAGTACACAAACTTTCATGAAATGCTAAGGTAATAAGTAGAAGTATATAAACATCACCATTTGCATGTATGGTAATGAAACTTATTTTACCGTAATACTCTTTTTATTCATTGCCCGTTTACCCAAAACTTTCTTCACGGACACTGTTTTCACCACACTTCTTCTCAGTGCATCTTTCAGTATTTCGCCAATTATTTCCGTAAAAGTCACATTAGATGCTTTCAAAATTGCTCCAATAGAAGTATAGTTTTCGTCTTCGCTCAAACCACATTGTGCATTGGCTTCCAGCATATATAATTTACCGGTGGTAGCATCCTGACGAATGTCTATCCGGGTATAACCCTTTCCCCTACAAGCTTTATAGGCATCAAGACTTAATTTTTTTAATGCCGGAATCAGCGATTGTTCAACCGGGCCGTATTCATAAAAGTTTTCATTTTCCGGCATTGGAGTTTCGTCCTCATAAATTTCCCATAGCCGGTCGAAGGATAAAAATTTCTCTGAATCAGGTAATGATTCATGAAAATTTCGTTTAACCGGTTCATAAACAATACAATTTTCGGCATCATCTGCTGAGCCGGTTATAAAAGTGGTGTATTCAGGTCCAGTGATAAACTGCTCTACAAACAAACCATCAACCAGCAGGTTCCAGCCACGATATCCTTTATATATTTCACTTACCCTGTTATTTAACTCTTCTTCTGTATGTACAACATTCTTAACCGACACTCCCATGCTGCCACCTGAAACTGCGGGTTTAATAATGATTGGCGTTCCCACCCTTTTGCAAATTCCTTTGGTTGAACCCTTCTTATCTGTAATTACTCTCCAATTGGCAGTCGCTACCCTGGCTTTATCAAAAGCCTTCTTCATCGGTATCTTGGAAGTGGTGATATTGTAAAAATGTTTATCCGAGCCGGTATAAATCAATCCATGCTTTTCTAATTCATGAATTACAGACACACCGGGAGTGCCATTTACTTCATCACCATCGCAGAGGTTTAGTATTAATGGAGTTTTTCCGTTTTTACTTTCGGCGATAGACGCAATGATCGATTTAAAATTATCCATCGTCACCGGCTGCCACTTCCATTCAGCTTTCAGCTCCTCAAATACGTTGGTGTATTCTTTTATACTTTGGGTAAAATCATAATAATGTTGAATGTTTGGATCTTCGGACTCCAAGTGAGGGGCCAGCACCCAAATTGTATAGGGTTTTAATAACCGGGTGGCTTCAGATATCTTCATAAACTCAATCAGGCTACTTTCTTCCTGGCCGGCCGCTTTGCCAGTTGTTGTTGAATAAAATCGGTAAGCTGGTATTTTTCCAATGCATTTTTAGAAAGATAAGCGGCACCCCTTATCTGATCGAGACAATGTTTACTGCCACAATAACAATTAAAAGTCTGTGTCATCTTCCATTCAGTGGAGGGATAGAAGAATGTCATTTCTTCATGGGCCTTAATTTCTTTTAATGCTACCAGCTTCATGGTAGTAGTATTAAAAAAAACATTGGGTTCGCAACTATGATTAATGTATTGCAGAAACTCCGGATCCAATGTAATATGCTTCCTAACTCCTACCTGAACGGTCAGGTAAGTAGGTTCTGCAGCGATGGTTCCTGCAGAAAAATCGGCAATGATGTCTCCGGGATGAAATGCTTTTGTGGTAAATAAAGCATTTTGATCGTTCGATAATTTTTGTCGCCTTTCTGCAATTCCATGATTGCTTATAGTGCGATAAGCAGGGGCTGTAAGTATTTCCATAAAATGTGTTAGTAAGTATTGGAAAGATATATATATTGTTTAATGTAGCAAACTTGTAATAGTTAAATGTGAATAATTAATGAATAATGTGAACTATGAATGCTCTTTGATAAGTACGTTTAATTGAAAGTATAAAATTGTCTTATAAAAAAAACCCGCCAAATGACGGGTATCTTGTAGTAGATGATAGCATATTTTATAAACGGAATATCCTTTCCGGATGGTAAATAAAAGCATTGAAAGAAAAAAGATGGTCGTTAATCCGTTGTTTTTTCCAACTCAATTCCAAGACCCGCCATGACCAATCTGATTTCGCCAAAGCTTACATCATCTCTGAGTTGCTGTTTAACCGGAATTATTGAACTGCCTTTAAAATCAATTAATGCAGCTTCAATAAGCACAAACTTCTCCCGGCTAACCAATTCATCAATTTTTATATCGCCCCATTTTACAAATCTTGCCAAATGAGATTCAATGGTGCTGACAGCCAGGTTTCTCTCCGTTGCTATCTCTGCCATCGTTTTTCCTTCTTTAAATAAGCGGAATGATTCAGCATGAGTGTCGCCTTTATTTTTACCAGTCCCTGTTTTCACCGGTCTTTCATCTGGCAGATTGTTTCTATCCCTCTTTTCCTTCTTTGGTAGTTTTTCATGTATCAACGAGGAAAGGTCGTTCTCCTTACTATAAGCAACAATCACATCTAAAAACTGCTGGCCATATTGTTTCACCTTCGCATCGCCGAAGCCGCTGATTTTTCTAAGCTCCCCTAATGTTTGGGGCAGGTAAAGAGCCATTTCATCAATCGTATTACTTCCAGCTACTATATAAATAGGCAAATCCTTTTTGGCACAAATCATTTCCCGAACTTTTCTTAGTTGTTGGTGTAAAGCCGGTCGTGGCGTATCTGTTCTTTTTTGCGAAGCACCTGCATATGCATTGATACTGATAGACGGCAACACAAACTTTTGCTTCCGACGATGAAACGCTTCCATATCAAACTGGCCATTGAAACCTTCCAGCATAAACTTCTTCATGGCCAGTTGTGCAAACACTTCTTTTATACTGTCATTGTATTCTTTAGAATGGAGACGGCTGTCAGTTATCGCCGGTGATTGTTGGATAAATTGGTTCACTAACCCAATTTCTGTTACAAAATAGGTCGCGGCGGCTTTTATTCTTTCCTGCAGGGGTTGATTTTCTTCCGGCGATTCGGGCTGTTGAAATAAAAACTGTAATTGTGCCTGAAATTTCTTTGCTGTATCCTGAAGCTTATCCAATTTACCCAATAGTTCTTCTGTCCAGGTAAAAGATTCGGGATTAAACGAGGAAGTGTGTTCCAATAAATATTCCAGTAGTTCTTTTCCGCTATTAATTGCTACGGCGAAATCAAAGGTGGAAAGCAATACGGTTTGCTGGTAATGCTTTTTAGCGATGGCAAACTCCTGCTGCAATTGACCGCTTGATGCACTTCGCTGCGAAAACTCTACAATCCTTGCATCGCTGAAAAGGCTGGATGAATGAACCCGGCTTTGTAATACCATTCCTTCCAGGTTGGTACACCGGCTTAGGGCTACATACACCTGGCCGGGTGCAAAAGCAGCACCCGCATCAATGATAGCTCTTTCAAAAGTTAGTCCCTGGCTTTTATGAATGGTGATAGCCCAGGCTAATCGCAACGGGTATTGGGTGAACGATCCCAACACATCTGAATCCAATTGCCGGGTAGATTTATTTAAGGTGTAGCGGATATTCTCCCATTTCTCCTTTTGCACTTCTATTTCGGCTGATTCTCCTTCGCATTGCACAAATATTTTATTTTTCTCCAGCTTTGAAATAATTCCAATCTTACCATTAAAAAAGCGTTTGCCTTTATCCGCAGCATCGTTCCTGATAAACATTACCTGTGCACCAACTCTCAGGTGCAGGATAACTTCTGCAGGATAAGCCCGGTCAGAAAATTCATCCTGTACTTCTGCTTCGTAGGTAAACAGTGGGGTGTCGAGTCCACCAAGCTCTCTTGTATTTATTTCGCTGGCTTTATTATTATGTGTAGTAAGAATGATGTATCCATCTTTTTTACTACGGCGAAAGGTTGGTTGATAACGGGTTTCTAATATATTCATACCGTCTTCATCCAGTTCATTATTACGAACCTGGTTCAGCAACCGGATAAATAGTTCATCTTTTTGCCGGTATATTTTGTTGAATTCAATATATAAAGGTGGGTCTTCCTGTAATACTTTGCTATCGAAGAAATATTGTCCATTGTAATAATCAGACAATAAACTCCATTCCTGTTCTTTTACTACAGGTGGCAGTTGCAACATATCGCCGATGAATAAAAGTTGAACTCCCCCAAAACGTTCAGATGGTCGCTGGCGAATATGCCGCAACACCGTATCAATTGCATCAAGCACATCGCAACGAACCATACTTATTTCATCAATCACCAGTATTTCTAATTGTTGTAATACTTTTTTCTTGTCGCCATTAAATCGAAGGCGGCTGATCAGGCTATGCTTATTGGAAACTTCCTGATTTGAAGTTTGAAATCCAGTGCCAGTTGTTTCTGGTATAAAAGGTGAAAGTGGCAATTGAAAGAAAGAGTGAATAGTTACGCCACCCGCATTAATGGCCGCCACACCGGTTGGTGCCACCACGGCCATTTGCTTGGGACAATTCTCCCGGATGTATTTTAAAAAAGTGGTTTTGCCGGTACCGGCCTTACCGGTAAGGAATATATTTCGATTGCTTTGATTGACTAACTGAATAGCCAATTGAAACATTTCGTTGTTAGTATCTGGAATGAATGTTGCCACAATAAATTTTTTTTAGCCACGAATTATCACAAATTAACACGAAAAAAACTATACAATCAGTCTCTTATATTCTATTCCGGTTTTTCCAAAATTGACAATCAAACCAATACGACAACCGGATGCTTTTAAATAGTTTAGTAATTGAGATATTGATTTCTCAACTATTCCATCCTCCCCTGATTTTACCTCAACTATAATATTTTCAAAGAGTGTAAAATCAGCATTAAACTTATGCTTTAGTCGCTTGCCCTTATAAAATACAGAAAGCTCACCTTCTCTTGTATATGGTATTGTATTATCTACAAACTCCAGCTCCATTGCATCTTTATAAATAATTTCAGAAAAACCATATCCCAAAACTTTCCAGACTTCCATACAGTAACCTACAATTGTACACTTCTTCCTTGTAAAGTATCTGTGTCATAAATAAATATTTTTAAAAAGGAGCCACGAAACCACTCTTTTGTACACAATAGCTATGCGGCTGTTTTCGTGTCAATTTGTGTGATTTCGTGGCCAACTGTATTTTATTCCTCTGTAGGCTTCGCCCCCAGCATCAGCAACTCATTCACCTGTATCTCGGTAATGTATTTCTTATTGCCTTCTTTATCATTATAGCTGCGGTTAATCAGCTTGCCCTCTATGGCAACTTCTTTTCCTTTGGTCAGGTACTTTTCTACTATCTCTGCTACCTTACCCCAGGCTACAAGGCTGTGCCATTGTGTGTCGGTTACTTTTTCGCCTTTGGCGTTGCGATAGTTTTCACTGGTGGCTACGGAGAAACGGGCCATCTTTTTTCCACTTTCTAAGGTTTTAACTTCTGGTGCGTTGCCCAGGTTACCAATCAATTGAACTTTGTTTTTTAAAGCGTACATGTTTTTAAGTTTTGTGCCTCTGTGTCCACCGGCTGGCGGATTTTGCAGAAGCGGGTTATTAATTTATTTCAGTCACCCGGCGACGTCATTTCCGATTGACAGTGCAAAGATGATAGTGCCGCCAAACCTGAGTCGGTTTTTACCCGTTTACTCCCGAAGCTAAACGTGTAAAAACGTTTGAACACGGATAAAATTTCTTATATTCATAGCTTCAAACCCTTACTATGACTGCATTAGCTGATAAAAGAACCTGCAATGATTGTGATAAACCGCTAAAAGGAAGAATTGATAAAAAATTTTGCGATGACTACTGCCGGAACAATTATAATAACAAACAAAAGTCCAAAGGCAGCCACAGTACCCTGGTTAGAAATATCAATAATGCCTTACTGAAAAACAGGAAAGTGTTGGAATCCATTTTACCTGATGGAGAAGAAACGGCCAAAGCAAATAAAGACAAGCTACAACGGCTGGGGTTCCAATTTAAATATCTCACACATATATATATTACCAAAACCGGCAAGACTTATTATTACTGCTACGACTATGGTTATCTGCCATTGGATAATGATTGGTTTTTAATTGTAAAGAAAAAAGAGGAGTAACTTTTACATTTCTACAGATGTATGGACAAAAGGATATAACCGCCATTCTTCTCGCCGGAGGTAAAAGCACCCGGATGAAAGAAGATAAAGGATTCATTTATTTCAACGGAAAGATGCTGGTAGAGCATGTAATTGAATCTGTAAAAAAATTTACGGCCCAAATAATTATTGTTACGGCTAACTCTGCTTACAAACAATTTGGATATCCCTGCATTGAAGATGAGATGAAAGACAAGGGGCCGCTGGGCGGAATCTATACAGGACTTATCAATTCAATTAGTCAAAAAAATTTTGTTGTAGGTTGCGACATGCCTTTTCTTTCTGAAAAACTCTTAACGGAGTTAATTAAAAATGCAGGCGAAGAAGATGTTTTGCTTACAGAACACCGGGATAAAGCAGAACCACTTTGTTCAGTTTACGACAAAAACTGTCTCGAACATATCAGGTCACAGCTTGAGCAAAATCATTTAAAAATTACCGATGCAATGGCCGGATTAAAAACAAGAGTGATTAGTTTTGATTCAGAAGACTGGTTTAAAGGGAATGAATTGACCAATATTAATTCTATTGAAGAACTTAGAAAATACGGAGCTTAAAAAAATTATATAACAATCAACCTCTTTCTTCTTTAGTTCACTAAGCCCCTCCCTTTCGGGGAGGTAACCGAGCAAAGCGAAGGTTAGGAACGAAGTTCGGGGGGAGAGGCCCTAAAACGATACTGCTTGTCAAACCACATCAACCCCGACCTGGCGATAGCACAAAGTGCCGCCATCAAACACATTAAAGAAATAGCTGCTAAAACCGGTATCTCTAATGATGACCTGGAATATTATGGTAAATACAAGGCCAAACTTCCATTGAAACTGATTGATCTGGAAAAAATTAAAAAAAGTAAACTGATACTTGTTACTGCTATCAGCCCAACTCCTGCCGGTGAGGGAAAAACAACCACATCAGTTGGACTAGCCGACGGATTGAATAAAATAGGAAAGAAGGCAATACCGGTATTGAGAGAACCTTCGCTGGGGCCGGTATTTGGAATAAAGGGCGGTGCAGCAGGGGGCGGACATGCACAGGTAATCCCGATGGAAGACATCAACCTGCACTTCACCGGAGATTTCAGTGCCGTGGAAAAAGCGAATAATTTACTGGCAGCGCTAATAGATAATAATATTCAGAGCAAGACCCGCAGTCTGGACATTGATCCCCGTACCGTTCTCTGGAAAAGAGTAATGGATATGAATGACCGCTCCTTGCGGAACATGGTAATCGGGTTGGGTGGAACCGCCAATGGCATGCCGAGATCAGATGGATTTAATATTACTGCAGCATCTGAAGTGATGGCGATCTTATGTATGTCGAAAGACCTGGATGATTTAAAAAACAGGCTTGGTAATATATTAGTTGGTTTTTGCAAAGACAAAAAGCCAGTATTCGCAAAGCAACTGAATGCACAGGGCGCAATGGCAATTTTGCTTAAAGAAGCTATCAAGCCTAATCTTGTTCAAACATTAGAGGGTAATGCTGCTATTTTACACGGAGGACCTTTTGCCAATATTGCACAGGGCACCAACACCATCATTGCAACTGAAATGGGATTGTCTCTTGCAGATTATGTGGTAACAGAAGCAGGCTTCGGCGCCGATCTAGGTGCAGAAAAATTTATGAATATCAAATGTGGTTATTCTGGTCTGAAGCCCGATGCATTAGTATTGGTCGCAACCATCAGGGCATTGCGTCATCATGGTGGCGCAAAGAAAACAGAATACAATACCCCAAGCATGGAGAAAGTAAAGAAAGGATTTGAAAACCTGGAGAAACATATTGAGAACTGTAAAAAATTCGGATTGACGCCGGTTGTTGCTATTAATCATTTTGTAACGGACTCAAAAGAAGAAATTCAATTTGTAAAGGACGAATGTGCAAAACTGGATGTGAAAGCATTGATCAGTGATTGCTGGGCAAGGGGTGGAGATGGAATGACTGAACTGGCGCAGGCCGTTGTTGATATTATTGAAAGTGGTGTCAATCATTTTAAACCATTATATGATTGGAGTTTATCCGTAGAAGAAAAAATAAAATGTATCGCCAAAGAAATTTATGGCGCTGATGATGTGGAATATTCTCCCAAAGCAAGAGAAGGATTGAAAATAATCAAAGAACTGGGGTTTGATTCGCTACCGGTTTGTATGGCCAAAACACAAAAATCTTTTTCGGACAATGAAAACAAGATCGGAAGGCCAAGAAATTTTATTGTTACTGTTCGGGAATTTGAATATGCAGCTGGCGCAGGTTTCGTAATTCCGATTCTTGGAGATATGATGAGGATGCCCGGATTGCCCGCCATTCCGGCTTCTGAAGGAATGGACATTGATAACAGCGGAAAGATAACGGGGCTTTCTTAATAATTTTTGAAACACAACTTGTCCCGTCATAGGCGTGGACAGGCACAATAGAAACATAGAAATTCACATAGAATATTAATAGCTATGTGTTCATCTATGTGCCTATGATTCTATGTGGTTCAACACGATGGATCTTTTCTTTTTTAAATTTCCTTTCCGGCCAGATATTAAGTAAATTTGAGAATGCAGTCTTCCTCCATTGCAACAGTCCAGATATTGAAGATTACTTCTCCCGGAAGCGATAAAAATTCCTTTGCGACCAATTCTGCAGAAGATTTATTGGCAGTAGAAGAACCGCTGGAAATCAGAATAGTTTATGGTCCCGAAAATGATCGTCAGCAAAAAAATATTTCGGTCACCATGTGCACACCGGGTCATGATGAAGAACTGGCAACCGGGTTTTTTTTTACAGAGGGATTAATAAAGAAGAAGGAAGATATCATTCGCTGTTTTTCATTAAGTGAATCCGGGAATAATATTGTTATTGCTGAACTGCATCCGGGTATTTCATTTGACCCTAAAAAGATAGAACGGCATTTTTATACTTCATCCAGTTGTGGAGTATGTGGTAAGTCCTCTATTGATGCGGTGAGGAATGTTTTTACAAACAATGGAGCAAAAGATAGTATCGGTATTACTGCTTCAGTTCTTACAAAACTTCCAGACAGTTTGCGTAAGCAACAGGAA
This sequence comes from Chitinophagaceae bacterium, assembly GCA_031400855.1. Lineage (GTDB taxonomy): Bacteria > Bacteroidota > Bacteroidia > Chitinophagales > Chitinophagaceae > JJ008. The sequence goes on along the minus strand of JANNQR010000027.1, from coordinate 5,349 downwards.
GTATTTGAGCATACCGGCGGGCTGCATGCTTCCGCTTTGTTTGATCTGGAAGGAAATTTATTACTGACCCGTGAAGATGTGGGCAGGCACAATGCTTTGGATAAATTGATTGGCGCATCCCTTCAGGCGGTTAATGAACCCCTGAAGCGGTTAGCTGAGATACCTCTTGACAAACATATATTATTATTAAGCGGCCGGGCCAGTTTTGAATTGATACAAAAAGCAGCGATGGCTGGAATAAAAGTTGTTTGTGCGGTTGGGGCGCCATCAAGCCTGGCTGTGGAACTGGCGAAAGAAACCGATATGACGCTGGTTGGTTTTTTAAGAGACGGGAGATTTAATATTTATTCGGGAGAACATCGGATTATAAAATAAAAATTTAAACCGCAAAGACGCTGAGACGCTAAGTGTTTTTTTTAATTCTTCTCTGCGCCTCCACGCCTCTGCGGTTAAATTCTCAAACATGAAAATCAGAATCAAAGGGAACTCCATTCGTTACCGGCTTACCAAAACGGAGGTTGATAATTTTGGAAAGAACGGCTGGCTGGAAGAGAAGACAGAATTTATAAACAATACTTCCTTTCACTACCGGCTGGAAAAGAAAGCTGACATTACAAGCATGGAAGCTTCTTTTTCCGGGAACAGGATTTGTATTGTTGTACCGGAAAGTATTGCTGCAGAATGGACAACCACAGATGTGGTGGGCTTCGATACTAAAATGAACATTGGCGATGGCAAAGAGTTGTTTCTGCTGATAGAAAAAGATTTTGTCTGTCTGGATCATACGTTTGAAGACCAAAGCGATAATTTCCCCAACCCGAATAAAGTTTGCTGACCTGGAAAAAAATAAAAACGATACTCCTTCTTCAGAAAACCCTTCAACATTCACAGGATTAAAACTGGGTAAAGTAAAAAAGGTGGCCGCAGGTCTTCCTGCTATCTACCACAGTTTTAAAAAAGTATTTGGTGAAGCTGGTTTTTTCCGCGGCTTAAAAGCGCTGAACAAGCTCAATAAAAAAAGCGGCTTTGATTGTCCCAGTTGTGCCTGGCCCGATCCGGATGATGAACGCAGCGGCGTTGCCGAATATTGTGAGAACGGCGCCAAAGCCGTTGCCGATGAAGCTACTGCCAAATCTATCGGCCCTGCATTCTTTGCTAAAAATCCAGTGAATGACCTGGCGGCATTTTCTGATTATGAAATTGGAAGAAGGGGGCGCATCGCCGAACCCATGTATTTATCAAAAGATGCAACACATTATAAACCCATTTCATGGGAAGATGCTTTTAATAAAATTGCAACATCATTAAATAATTTAACATCACCCGATGAAGCGATCTTTTATACATCCGGGCGAACCAGTAATGAAGCTGCATTTTTATACCAGCTTTTTGTAAGAGAGTTTGGCACCAATAATTTACCCGATTGCAGCAATATGTGTCATGAAAGCAGTGGGGTTGCACTGGGAGAATCGTTGGGTATTGGCAAGGGTTCTGTGAAACTGGAAGATTTTTATGAGGCTGAAGTGATCCTTATACTGGGGCAAAACCCCGGCACCAACCATCCCCGCATGCTTACTGCATTGCAAAAAGCAAAAGCTAAGGGAGCCATTATCATTTCTATAAATCCATTACCTGAAACGGGGTTGATGGGATTTAACAATCCACAAAAGTTAAAAGGGATTTTGGGAATAGAAAGTGCTCTTACCGATATTTTTTTGCAGGTAAAAATTAATGGTGATATGCCGTTGCTGCAGGCCATTGAAAAATTATTATTTGAGGAAGAAATAATAAACCCCGGAAAAATATTTGACCAGGATTTCATTAAAAAAAATACCGGGGGATATGAATCTTTTATCCATCACTTGCAACAACTGAATATTCAGCAACTGGCCCAGGAATCAGGGATTGAATTGGCCCAGATAAAAGAAACAGCCAATATATTAAAAAACAAAAATAAGATTATTGCCTGTTGGGCTATGGGGCTTACACAACATAAAAATGCAGTAAACACCATTAAAGAAATTGCAAACCTGTTATTGCTGAAAGGCAGTATCGGCAAACCGGGAGCAGGCACATGCCCTGTACGTGGGCATAGCAATGTTCAGGGCGACCGCACCATGGGTATATATGAAAAACCATCAGGAAAATTTCTGAATGCATTAAAAAACAATTTTGGTTTTACTCCGCCACAACATCATGGCTATGACACAGTAGAAAGTATAAAAGCCATGCATGAGGAAAAGGCAAAAGTGTTTTTTGCCATGGGCGGTAATTTTCTTTCTGCAACTCCTGATACTCTATACACCGCTACAGCGCTGAGAAAATGCAAACTCACCGTACATGTATCTACAAAACTAAACCGAAGCCACCTGGTGCATGGAGAAGAGGCGTTGATACTTCCTTGTTTGGGCCGGAGTGATAGCGATATGCTGAACAAAGAAACTCAATTTGTGTCCTGCGAAAATTCTATGGGCGTTATACAATCATCAAAGGGAAATGTAAAACCGGTATCGAAAAATTTACTGAGCGAACCGGTCATTATTTGCCTGCTTGCCAAAGCTGTATTGAAAGAAAGGTCCAACGTAAATTGGGATAGATACCTGCAGCATTATGATCATATCCGGGATGATATTGAAAGGACGATACCTGGTTTTGAATATTATAATAAAAGAGTCAGAGAGCCAGGCGGGTTTTATTTGCCCAATTGTAACCGGGATGGAAAATTTGATACAGAAAACAAAAAAGCCCAATTCAATATTGCAACTTTTACACCTGCTGTTTTGGCAAATGATGAATTGATGATGATGACAATCAGGAGCCACGACCAGTTCAATACGACCATTTATGGATTGGACGACCGTTATCGTGGTATTTATAATGAAAGAAGGGTTATCATGATGAACAGGCAGGATATGATTGAGCGGGGTTTGGAGCAGGGAACTGTAGTTGATCTATATAATAATGAAGGCGGCAGGGAAAGAGTGGCGCATAAATTTATTGTTGTTCCTTATCCCATTCCTAAAGGATGTACGGCAACCTATTTTCCTGAAACAAATGTGCTGGTGTCTATAAACAGTGTGGCAGAAAAAAGCAATACGCCTGTTTCAAAGGCGGTGGTCATTAAAGTGAAAAAAATATAATGTGTTGCTGAACAATATCACCTCCAGCATCAGCGACTCCGAAGCGATGTGCCCGGAATACAAAGTGGTGGCCTGTACGATCAGGAAGAGTAAGGGGAAGTATAGGGGGAAGGGAAAAGGGTGAAGCAACAACGAATCTAAATCCAATCATACTACTTAGTTCTAAAAAATACCTATCCAGCCTGAGGCAGGACGGGTAATAGTTAAATGGCTAAATAGTTAAAAAGACCGAATCGGACGGACACGGAAATAGTTGTCCTTGAAGTCGGGGAACCAAATGCCAGTGGAGAAATTCTGGAGCACAGCAGTGCTGAGGCCTGCTTCCGAAGAACTCCAATAGACACCACCAAAACCGCCAACAACAGCTTTTTGTAAGTATAATAAATTTAACTCATACCTTGATGGCAGATACCAGTCGCCATGGGTAATGCCCCCAGCTATAACAAAATAATCGGAACATACTCTTGCTGCAAAATTTGCCGTTGGGTTATCTGCAATTTGTGTGGCTACTATCAATGCCGTGTTCATGGCGCCCGCATTCAATCCATCGCTGCTGTAGGTGCCAGTATATCTAAAAACTCCATTAGACCATTGTGTTCCTGTACTTTGGTCGTCCGTTGCTGATATTAACCCATGCTGCCCGTTATCATAAACATAAAATACAATACCGTCGCCGTAACTTTCGCCAATGAAATGCACAGTAGAATACCAGGCAATACCGTTGTAAACCTGAAAGGCTTTGATGGTGGTGTTGTAAATAGTAAGCCCGGTAGCCGGAGAAACAATTGCATTACGGGCTGTAGAATCCATTCTTGGTGGTAAAAAACCTTTTGTAGTGCTGCTTACATCCAACTGGGCAGATGCAGCCGGGGTGGCAGTTCCAACTCCTACCTGCGCATTTAAACTGAAAGTTGCAATCAGTAAAAAAATAAATAGAAATAGTTTTGTTTGCTTAACCTGTTTCATTGTATTAAAGTTTTAAATGTATGATTGAAAGATACAAAATATACCATTGAATCTATGATCTCCAAAACTCTTACCCGGTAGTATTTTTCATTTTCCCGAGATCATGCTGAGCAATATCACATCCAGCATCAGCGACTCCGAAGCTCTGCCAGGAATATAAAGTGGTGGCCTGTACTATCCGGAAGGGGAAGTATAAAGTGAAAGGTGCTTAGTAATTGTTGTTAAGATGGAAAGAAAAAATGTCCTTATGAATCTTTTTTGCTATTCCCCTTTTTTAATTTCTTAACTGCTTTCTTTTCCTCACTCTTCAATTTACGCTGTACTTTCTTAATGTCTTCGGCAGGGGGTAATTGCTCAGGTTTTACCCCACGTTCTTTCAATATCTTTCTTACTGCAAGATTATTATCAATATGTTCTTTGCTGATAGCCGTTTCACCTTTCAGGTTTTTTTCAACCACGTTATGACTGGTAAGTTCTGTCGCAAAATCTTTTGCTTTGATGGTAAGTGTTGGTAAAAAGTCCGCCAATGGCCGGTTGGCCGGTACTGCAAATTTTCGTTTCATATCATTGGTGCTGAAGCCGCCAAACAACGCCTGGTCGCCTTTGGAGCGGATAATGGCAAATCCTTTTTCATCAATACCACGTTCATAAATAATGCCTGATAATTTCTTTTCTGACTTTGAAAGTTTTTCTCTTGCTGTTACTCTGGCAATATCCAATAGTCGTTGTTCAATGATTTCCTGTTTGCGGGTTTGAACTGCAAAATATGTCTGGGCAAAAGCGATAGCCTGTTTGGCAGCATCTCCGTTCTGAGCCACCAAATAACAGGCATATCTTGTCAGGGCAATATCATCAATTTCCCTTTTAGCTCCTTTTGCCAGGTCTATCATTTTGTTGATATCAACAAAATGATACTTTAATTCTTCACCAGCGTTCAAGCAGGCTTCTTTTGCCTTGTCAATTACCTTCAGAAAATTACGCCATTCGGTGTAGCCGAATATTGTTTGCAGTTCCCTTGCACTCCAGCATTCAATGCCTTTGTATTCGTAACAGGCATTTTCAAATTGTGCAAACAACTCAACTATTAATTCTTTTTTCATACCATTAGCGTCCTAACATAGTTAGAACATTTTCAATTGATTATAGTTTTGTTCTTTGACATATTGTAATAAAGCGTCTTGAAATAGTTGATTTACGGGGGTTTTATTGATTAAGGCAATACTTAAAATCTGTAATATTTGAT
>JANNQR010000026.1:0-16859 GCA_031400855.1 Chitinophagaceae bacterium | reverse complement strand
TGCAGGCAGCCAGACTATTGCAGCCGGTGCTTCGGGATATTTTATTATTGTAGTTAACACCCATGCGGCAGCAACCTCCGGCAATACCGTTAAAGTAAATGGCGCTGCAAATCCAGTTACGTTTGGATACACCACTTCACCCCCCATTACTAATAATCAAACAGATGCAGCAGGCATACAAACCATCAGCGGTAGTATCCTGCCATTAACACTGGTAAGCTTTGCCGGAAATATATTTAATAAACAAGATGTAAAGCTGCAATGGAAAACTGCACAGGAAATAAATACAAAAGATTTTGAAATAGAATGGTGTGATGATGGTGTACATTTTACTAAAATATCTGTATTACATGCAGCAGGCAACAGCATACAGGATTTACATTACAGCTACCTGCATAAGCTGCCAACTGATGGCAATAATTATTACCGGCTTAAGATGCAGGATATAGACGGCCGGTTTACTTATTCCCCGGTGGTTAAAGTAATGGTTACTGTAAGGGATTTGTCTGTAAATATATTCCCCAATCCCGTTGCTGATTTTCTGCAAATCAATATCAGGGCGGTAAAAAGTGAAACGATTGTTCTGAATTTGTATAGCGCCGAAGGTAAAACGATCGGGTCAAAGCAGTTGGCAGTGGTGAAGGGCAGCAACCGTTTCAATTGGGATTTACAAGCTGTTCCGGCTGGCAGGTATTTTATTTCTTCCCCAAACGGGCAATCCACAGCAATTCAGTTTATTAAACAATAATAAATTTTGAGTATGAAAAAAATAATCGGCTTACTGTTATTACTTGCAGCACATCAATATGTAATAGCACAAAATGTAGGCATTGGCACCACTACACCGGCCTATAAATTAGATGTGAATGGAAGAATGCGGGTAAAAACAGGAACACTAAATAACGTAAGCACCTCTTCAGGCATTTGGATGGAAGATTACAGGGATGGAACTAACCGTGCCTTTATCGGTATGCAGGATAGCATCCGGGTAGGGTTCTATGGTGCAGGGGCTGGAGGTACCGGGTGGGGTTTTAATTTCAATACAGTAACGGGCAATGTTGGAATAGGTATTCCCAATGCATTAAGTGCATTACATGTACATAGCCCGGATAATACATACAATTCTTATCTGCGATTGACACATCAGACATCAGGCACTTCTTTTACTGATGGTGCTTACATGGGACTTGACGGAACTAACTTGTTATTTAGTAACAGCGAAAGCGGAATTATACTTTTTAGCAATAATGGCGGCGACAGACTTATAATAAGTCCGGGAGGTAATGTTGGTATTGGGATTGGGGCGTTAACGCCGCAAACAAAATTGCATATTGAAGGAGGAACCCAGGTAGGCAGTGGCAGTGGCGGCTTTTTGCAATTAGGCGCTTCTTCAGGCTCTAATTTGGCCTTTGATACTGATGAGATACAGGCCCGGAACAATGGGGCGCCTACCCAACTCTTTTTGCAAAATGATGGAGGAGGTACTACGATAGGTGGTGGTGCTGGTATACTGACTATCACTACAACCGGTGAAGTCAACAAACCTTTTATTACTGGCAACGCCAACCTGTTGCCGCTGGCATATGGCCGTATTTCAGCAACTGGCACAATAGTTAACGGCACTGGAAATTTCTCAGTACAAAAAGGAACTCAGGGAAAATATATTATTACACTTACCGGCGAAACCAATGTGTATCAGAACAGGAACAACTATATGATACAGGTAACCCCTTATATCGTATTCAATTTCGTACTTAGTCCCCAACCATATTTTTCCACTGCAGGCATAGCAGATAACAATACGATTGTAATTCAAATTAGCAAGCCGGTGGTCCCTTATACCAACGATGCATGCAGCGGAGGCTGTGGCCCTTTTAGTTATATAAACGGTATTAAATTTTATGATGAAGCAGATAATGAATTCAGCTTGCTGATATATAAATATTAAATGGGGAGCCAATTTATATCATTCAATAAATTAGTTTTTTTATGAAAAAAATAATTATCGTCCTGCTATTAACTGCGGCACATGAAATGGCGATGGCACAGTCTGTAGGCATTGGCACCACTACTCCAAACGCATCGGCACAGTTGGACATTACCAGTACTACCAAAGGAGTATTAATTCCCCGCATGACGGAAGCAGAAAAAAATGCCATCCCTTCTCCGGCACAGGGGCTAATGGTTTTTAATGCCACTACCAATAGTTTTCAATATTACAATGGTGTAAGCTGGGTTAATATTTCTCATAGCGGTATTATAAACGGTACTGCCAATAAAGTAGCTAAGTTCAATAGTCCCTGGGGGTTGACCGCTGCAGGATTAATATCGGATAACGGAGCAGGTGTGGCAATCAACACTACCAATGCATTGGCCAACAGCAGCGCTTTGCTGGATATGACAAGCACCGGTAAAGGCATATTAATTCCCCGTATGTTATCAGCAGAACGTACTGCAATTGTTGCCCCGGCCACAGGGCTATTGGTTTTTGATATTACCACCAATAGTTTTTGGTTTTATAACGGCAGTGCCTGGGCAGAAATAAATTCGGTTGGCGGCAGCAGCAATTGGTCGGTATTGGGAAATAATATTTATAACAATAACCCAGGCAATGTGGGAATTGGGGCTTCTACACCATTTGCCAAGCTAACGGTGAATGGAGATGCTGTTATTGCAGACGGACTCGGCATTGCAACCACAACTCCTGATTTACTCAATTATAAACTTGATGTGACTGGTAATATACACAATACAGGGAGTATAAGTGTTGGAGGTAATTTTTTCCCAAATTATAAATTACAGGTTAATGATGGTAGTGTAGCACTTTTTAATAGTACGGATTTTAAATATTGGGCGATGAGCTATAGTAGTTTTGATAATGTTTTATATTTTCAGGAAGGTAGTACTGCTCGTTTTGTAATTCAAAATGGTGGCAATGTAGGTATTGGAACTACTACCCCAAATTATAAATTAGATGTAGCAGGTGCAATAAGGGCCAGTGGTAATATACAATCGCAGGGTGATTTAAGCGTAACAGGCAGTGCTACTATTAATGGTGGTGGCGGTGTAGCTTATAACATGCTGGATAATACTAATGTAAAAATTGCCCGATTCATAACTCCACAACCTGCTCCATTTGTAATACCGGCACATGGTTCACAAATAATTACTATTAATTTGCCGGCTGGGTTTACAACAACCCCTACGGTATTAGTAAGTAGCCAACATTCTTCAGGCGGTTCAGCTGGTGAATTGTACCGTGCTATTTTGGTAATTTATGATTGCAATACTACACAGTGTACAGGGAAGGTAATTAATACGGATAATGTCGCAATTAATTATTGGGTGCGTTGGAATTTGATAGCGATGCAGTTTTGAGTTATTTAATCGAATGAATTCCCCAGGCGTGCCACGAGGTTGGATATTATTGCCATACAGGCATTGGAGAAAAGAACGGCTGTGCTGCAGCAGGAACTGGAACAAAATGTAAACTCATTGAAAAAAGAAATAGAAGCGTCAAAAGCTATCATTCAAAATCAGCAAAAGCAAATAGATGAATTAAAAGCGTTAGTAAATAAATTGATGCAGAGCAGTTCTTTTGCACAGCCCACAGGGCCCGGTGGGCATCTTGCGGAAAAATAGGTCAGGGAATTTTATTTCAGTAATGGCAGAAAATAAAAGTTAGGTTAAAGAACCGGGCAACACGGCCGGGATTTTAAAATTGTTATATTAGTATATTGAAGAAAACAGCATTACTATATTTTTGCCTGTTCATTTATGCGGCTAAGAGTTACAGCCAGCTGCCGGATTATCATGTGCAAATGCTACCAGGAAAAAACGGACTGGCACAGCCCAGCCAGGTAGAGGAAATGATGAGGGACAGCAGAGGTTTTTTGTGGCTGCTTACTCCCACAAAAGCACAAAGGTTTGATGGAAAAAATATTTTGTCATTTTCATTTGACGACCGTTGCATCGGTATTCAGCAGGATGATGAAGGAACGGTATGGATAGCAACCAGGCAAAATATTTACCGGTATAAAAATGATTTTAAAGGGTTTGAAAAAATACCAGAATACAGCAGCACCGTTAATAAGTACCTGAGCCTGCTGGCTGGCCCCAAAAAAAAATTATATCTGAATACCACTGAAGGTATTTTACGATGGGACCCGGCAAAAAATAGAATGGAACCAATGGGTATTGCCCCTTTTAAAGGCGGCGGAAGTTTTGCTTTATTACAATTTTATGGCGACTGGCTTTTTTACCGCCTCAGCAATACTACGGTGGTGCGGTATAACACTGTAACCGCAGCTCAGGATTCCGTTCATGTGCAGCAAGCCAATTACCTGGTACCTATTGATGAGGATAAGGTATGGATGCGGCAAGATATTGGCAGCACTGTATTGGTATCTTTCAAAACAAAAGAGATATTACCAGTAAATAAAACACAGTTTACTGAAGCGTTTACCGATAACCGTTTTTTTATAACTGCGGCCTTTGGAGGACAGGGGGATGAGTTGTTTACAATTATTGATGATAAAGGATACTTTAGTTACAACCCTGTAACAAGTAGATTTAGAAGAATGAATTTTTTTGATAACGGAAAACTGTTAACCGGCAAACCACTATTGACCCGCAATAATTTCTTTAAAGAACAGGATGGCACTGCATGGTTCACCAATGAAGAGGGTATTTTTTTTGTAAACCCTAATATGGCCAATGTAAGGTTGCTGCGCAGCACTAATACCGGCAAAGGTGATCAATGGAATAATGATGTCCGCAATTTTGCTGAAGATAACAAGGGCAATATATGGTTCAGCACAGCCAATGGTTTTTGTAAATGGGATAAAACAAACGGGAGAGTATCTGTTTGGACACCGGATTTCTCTGCAAAAAATTATCTGAATTATTCTTCTGTAAAAGGCATCGGGTTTGCCGGCGGAAAAATTATTATTGGCCAGAGCGAAAAAGGGTTTTGGATTTTTGACCCGGCCAGGCAAACTTTCAGCCGTCCGGAATTTGAAGCTGATAGTTTGAAGATAAAATTTGAAAAAGGGTTTAACGCTAATATGCTACAAATCCGCAATGGAAATTTTCTGGTACTTAGCGGCGGGGTGTGGTTAATAGATAAAGAAACCTTTTATGTAAAGCCTGTGAAAATACCAGAAGTGGCTGCCGGGCCCCGTAAAGCCTTTGAAGACACACAGGGCAGGATATGGCTATTGGGCCGGGGGGGAATTGCGGCAATGGATAAAAATTTTAACCTGTTATATTCTCTGGATGATAAAATAAGGGGCAAATGGTACAATGCAATAGTACAAATTGACGAAAATACATTTTGGGTGGCCGCAAAAAATTTATATGAAATAAAGCTGCAGCCACAAAAGCAGTTAGCCATACGGCCGATTTTTCCGGAATTTAAAAACCAGCATTTCTCCAATCTGTTTAAAGATTCCCTGGGGCATATCTGGATGTGCAATGATGTGGGCATGCACCGCTATGTTCCTGAAAAAAATATTACAGAGAAGTTTGACCAGAGTGATAATGTTCAGGGGTTTTATGCAGGTGTAAGTAATGATTTTCGTGGCAGTGATGGCACGGTTTATTTCGGCAGCCTGAATGGCATCAATTATTTTGTGCCGGAAAAAATTCCCCTGCAAAATGATTCGTTGCAGGTACACCTGCTGAATGTTACCATTAATCATGATGATTCCTCTTTTTTACTTCACCAGTCTTTGCAGAGCCTGCGGCATAGCCAAAATTCAATTGTATTTGATTTTGTATCCCCCTGGCTGTACAATGCAGAAAAAATTCAATACAGGTACAGGCTCAAAGGGACGGATAGAGATTGGGTGAACCTGGGTAATAATTCGTCTGTACGGTTTAATTCGCTGCAGCCGGGCCAGTATTCGTTTCAGGTAGCGGCTTCGCTCAATGGCAAAGACTGGTATGTGATGCAATCTCCTTTTGCATTTGTAATAAAGCCACCCTTCTGGAAAACCTGGTGGTTCCGTTTGTTACTTGCACTGTCAGCCATTACCTTGATTACTCTTTATATCCGCAGAAGAATAAACAAGATAAAATCAAACGCTGCTGTCAAACAGCAAATGACTGAACTGGAAGTGAAGGCCCTGCGGGCACAAATGAACCCGCACTTTATTTTTAATGCGATGAACAGCATTCAGCAGTTTACATTGAAGGGCGATATTGATAATGCCAATCTTTATATTTCAAAATTCTCCACACTTCTCAGAAAAGTGCTGCATTCCTCACAGCAGAACTTTATAACACTGGAAGAAGAAATGGAACAGCTAAACCTTTACCTGGATATTGAGAAACTAAGATTAGGAAATGAATTCAGTTATTCAGTAGAAGCCGGAGAAGAAATAGAAACCGATGCACTGAAAGTCCCTGGTATGTTGGTGCAGCCTTTTGTGGAAAATGCACTGAAGCATGGGCTGGCGCCAAAGGAGGGAAACAAACAACTGGCCATTGACTTTAAACTTTTACCGGATAATATGATGCAGATAATGGTAGTTGATAATGGCATTGGCCGGCAAAAGGCCCTGCAGCTTAAGCAACAGCAGGAAAAGCTGTTGCCCTATGAATCCAAAGGGATCAAATTAGTGATGGAACGCTTGCGGCTACTCCATCATGCATCCGGCAGCGCCGGCCATATTGACTTTAAGGATTTGCAGGATGAGGCTGGTAATCCCTCCGGTACAGCGGTAACTCTCAGCATTCCGCTCCCCTCTTTCTGATGGGCAACCACGCAGACGGGATTTTCGTTATTTTCACGGAGTGATAAAAGCGCTGATAATAGATGATGAGGCATCAGCGGCCCATGTGTTGAAACTGATGATTGAAAGACATGTGCCGGAAATAACTGATTTGCGCATAGCCACAAAAACTTCGGAAGCACATAGCCTGCTTCAGCAATTTCAGCCGCATCTGATATTCCAGGATATTGTAATGCCGGAAAAAAACGGGTTTGAGTTTTTAAGCGGGGTTCAAAAAATCAATTTTGAAATCATCTTTACCACGGCGTACAATGAATACGCCATTCATGCCATCCGGTTCAGCGCACTGGATTATTTGCTCAAACCTATCAATGCGGAGGAATTGCGTAATGCCGTAAACCGCTTCATGGAAAAAAGAAACCAGCAACTACAATCAGATGCGTTATTGAAAAACTTACTGGCAAATCTTGAAAACAAAAAAGAAAGCGAATTTAAACTGGCGGTGCCGACAATAAGCGGCGCTGTATTTTTTTCACCTGCAGAAATCATCAGATTGGAAGGGGAGGGCAACTATACACAATTTCATCTTACACAAAACAGGAGATACCTTAGCGCCAAAACCATGAAGGAGTATGAAGAAATTTTGCTTCAGCATAATTTTCTCCGCATACATAAATCGCACCTGGTGAACAGAAGTTTTATTGATCATTATAAAAACGAAGGCTCAGTATTGCTAAAAGATAAAACGAGTTTGCCGGTTTCCCGCCAACGCAAACAGGAAGTGGCTGCTGTACTGAAAGGTTAATTACTGCTTGTTCCGGGTTCCCCCAATTAACTAATAAACCAGTTACCTTTTTCCCAACTCAATCACTTCACAGTCTTTCATTTCTTTTCCATCAATCACAAAACGGATGATAGTTCTCACTTTATGCCAGCCATGTTTACCCGCAGCACCAGGATTCATGTGCAGGCATTGTAATTTATCATCGTACATTATTTTTAATATATGTGAATGACCGCTTATAAACAGTTGTGGTTTATGCAGCAATAATTCTTTTCTTGTCTCAGGGTTGTATTTTGGTGGCGAGCCGCCGATATGCCGTATCATCACTTTCACTTCTTCGCACATAAATATCAATTGCTCCGGGAATTCAATTCTGATTGCAGCATCGTCAATATTCCCAAACACTCCTCTTATAACCTTCCGGCTCCCGCCTGATGCGGGATTCAGACGGTTTAAGGCACCCTCCCCAAAATCACCCGCATGCCACACTTCATCACAGTTTTCAAAATGTTTGAATACCGCTTCGTCCAGGTAGCCATGAGTATCTGATATTAATCCTATTCTGGTCATTGGTGAAGCGAATTTAATTGTAAATTTGGTTTATGTTGTTTCATCGCAATTTTACTTACTACATAGATAAACGCAAGTGGAAATATTATTTCCTCATGGTCTCCCTTGAATTAGATAAAAAGACTGTTTAAAAAGAGATGCTTCAGCCCGGGGCATCATTTTCAAATTATCACATTATCTAATTATCAAATTTGTATTTATGCCGCACTATTATACACTCGGAACCATACCCCACAAACGCCATACACAGTATCGCAAGCCGGATGGAACTTTATATAGCGAACAATTATTTTCCACGGAAGGATTCAGTGATGATTATGCTTTGTTATACCATTGCCATCCACCCACTCAAATAATAAAAACTGAACCGCAGGTAGATGTTTCGCCGAAGGTGGCAGAAGAGAAAATGCTGAAACACCGTAGTCTCGAAGGCTTCAACGTAAAACCGGTAAAGGATTATTTGCAAAGCCGGGTACCTGTACTGGTAAACAGTGATTGTCATATTGTTTTAGCGGCACCCCAGGAAAGTATGAAGGACTACTATTACAAAAACACCGATGCGGATGAAATGATATTTATCCATGAAGGAAGCGGAAAAGTAAAAACGCAGTACGGGGAATTGCCTTTCAGCTATGGAGATTATATTGTGTTACCGAGAGGCACCATCTACCAGATTGAATTTAATGATGATAAGAACCGGTTATTTATTGTTGAATCATTCACACCGCTTCGGTTTCCTAAACGTTATATGAGCAAGTTCGGTCAACTGATGGAGCATTCTCCTTATTGCGAAAGAGATATCCGTCCGCCGCAGGAACTGAAAACCATTGATGAAAAAGGGGATTTCCTGATCAAAGCAAAAAAGAAAGGAATGTTATACGGCCTTCATTATGGTACACATCCATTTGATGTGGTGGGCTGGGATGGGTGTTGCTATCCGTATATATTTTCTATACATGATTTTGAACCCATTACAGGCCGGGTACACATGCCGCCGCCTATTCACCAGACTTTCGAGACCAGTTCATTTGTTGTTTGCTCTTTTGTACCCCGCATGTATGACTATCATCCCAACGCTATACCAGCACCTTATAACCACAGCAATATCGACAGTGATGAAGTACTTTATTATGTGGAAGGAGAGTTTATGAGCCGCAAACATGTAACAAAAGGAATGATAACGTTGCATCCGGCAGGTATTCCTCACGGCCCTCATCCAGGTGCGGTTGAAAAAAGTATCGGCGCTAAAGAAACTAAGGAACTGGCAGTAATGGTAGATACTTTTCGTCCGCTGATGCTGACCAAACAGGCTTTAGAAATTGAGAATAATGATTATGTGATGAGCTGGGCTGAGTAAATGGGTACATTAGATTGTCAGTCCTTTTTCGATTGCTAAAACGGCTAATCCAATACGGCTTTGTACATCAAACCGTTCAAACATGTTATTCCTGAGATATTCTGCATGCCGGACAGGTATGCCCATATCATCAGCAATTTCTTTATATGTTTTTTCTGTAATTATATTTTTTAAGAACACAATTTCTTCCTCGTTCAAATTCTTTTTATTTTTTTTACCGGTAGCAAGTGATTGTTTCACCATTCTCGCAGCTGACTGATCACTATAATAGTGTCCGGTTCGCATCATTTCATAAATGCCCTTTTTTAACTTGTTGCCGTCTTCGGACTTATCCATAAAGCCGTGAGCACCCGCCTGAAATGCCCGGTAAATAGCCTCTTCCCCGATAAACACTGTAAGTACCATTATTTTTATTTCAGGATATTTTTGGGTCAATAGTTTGATAAGTTCATACCCGTTTATTTCCGGCATACGCAAGTCCACCAATGCCAGATCTGGTAAATTTTTTGGATCAAGTAGCGACATAAACTGCTTGCCGTTATCAGCCTGTAGTATCACTTTACAGTTTTCCCAGGTATCAATTATCTGACACATACTTTCCCGAAGCATAGCAAGGTCATCTGCCACGGCAATCTTTATCAGGCTTTTACCGTGTATATATTCCATAGCAGGTATTTTTTATGGAGATGAAGGACTTTACGTTGAGACAACAATCGGGGGGGGGGGGGTAATTATTTTCATTTTTAAGTGGTTATCCTCAGTAAGGTAAGGTAATATAAAAGAAGAACCACAGGTTTATTTGTGAAAATATCAATGGTTTATTGTGAATAATCACAATTTTATTTCGCTCAATTTTTTCAACTTTATGTATAAATGGTTCTTTGACACCAGATCATGAGCATAAAATTGACGCAAAGGCTATATGTAAGAATGTTTGTTGTGTGAAAAATCACAAGCAGTATTGGGAAAAATCTTAGTTTATTTTGTGAAGTGGCTCTTGTTTTCGGCTTTACCCGGCTGGTATATTTGGTTCATCATTGGCCGATGAGCCGGGTATGCCGAAAACCGGGTATTAAACAGAGTAGGCAAAAAAAAGTATAGTCATGAAAAAGTTTAAAATAACTTTATTAGCCCTGGTCAGTTTTATTTTTTCCAGTATTTCTTTTTCACAGGCGCCAACAGCAAGCGGTAATGTGATGAATTTTTCTGCTGTTTCCTCATATGAGCCCTATACAGAGGATGAAAGTAGCTGGGCCGGTTTGCGAACTATTGCTGAGCAAAGCATTACGCTGACAACATTGGCGGAAGATGAAGCAGGTTCTGGAAGTGAGCCAGATACATTGTACCCTGATTTTTTAAAAGAAGTATTAAATACAGATAATATTTTTCAGATTGGAAATTATCTGATAAAGATTGATCTGGTAAATGAAAGAGGGTTGGTAATAGCAGCAGTAAATTTCAATGCGTATGCGGACTTGGTGAATAATAATTTATCTACAACTGGCATGATGGTGTTGGGTGGAGATGAAGATTTTGGATTAGAGTTGCTGGAAGCTTTGGCTAATAACACTACTACTCCGGCAGATTATCAGTCTTTTTTAAATGCGAATAGATCTTGTCCTGGCGCTGCAAAGCGGATAGATGCAACAAATGCAAGGGAATGGTATCAAACAAATGAACAATGTGATATTGGTGGTACTTATACAATTGGTAGAACATATGGCATGGATAAACTTTTACGTTACAGGAAGTCCATTTTTTATTTTTCATTGCAGTCAAGAATAAGGAGTGTTTGGAGGTGTACCTATGGGGGCATTTGGGTCGGAGCACCTATTTATTATATAGTCGACTCAAACCTTATCGGAACAGTAAAATATAGAAAAAGATGTGAGACGGAAATAAATGAAAATGTAAACTTTGAGCAAGGGTATTTTGGAGGAGGAAACGGGGTTTTAAGTTGGAATCCCTATGGAGGAGGCAGATCTCTATCTCATTATGATTTAAATGTTGATTTTGGGATTAGACCAGCGCAGGACAGAAACCCTAATCCACCAGCTTATACTATTTCCCGTCATTACAGGATATATTGGGGATATTAATTTAATAATTGAGTTCGGCACATAAAAGAAATTATGTGCCGGACTTATCGGATAATTATGAATAAATATATTTTTCTTTTTCTAACTTTATTGGGAGCAATTTTTTGCAATGGGCAGAAACTTTATTCTATTGTTCGGATAAAAGGAGAGTTTTCAGGAATTTCTTATACAAAGAACCATGTAAAGGAAGAGTTCCGACCAAGTGTGCCGTGGTTAAATGTCTCATGGGGAATTGATGTAATCTATCAAGCAAAAAAGATTACACATAAGATTTCCCTGGAACAATCGGCACTTGGAATGAATTTTCAAATTATCAATAAATTTTTAGCTCCTCCCAATAATGGTTTGGGGTATGCTAATGCAAGTTTTGGCAGAGGAATTGATCATTTTATAATGAATTATAGTTTACAAAAAGAGGGCAAACATGAAAAAGGATTTCTTTTTCATTCTAAAATTCGATTTAATTATTCTTATGGAATTGGAATAAGTCTTAACAGAAGTAAAGCATATTATCGGGAAGTGTTTTTTGGCTCAGAGGGTGGTTTTCAGGGTAACAGCGACTATATCGGCTACGAAGCAATACATTACCGTAAGGGGCCGGGTATTTTTTTGAAAGGTACTGGTGGGTTTGATTTTATTAACAAAAAAGGGAAAAGGAAATTATCTATTAATTTATTTTACAACCAGGGTATAAAAGATATGGTACATTTTGATATTCATTATCAATACGGATATTTTAATGATCCGGCTAGGCAAGTTGACGTTCCAAAACTGGTACTCCGCAACCGGGGAACTACAATTGGGTTTAATCTTGGTATTCCTATAACGATTAAAAAATAAATTTTGTGAAAAAACTCTTTTCTACAATCATTCTAAGTATTTTTTTTGCATTTCTGGCATTTGGCCAAAGGGAGTATATTTCAATTGGACTTGGTCCATCTTTAGGAATTCCTGTTGCAAACAAGAATTTTTCCTACTACTTTAAGAATGGAATTGGGGGATCTTCACAGGCTAATTTCGGGGTATCAAAACTAGGGTCTATTACAATAAATGTTTTATATGTTTCGATAGGGGCTAAAAGACTACCAGTTACAGGCAATGGTTCCCTGAAAATTATAAAGGTTGGTTATAAAACTTATTTCTTAAACTCAAGAATATTTGTTGGAGCTGATGCCGGGATTGCCAAATATGGCTCAGGAAGCAGCCATTTTGTGATTGGTGGTAATGCCGGATATTCATTTAAAATTTCCCAAAAATCCTATATTGATTTATTTCCTTCTTATAACCAAATATTCGGAACTGGGAATAATAGAATGTGGCTATTTACAAATATTCTGTACCGTATAAGTCTCACCAAAAATAAAACCAATACACACAAGGGTAAGTAAACGTACAAGGTTAAACACTTTTGCATTTTTTTATTGCATTACTTTTTTTGCACTTACTAGCATGAAGCAATTATTGCCAATATTATTCTGGTTATGGCCGGTGTTTGCCTTAACACAGGCAAAAGACAGTTTACAAAAACAAAATAGCAAACCTATGCTGACCCAGCCTGATCAAAAAACTAGTCTTGCGAAAGAATATAAACCCGAAATCTTCACCTCCGGTTTTATAGATATCATTAACAGCGGCCAGGTAAATGCTTCCGCAAGGTTTATCAGATTATATATAGGTGAGCCAGGTAAGTTTTCGGTACCACTTTCTTTATACTCCGGCGTATCATCGAATAATTTTCAAAATATACAGGCAGTAGCAAGCCAGCGTTCCAACGATGCACTCGTCACCAATTTCATTAATCCATTAAGCGGCCTTGCAAATATTTCAATAGATGGGATTGTGTTTTTTAATAAGAAATCCCAAAAAGTAACTAAGGGAGGAATACTTTACCACACCGGAGAAAGAATACTTACAGGAATAAGAACCGGTCCGGTAAGTGATCCGGCCACCGGCAAGCCTATTAATTTTTTAAATTCATTTGGGTCGCTGGGTTTGTATTTTCAAACCGGTGCCTGGGAACGTAATAATGCAAAAAATGTGGGTGTGTTCTGGTTTGCTTCCCGGTATATTGGCTGCTACACCAACCCCAATCAATTAAAAGAAATTTTACCCGGCATTAAAACCAATGGCCTCTATCATGGTTATTCGCTTGCCTGGGGAGTGGAGATTAATAATCTGGTAAATATTAAAGTGGTTTATTATAAATACATCAAGAAGCCGGAGATAAATTATTACTTGCCCATTTACCAGTTTTCATTTAATTACACACTTAAAAAGTAAAGCCACCCCGCCATAGGCAGGATGGCTTTACATAGATGTCAAAAATTATTTTCCTTCAGAAGCCCCCTCACATTTCTCGGCTTCTTTTTCTACTTCTTTCATAAAGGCTTCATCACCTTTATACTTGGCTTCCATTTCATTTTCCCATTTATCCATGGCAGCTTTTGCAGCTTCTTTTTCTGCCCCTTCAGCTGCTTTGGCATATTTACCATTCAGCTCACACCATTTTTTGGCAACAGATGCTGCAGACGTTTTACCACCGCCGCAGGCAAAAAGCGACAGACTTAAAACGAGTACAGAAATTTTTAGCAGATTTTTTTTCATAATTTGTTGTTTAGTGGTTTACAATCCTTCAAATTACCAATCTTAGTATAAATCTCAAAAAAAATTATTTTCGAAAGTCATTCCTCAATCAATCAAATTTTTTTATATTCGGTTATTAAAACGAATTATTATGCTAAAAATCGGACATCTTAAATCAGGCGGAATTATTTCAATAAATGATGAAGGAATTAAAAGGGAAGGTACTGTGGTCAGTGTTAGTCCCGAAGAAAACCAGGCTCTTGTAAATAATGGCATACAAGATTTTTGGTACAGCCCCGAAGAAATGAGTGCTATTCCGCTGGATGAAGAGCAATTGATGAAATTGGGTTTTTCAAAAGAGGAAACCGACGGAATGGTTAAATATAAAAGGGACTCTTTCCGGCTGGTAACTCCTAAAAAGGGAGACTTTTCCAATGTTGAAATGTGGTGGCGGGAAGACAGACGACATTTTAGCTTTCCCCTTGGAGTGCATGAGCTTCAAAATCTCCATCTTGATATGACAAAAGTCCATCTGGATAAGCCATAAAAGAGCTGTAAATCTTCATTTTACGGGCACTTAGTCCCGGTTTTCACATAACCCCAAAAATAATCGGGGTTATTTCTTTTTTAGGCCCGATACTCCTACCTTTGCATTCCGAAAAAATTATGTCGAAACAACCCCTTATTAAACAGGATGGAACTATTCTGGAAGCCTTATCAAATGCCATGTTCAGGGTAAAGCTTGAAAACGGGCATGAAATACTGGCTACTATTTCGGGAAAAATGAGAATGCACTATATCCGCATTCTGCCGGGAGATAAAGTGGGGGTTGAGTTGTCGCCATATGATTTGACAAGAGGAAGAATCAATTTCAGGTATAAGTAGAAACAAGGTACTCCTTGTTTTAAAAAACAAAAGAAAATGAAAGTAAGAGCATCCATTAAAAAGCGCAGTGTTGATTGCAAGATTGTTCGTCGCAAAGGCGTATTGTTTGTAATTAACAAAAAGAATCCCCGCTTCAAGCAACGTCAGGGGTAAAAAAGCTATGAGCCAATAGCTACGAGCTACGAGTTAAAGTCTCGCAGCCCGAAACTCACAGCTCGCAGCAAAAAACTAAAAGACTTAATATAAAATAAAAAAAATATGGCTCGTATTGCCGGTGTTGACTTACCAAAAAATAAAAGAGGCGAAATTGGACTTACCTATATATATGGTATTGGCCCCTCTACTGCAAAGTACATTCTTGACAAGCATAGCATTGACAGAAATAAGAAAGTGCTTGATTGGAACGATGAAGAACTGACAGTTATTCGTAATACCATTACAGAAGAATTGAAAGTTGAAGGTCAGTTACGTTCTGAAGTGCAGACCAGTATTAAGCGTTTGCTTGATATTGCCTGTTACCGTGGTCTTCGCCATCGTAAAGGTTTGCCGGTTCGTGGACAACGTACAAAAACTAACAGCCGTACAAGAAAAGGTAAGAGAAAAACAGTGGCCGGTAAGAAGAAAGCGGCTAAGAAATAAGTTATGAGTCTGGAGTGGTGAGTCATGAGTCAACAGCCTCTTAATTCTTACAACAGATTCTTACTACATGCACTAAAATGATAACTGAGCTAATTACAGATACCCCGGTGCAGGAGGAGGGTTAGTTCAGATTTTCCGCCCGATGGCGGAGGATAATTTTTAAAAAACGTAAAAGACTACCTCGGTACAAAAATTATGGCAAAAGCACAAGCACAAGCACAGCAGGCTCAAAGCGCAAAAGCAGCTTCTAAAAAAAGAGTAGTAAAAGTAGACGCATACGGTGATGCTCACATTTCTGCTACATTCAACAACATTATCATCAGCCTTACCAACAAAAGTGGTCAGACCATTGCGTGGAGCAGTGCAGGTAAAATGGGTTTCAGAGGTTCTAAGAAGAACACTCCCTATGCTGCACAGATGGCTGCTGCAGATGCTGCGAAAACAGCTTTTGATGCAGGATTGAAAAGAGTAGATGTATTTGTAAAAGGTCCTGGTGCCGGACGAGAAAGTTCAATACGATCTTTATCACAAGCGGGTATTGAAATAGTTATGATTAAAGATGTAACGCCTATGCCACACAATGGCTGTCGTCCGCCAAAGAAAAGAAGAGTTTAAACCCCAACCCCTAAAGGGGCTAAGGATAAATATAGTTATAATTGCTTTGAAAGGATCAGAGCAGTTCATTTAAAAAAGGGTGCCCGATTTATTTTTTACGATTTTTTACCGATCGTAGCACCGTTTCAAAAAAAATCGAAATGAATAAAAACTATGGCACGTTACACTGGTCCAAAGACCAAGATCTCCCGTATTTTCGGTGAGCCAATTTTAGGCAATGGTAAATGGTTGGGTAAAAACAGCAACCCTCCCGGTCAGCATGGTGAAAAGCGTAAGCGTAAAACCTTGGGTGAATATGCTCTCCAGCTTCGCGAAAAGCAAAAAGCCAAGTATACCTACGGTATATTGGAAAAACAATTCCGCAAAACATTTGAAGAAGCATCCCGTATCAAAGGGGTAACCGGTGAAAACCTGATCAAATTGCTTGAAGCAAGATTAGATAATACCGTTTATCGCATGGGTATTGCACCAAGCCGTCCTGCCGCTCGTCAGCTGGTAAGCCACAAACACATTGAAGTAAATGGTGAGGTATTAAATATCCCGTCTTACCAGTTAAAAGCAGGCGATGTAATTACCATTAAAGAAGGAAG
>JANNQR010000025.1:0-12576 GCA_031400855.1 Chitinophagaceae bacterium | reverse complement strand
GCATGATGAACAAGAAGCCATATCAAAAAATGTGATAGCATGTACCGGTGCAATAACATCTACCCTAAAACAAGATTGGGGATTGAATGATATATGGAATGAATTGATAACACCCCGATTTGAACGCCTTAACCAAATGACCAATAGCACCAACTTTGGCGAATGGACTAATAAAGACGGCAAGCAGGTTTTTCAAACTCAGGTGCCTATACAATTACAAAAAGGATTTAGTAAAAAAAGGATTGACCATCGGCATCATGCCCTGGATGCTATTGTAATTGCATGTGCAAGTCGCAGCCATATTAATTACCTAAACAATGAAAGTGCATTAGGTAAAGCTACCAAAACAGAGAAAGATAAAAAACGCTATGACCTCAAACACAAGTTGTGTACTAAGAAATTCAATACTGGTAGTAACGAAAATTATAAATGGATATTGAATAAACCCTGGGAAACATTTACCCAAGATGTAAAAAGCACTTTATACGATATTGTTGTAAGCTTTAAGCAAAATTTACGGGTAATAAATAAAACAACCAATTATTACCAGGCTTGGAAAAAAGATGCAGACGGAATTTTAACCAAGGAATTAGTAAAACAAACAAAAGGAGATAATTGGGCGGTAAGGAAACCGATGCATAAAGACACCGTTTCGGGATTAGTAAATCTTAGGTTTAAAAAAATAGTTCAGCTATCGGCAGCAATAGGCAATTGGGAAATGATTGTTGATAAAGGTTTACGATTGAAAATAAAAGAGCTTATCGAGAAGGAGAAAGATAAAAAGAACGTAATAAAATTCTTTAAAAACAACAATAATACCTGGCAGGAAATGGATATTTCCAGAGTAGAAATATTTTATTGGGATAAGGAAAATGTTGCATCGAGGGTGAGTATTGATGAAGGTTTTACATCAACAAGAATTAAAAGCATTACTGATACCGGCATTCAAACAATAATGCTAAATCATCTTGCAAAGTTTAATGAAGATAAAAGTGACAAGATTACAGAACACCCCGAATTGGCTTTTAGTAGTGATGGATTAGATGAAATGAATAAATCCATACAAGAGCTGAATGGCAATAAAAAACATCATCCTATTTATAAAGTAAGAACGTACGAACCAAAAGGTAATAAATTCAATATAGGTTATACAGGAAACAAGAAAGGTAAATTTGTAGAAGCTGCCAAAGGCACCAATTTATTTTTTGCAATTTACGCTGATGAAAAAGGCAATAGAAACTATGGCACTATTCCCTTAAATGTAGTAATTGAGCGGCAAAAGCAGGGGCAGCTATCTGTGCCTGAAATAAATGAAATCGGCAATAAATTAGTTATGCAGCTTTCGCCAAATGATTTAGTTTATGTTCCTACTGATGAAGAAAAAGAACAAAACTCTAAAATAGAGTTTGAGAAATTAAGCAAAACGCAGAAGCGAAGAATTTACAAAATGGTCAGCTCATCGGGGAATCAATGTTTTTTTATTCGCTTTGACATTGCTACATCTATTGTAAATAAAGTGGAGTTTTCTGCATTAAACAAAATGGAAAAGTCAATTGATGGTGTAATGATTAAGGAATGTTGCTTTAAATTAAAAGTGGATCGTTTGGGAAATATCAAACCAACAACTTCATGATCAAACGCACCCTCTATTTCGGTAATCCTGCTTATCTTAAAACAAAAGATGAACAGTTAATAATTGTATTGCCAACAGAAATAGTGGGTGGCCAACCTTTACCAGAAGAAACCAGAACTGTACCCATTGAAGATATTGGCGTGTTGATTATAGACCACCAGCAAATAACCATTACGCAGGCATTAATTACCAAACTGCTGGCTAATAATGTTGCATTAATAACCTGCGATAATACCCACCACCCTACCGGACTGCTGCTGAATTTAGACGGACATACTTTGCAGAGTGCAAAATTTCAGGCACAGGTAGAAGCCAGTGTGCCGCTTAAAAAACAGCTTTGGCAGCAAACCGTGGCTGCCAAAATTAATAACCAGGCAGCCATGCTGGAAAGCATACGGATACCGGCGAAAAATCTACGTAACTGGGCTTCCGAAGTTAAAAGCGGCGATAGTGATAACCATGAAGCCGTTGCTGCGGCTTATTACTGGAAAAATATTTTTCCAGATTTTTTGGAATTTAAAAGATACCGTGAGGGTCCGCCACCCAATAACTTATTAAACTATGGGTATGCAATACTGCGGGCCGTAGTAGCCAGGAGTATTGTTGCCAGTGGCTTGTTACCTACGCTGGGCATATTTCATAAAAATCAGTACAATGCTTATTGCCTGGCTGATGATATGATGGAACCTTACCGGCCTTTTGTAGATAAACTGGTAGTTAATATAGTAAACCTCAACGGAAAATTTCTGGAGCTAACACCCTCCATGAAAAAAGACTTACTGAATTTACCTGTTATAGATGTTGTTGTTAATGAAGAAAAAAGCCCGCTGATGGTGGCGGTGCAAAAGACAACAGCATCGCTGGCAAAATGTTTTGAGGGAAAGCAGCGAAAAATTTTATACCCGGTAATGGTGTAAATGAATGGCTTTGTACAAATGCTCCTCTAAAGCTGTCCTTCCGAGCGTAGCGAGGAATCTGCCGGGAGTTGCTACAGGCTGGCTTTACAGGCTGCTTGCAAAAAATAAAGAGTATTTAACATAGATAGCTGAGAAAATGCTGAATGTAAGTGTGGCAGTTTCACATGTAAGGCAGGATGCAAAATAGCAACTGGCAGCAAAGCTCAACAGATCCCTCGTACCTCGGGATGACAGCTTTAGCTGGGCTGTGCTGCTATGCTGTGCATTTATAATACAAGCTGTATTAAACCAAAGTAATCAAAATGAAAATATCTGGCGGCCATAATTATTTTATCTACATAGTAACCAATAAAAACAAAACTGTTTTATATACCGGTATTACCAATGATTTATACCGGCGTTTAAAAGAACATGAAGAAAACGCCAAACCATTCAGGCATAAATCATTTGCAGGGCATTACAATGCATACTTTCTTTTGTATTACGAAAGATTTGAGCAGGTGGAATTTGCGATTTTAAGGGAAAAAGAAATAAAAGGCTGGAGAAGGGAAAAAAAAAAGGCGCTGATAAATACTTTAAACCCTGCATGGAAATTTTTGAATGATGAAGTTTAGCTGTCATTCCGAGCGTAGCGAGGAATCTGCCAAGCTTGGGAATACATGTTAAGCTTTTGTACAAATGCCAGGCAGATCCTTCGCTATCGCTCAGGATGACAGCAGCCATTGAACCATATTATGTATAACCGTTTAAACGCATATCGCATCATGTGGGTACTCGTATTTTTCGATCTGCCAACCGAAACGCCCAAAGAGCGTAAGGTAGCTGCCTTGTTTCGTAAAAAGATCATAAAAGACGGTTTTCAGATGTTTCAGTTCAGCATTTATATGCGGCACTGTGCCAGCCGGGAGAATGCAGAAGTACATATAAAACGGGTAAAGATGATACTGCCCGAGCTTGGACATGTAGGCATAATGTGCATTACCGACAAGCAATTTGGCATGATGGAAATTTTTCATGGACAAAAATTAACCAGCACCGCCCCACCCGTACAGCAATTAGAAATGTTTTAATTAACCCCGCAGGAATTAAAAAATGAAACAGAAAGCCATTTTTAAATCCTGCAAAACAACCAAAATACACAACAGGAAAGGCTTTTAGCGATTCCTGTTGTGTAAGAACTAAGTTAGTCAAAAGTTTGAAAGCAAATCACAACCAAAACTCATTACATGGAAAACGAGATAAAGTTGTGTAAGAACTAAGTTAGTCAAAAGTTTGAAAGCAAATCACAACAGAAAACGAAGTGTTTTATAATATTCAAAGTTGTGTAAGAACTAAGTTAGTCAAAAGTTTGAAAGCAAATCACAACGGGAACAAAAGTTGAATAACAAGTAAAAGCGTTGTGTAAGAACTAAGTTAGTCAAAAGTTTGAAAGCAAATCACAACGGAGGCTATTATCTTCAGTTTATATGGAATGTTGTGTAAGAACTAAGTTAGTCAAAAGTTTGAAAGCAAATCACAACAACAACACCCTTACTGGTGGCGGAATTGAGTTGTGTAAGAACTAAGTTAGTCAAAAGTTTGAAAGCAAATCACAACCCACTGTTCTTCAGGATAAAATCAATTTTGTTGTGTAAGAACTAAGTTAGTCAAAAGTTTGAAAGCAAATCACAACAGAAAACAAAAGTAGTATGGTTACAATTAGTTGTGTAAGAACTAAGTTAGTCAAAAGTTTGAAAGCAAATCACAACTGGCTTCATCAGATGATATATCAATACTTGTTGTGTAAGAACTAAGTTAGTCAAAAGTTTGAAAGCAAATCACAACATAAGGCAATACTGTGTTTTGTTCAACACCGTTGTGTAAGAACTAAGTTAGTCAAAAGTTTGAAAGCAAATCACAACGAAATTGGGTACATGGAACTTAATCCTACGGTTGTGTAAGAACTAAGTTAGTCAAAAGTTTGAAAGCAAATCACAACCATAATGCTCGCCGAATTTATCTGAATTACGTTGTGTAAGAACTAAGTTAGTCAAAAGTTTGAAAGCAAATCACAACAAAGACGGAGAGTCTCCTTTGCCTAT
Organism: Chitinophagaceae bacterium; assembly: GCA_031400855.1. Classification (GTDB taxonomy): domain Bacteria; phylum Bacteroidota; class Bacteroidia; order Chitinophagales; family Chitinophagaceae; genus JJ008. The sequence continues at coordinate 7,945 of JANNQR010000025.1, read as the reverse complement.
GGCCGTTGTGTAAGAACTAAGTTAGTCAAAAGTTTGAAAGCAAATCACAACGATTACGAATACAATAAATTAAAAATTGAAGTTGTGTAAGAACTAAGTTAGTCAAAAGTTTGAAAGCAAATCACAACACCTCTGTGTTATGCCTTAACTCCGCAATCGTTGTGTAAGAACTAAGTTAGTCAAAAGTTTGAAAGCAAATCACAACAGTTCGTAATTCAAGGAACCGAGGATGAAAGTTGTGTAAGAACTAAGTTAGTCAAAAGTTTGAAAGCAAATCACAACTGTAGGAGCAATTTCTATTTTAAATTCAGAGTTGTGTAAGAACTAAGTTAGTCAAAAGTTTGAAAGCAAATCACAACCCGTTATCATCTACCATGTACGGCCCGGAGTTGTGTAAGAACTAAGTTAGTCAAAAGTTTGAAAGCAAATCACAACAAGTAGCCCATCTTCGGAAGATTGATAGTGTTGTGTAAGAACTAAGTTAGTCAAAAGTTTGAAAGCAAATCACAACAAAGAAGCCGGAAGGGTTTAAAAGTTTCGCAGTTGTGTAAGAACTAAGTTAGTCAAAAGTTTGAAAGCAAATCACAACTTTCTAACCGTCGGCCCGGCATCGAAATAAGTTGTGTAAGAACTAAGTTAGTCAAAAGTTTGAAAGCAAATCACAACCAGGAGGCGCAAACAACGGACACGGCTTAGGTTGTGTAAGAACTAAGTTAGTCAAAAGTTTGAAAGCAAATCACAACTATTGGCTGGTTTCCTTACGGCGGCTATGTGTTGTGTAAGAACTAAGTTAGTCAAAAGTTTGAAAGCAAATCACAACAAACACTAAGCAGGTATTGCCCTGCTGTTAGTTGTGTAAGAACTAAGTTAGTCAAAAGTTTGAAAGCAAATCACAACCGCTGCCGACTACATTGGTTTTTTCGATTAGTTGTGTAAGAACTAAGTTAGTCAAAAGTTTGAAAGCAAATCACAACTATCCATGATTGCCATGGTAATCAGTGCAGGTTGTGTAAGAACTAAGTTAGTCAAAAGTTTGAAAGCAAATCACAACATAAAATCGAAAACACTTTACAGAAAATAAGTTGTGTAAGAACTAAGTTAGTCAAAAGTTTGAAAGCAAATCACAACTCGTATTACTACGATCCCGGAAGCCACGCCGTTGTGTAAGAACTAAGTTAGTCAAAAGTTTGAAAGCAAATCACAACGTATAAAGCGCCTTTTGCTTTGCCCGTAAAGTTGTGTAAGAACTAAGTTAGTCAAAAGTTTGAAAGCAAATCACAACTACATCGTGTACATTAAAATAATTATATTGTTGTGTAAGAACTAAGTTAGTCAAAAGTTTGAAAGCAAATCACAACGCCGGTAAGTAAGGCCGGTCTCTTAAAAAAGTTGTGTAAGAACTAAGTTAGTCAAAAGTTTGAAAGCAAATCACAACCTCGATCCTTTAATTGTCGCTTTGGGGTCGGTTGTGTAAGAACTAAGTTAGTCAAAAGTTTGAAAGCAAATCACAACTGGCCAGGTTTCTGCCGTACCGTAACTCAAGTTGTGTAAGAACTAAGTTAGTCAAAAGTTTGAAAGCAAATCACAACCCAGATCAGTTACAGCCTATAAAAGAATTAGTTGTGTAAGAACTAAGTTAGTCAAAAGTTTGAAAGCAAATCACAACTTCCATTAAATCTTTTACTTACTTTCGCTGTTGTGTAAGAACTAAGTTAGTCAAAAGTTTGTAGAGGGGCCCGAGGATGCTGCAAACTAAACTACTGCTTTTTCAACTAATACCTCACCGTGATTGATCAGCAGCGGCTTTATGGAATTGGCAACAATACAATGCTTATAGGAAAATAACAGGAGTTCATTTGCGGTGTCAACCTGAGTTTCATCGTCAATATATATTTTTGGATAAAGATTGATGGTCGTAAACTCCAGGCTATTTTCGTACAGGTTTATCTGCCCGATTGCAGCGCAGGTAAGATGGCTTATCTCCAGGTTTCGATTCGCTGCCATACCAACATAAGCGGTTAAAAAGCCACTGCAAACCGAACCTAAAAACAGGTGCTCAGGCGTCCAGGTACCTGGTACGCCTCCCTCAAACTCAGGCGCTGTGGCAATTTCGATAGCGCCATGTACGTCTTTGGCAGATAGCATTCCTCTTCTGCCTTCGGTGCGTTTTACTTCTACCTCAAAAAAGTATTGATGTTTATCTGTTTTCGTGATCATGGCAATTTATTTATGTGATATAAACAATGGCATTTTTATTTCATGAATTACATCCGAGGCAAAACTCTTTTTAAACAGCTGGGAGAATAAAGACCTGGAAAAAGCCCCCATGACAATAAAGCTGTTTGGCTTGTTTTGCAACCATTCTGTAAAATCCTTTTTTTGTTTTAAGTGTAATGATTGAATCTTTAAGTTGGGATAATGCCGGGATACCAATTCACTAACCAGGCTGTACTCCGGTAAATCATCTTCCTGGTTGGTGATGGACAAAAGAGTCGTTTCTTTTTTAGACAATTCGGGAAACACATAAGCGAATTGTTTGATGGCAAAAACAGAAGAGTCATTGCCATCGTAGGTCAATATCACCTGATTGGGTTCCACATAACCTTCCGGCACCAACAAAACGGGGCATTCTGCTTTTTTTAAAACTTCTTCCAGGTAAAAATTGGGTTGCACTTTAGATACATTTGCATAAAATAAATCGCTGCTTACCAGTAATGCATCGGCAAAACGGGTTTCTTCTATCAAAGAGGAAATTGCCATCAGATCGGTATCCTTATGAATCCTGTATTCAATCCCTTCGGCCGTGCAGGCTTCTTTAAATAAGCCGAAATTTTTATTCACCGGAATATCATCCTCGTTTCTTGTTAACCATTCCGGCATCATGGTTAAACCTTCCATCCCGGTGTAGGCCAGCACTTTAGAATAGTCAACCGGGCTTAAAAAAACACCCGCCAGCAATATTTTAGTTTTTTCATTAATGCTTTTTACAAATTCAAAGGCACCTTTTGGAAAATGTTGTCCATCCAGTGCTATGATTAATTTTTTCATTTTATATCATTTAAGGATCACTCAAAATTACTTTCCTGTTAGGCCTTTTTTGCTGATGATAAGTTATCAAACAAATGATTGTTATCATAAAAAACCCAGGTACTGTATGATCCTTATGCTATTTTGAATGATTATGATTTAAATCATAAACTGCATTTATTGCCCTGCTTAGATTTATGGCTTAAAATATTCACAGTTAAAAAATAAAATATGAGAAATAGATTAAAGACCACATGGGCAGCAACCATACTGCTTTTTGCAATGGCATGTAATGACGGTGGACAACAAACCAATACGCCAGCACCTGCAACGGATAATTCTACCCCAACAGGCCAGTCTGGCGTAAAAGATGATCAATCGGCCAAGAATGTGGTACAGGTTGCTGTTGGCAGTAAAGATCATACAACATTAGTAACTGCAGTACAGGCTGCAGAACTGGTTGATGTATTAAGCAATGCCGGGCCTTTTACTGTTTTTGCACCAACCAATGCAGCCTTTGACAAATTACCAGCCGGCACTGTTGAAGGCTTATTAGAAACCGAAAAGAAAGATGACTTAACGGACATTCTTCAATATCATGTTTCCGTGGGCGTTTTTAAGCCGGAAATGTTTCAGGATGGCCAGGTAATTGGACAGGTTAATGGCGGGAACATAACCATCAGCAAAAAAGCAGATGGAATTTATGTAAACGGTACAGCAAAAATTGTTGCTTCTATCCCTGCCTCTAATGGTATTATACATGTAGTGGATGCTGTATTATTGCCTCCTGCAAAATAAGTTTATTATAATTAATACCGGTTATACCAGTATGTAGTCCAATGCTATTTACTATCGGTATAATACCATCTAAGATTTCCACGTACTGCTTTGAACTACTTATTAAATCCAGATGGTATAAGCCCTATAAAAAGCACAAACGATTTGTTTGTGCTTTTTTAATGTTCAGAATATTTTATCGGCAGATGAAGTTTCATTAAGTATTTTTATTTGCATCACCGCGGAAATGCTCTTCGCCCTTTGTTTGGCAAGCTCTGCTCTTTCGCCGGCAAATAGCTCATCAACGGAGGTACTGAATAACAGGTTCCAACGCTTGAAATGCTCATCTGTTAGGGGAAACAGGCGATTAATATGCTTGTGCAGTTCCATCGGGTTACCGGTGTAAGAGCCGGTATAAAAAAGCATATTCTCAAAAAAACTGTACATGATGGGCAAATGTTTCTCCCAGTTTACTTTCGCAATATCAGTAAATATAAAACCAATCAGTTCATCTTTTCTGATTTTATCGTAAAAGGTATCTACCAATAATTCAATATCTTTTCCTGTAACTATATCTTTTTTCATACCATATTTTTTAGTGTAAGCGCTCAGAGATTTGCTGCAACATTTCTTCGGTACAATGCTGCTGCAATAATGGAAATAAAACCCGCTCTTCTTTACGGATATGATTTTCAAGCGCAATGGCCAGTGTATGCATGGTATTCTCCAAATCAGTTGTAGCGGCAAGCGAATTAAACAATGCAGTTAATTCCCTGTGCTCCATTTTAATGGTTGCCGCAAGGGTATTTATTTCGGGATGACAATCCTTTGCCATTTCCAGGATCATCTCTTCCAGTTCAAAATGCTTTTTGATTTTTGATGCAAATTGTTTTTTTGCATAGTTCGCTTTACCCGCTGCATCATCCGGTAAGTCACGGTAAACCGGTGCATTTTTTTTAAGCAACTGTGCAAGCAATAATGTGAGGTGATGATCTCTGGATAGTGGCGCTATTGCTTCATGTCTTTTCATGTGTTTCTTTTTATTTTTTATTTCCTACATGCCCGCCTGAACGGAACGGGCAGGTAGTTCGCCTGCAAACATTGCCGGCAGTAATTAAGGGTTTACCATAGTTCTTCTCCACCTATAAATCCTTATGATTAAATTTTCCTGCGGATAGCCAGGTTGGAATAATAATCCAGGTAACCAATACACAAAAGGAAATGATCAACCCCAATTGTGTGCCGAAGAAATCTTTAAAGATGGCCCCGGTATAACCCATCATAGCAGAAATATCCATTTTTAAAAGAATCAGGATCCTGCTTAGATCAATCGGGTTAAAAGCGGTAACACCAACCATCATTTTTTCTAAAGGATAATCTGCAAATTGAAACAGGATAAATAAAACCAACCCATCAAAAATGATAGAAAAATAAAGCCACAATAAGATAACCACCCCAATCCCTTTTGCTTTATCCCTGGCCATTACGGCAGCCAGCATGGCGATAGCTACAAATATTACGGATAACAACAGTCCCGTACCCAACATCATAAAACCCGTTGGTGTAGCCTCATACAACAGAATAGGAATACCGGCACCTATTAAAAATGCAAATACCATAGATGCTGCCAGGCCCGAAAAAAGACTGAGCCAGATCGTTTTTCGTTTTAAAGGCTGGCTAACCAGTAATTCCAGAAACTCGGAACTGTTGTATACATAAATCGCCGAAAATAGTAAACTAACCAGTGGCACAATGATCAAAATAATATTCAGCAAACTCAGTAATCCCTTGGCAGAATTATCTTCCAGGTTAAAAATACTCAACGAGATCAGCAATAAAAAAACGGTGTACCCGAGTATAATCTTATTGCGCAGGATATCGATGATGACGTATTTGACTATTTTTTTCATATGTTCTATTTCTTAACTTCTCCGGTTATCAGCCTGAGGCACCCGGTAAAAGCGTTTTAGGCACTTTGTAAATGACAAATGCCAGTTTACAAAAGATTTTCAGGGTGAGCTTGCCGAACCCGGATTAACGAAGCAACCCCTCCTTCGACAGGCAGGCTGACCGTAAACTGATTTAAACTCTTTCTTACCTCCCCAACATCACATGCGCAATGGCTTTTGATAATTTCTCTTCGCCGGTATCCGCTTTTAAAGCAACAATGCTTTTGTGAAAGCAAAGTCTTCCTTCCTGCATATAAATAACCTGGGTGATCAGGTCATCCAGCTCACTTAAAACATGCGAAGTAATTAGTACCAGTTTCCCCTTATTTTTTTCACCTGTAATTTTTTCTTTTAAAATTTCTGAAGAAACCGGATCCAGGCCGGCCGTGGGTTCATCCAGTATCAACACATCCGGATTAAACAGAAAAGCCAATGCAGCACTAACTTTTTGCCGGGTTCCACCCGATAGTGTCCTCATGCGTTTGGATACTATTTCCTGCAACCCAAATTGATTGACCAGGTCTTCATCCGGCAGTACATATTTCTTTCCCCGGATATCTTTCATCATATCTATCAACTGGCCAATCGTCATATTCTCGGGATAACGGCCTATCTGCGGCATATAGCCAATATTCTCCCTGTATTTCCAGTCGTGTTTAATATTATTGCCATTAAAAGTGATAAAACCGCTGTCGCTTACAACCATACCCAATATGCATTTAATCAGCGTTGTTTTGCCACATCCGTTTGGTCCAATCAATGCAATACATTCGCCTTTATTGCAGGTAACAGAAACATCATCCAGTGCTTTTAGTTTCCCAAATTTTTTTGATACATTAGTTGCGATAATCATAATGATAATGATTTCATTAAAGGATATTCGTCTTTTAAATTTTCAGGTGTAAGCGATGGCAGTATTTTTTCTGTTTTATCCAGTAAAGAGGTCATCAGGCTTCTGAATAAGATCATAGCCGGGGGGTTTTGCTCAATAATCATGGCGTACAAGCTTACCGGACGGTATGGAATATCGCCCAGATTATCCCTGTTCAGGTCATACCCTTCATATTTATCCCAGTAATTATTTTTAAAAGTGTTTTGTACCAGCGAACCATTGGTACCCACATCAAATGTATTGCCTATAAAATTGTTACGTTCCAGTATCACATCCATACAACTGGCTTGTATCTTCAACGCCCATCCGTTGTTCTCAAATGTATTTCGTTTCATAAAAATCCTGTTGGCGCCTTCCATGAAAATAGCACTCGTATTTTTTGTAAAATGATTGCCCTCCATATAACCATCTGATATTTCCTTTAGTAAAATACCATGCGCCGCATCACCCCAGTTTTCCTCAAAATAATTGCTGAACATTTTTATCCGGTTACTAAACATGACTGATACCCCCGATCCGTTGTTACTAAAAATATTACTTACATAGGTATCATCATTGCTAAACATAAAGTGCAAGCCGTAGCGGATATTTTTTGTAGCGGTGTTGCGCCAGATGATGGAGTTTTTTACAAACTCAAAATAAATGCCATCGCGGTGGCCGGTTACCTTGTTGCCGATGATGCGCAGACTGTCGCTCTTCCAGCAATGAATGCCATTACCGCTCTGCTGTTCTTCTTTACTGGTAGCGGTCAGCCGGTTGTTTTCGATGGTACAATTGATGCCATATTGGGTGTAAATGCCAAAGAAAGTATCTTCTAAAATATTGTTTTTGATAGTCACGTTTTCACTGTCGTAAATTTTGATGCCGCTCAAATCTTCCAGGCTGGATATGCCGGAGTGTACGATCCTAAATCCATCCACCACCACTTCGTTGGCCTTAATGGAAATGATCTCATATTTCTTTTCACCATCCAGTACGGGATAATTAATCCCTTGCAGTACAATGCTTTTGTTAATGAGGAGGTTTTTCTCTTTGTAGTGCCCTGCATCCACCAGCACCGTATCGCCGGCTACTGCAGCCTCAAGGCCCGCCGTTACAGTTTTATATAATTGGCTGTTACCTACATGTATTTTTTTTGCTGATGCTGTAAAACTGAAAATGAATGACAATATAATGATACCAGGCCTCATTTCTGTACATCCTCCCAGGAGATTTTGTTGCCGTAAAATGAGGGTAACATTTTGTCAAGACTATCTTCCTGACTAAAGGCAGCTATATTTCCGTTCATAGGGCTTTTCAG
>JANNQR010000024.1:0-30157 GCA_031400855.1 Chitinophagaceae bacterium | reverse complement strand
GAAATATGAAGTTTACCCAATGGGGCAGCGGTACCAATACCTACATTTTGTGCCACCAAAGTTTGATAAGTGAATATTGCCGATAATAATAAAAGCTTTTTCATGCTGATAGTTTTCTCAAACCTATCTTAAAAAGCAAAGCGGGGCAATAGAACGAAAGTTAGACCTCACCCCCAACCCCTCTCCACAAAAGTGGAGAGGGGAGAAAGAAGCCGTTTAATTTTTCCCAAATGCTTTATTGAGCGCTTCGGTTCGATTCTGCACATGCAATTTTTCATAAATCCGGTGAATATGCTGCCGCACGGTGCCGGTGGAGATGGAGAGCTGGTCGGAAATTTCTTTATACAATAATCCTCTTGATAATAATTGTAAAACCTCATTTTCCCTTTTGGATAAAGCTTCAAGTGTTGCTGTTTCTTTTTCTTTATTACGAAAAACAGTAACAAGTTTACGGGCAATATTGGCACTCATGGGGCTGCCGCCATTATGCAATTCTTTTAATGCTTCTATCATTTGTACCAGGCCTGTGTTCTTTAAAAGATAACCTGATGCACCTGCTTTCAACGCTTCAAAAACTTTTTCATCATTTTCATATACGGTAAACATCATGAACTGTGTGGTAGGGCTTTTATCTTTTACCTGCCGGATGCACTCTATGCCGTTCATTCCGGGCAGGCTGATGTCCATAATGACAATTTGTGGTTTCAGCCGGGGAATTTCAGTCAAAGCTTCTTCAGCGGTACTGAATGTGTCCAATACATTGAATTCAGGATTCAATGAAATGAATTGCTTCAAACCTTCTCTTACTTCATCCAGATCTTCTACTATGCAAAGGGTTATACTCATGAGATGCTTCGAAATTAGTTTTGTGTTCTGTTGTTGCCAATAGAACGAAAGTTATAGCCTCAACCCCTGCCCTTCTCCACGAAGTGGAGAAGGGAGTCGGACAGCGGTACAGTCAGGCAGATACTTGTTCCGTTTACTGATTCAATTTGAACCCTGCCGCCAACATCACTTATCCGTTTTTTTATGTTTATTAATCCATTACTGTGAGGCCGGGTATTTTCCGGATTAAATCCAATGCCATTATCCTGTATAGTTATAATAAGATCTTTATCTGTTACAATGTTGATATTGACAAGGTTTGCCTGTGCATGCTTTACGATGTTATGCAGGGCTTCTTTTACAACAAGGTAAATATTCCGGCGAAACTCTCCGCTTACAATAATAGCTGGAAGATCATCAGGCGTTATAACCCTGCACTGTATGCCGTTTTGTAAAAGATATTCTACCGCATAGGAACGGGTATACGACAGCAAATCGCTTAGTGAATCATTTTTTTCATTTAATGCCCATACGATTTCCCCCATCTTGTCAATCATCTCATGTGAATATTCCCTGATCTTGATAATATCTTCTTCTATCGGTTGCTGCTGTTGTTTTTTTATACCAATCGTTTCACTCAAAAATTTTATTCTTGACAGACCGGCGCCAAGATCATCATGCATGTCAGTGGCTATCCTTGTCCTTTCTTTTTCCAATTCCATTTTTCGTTGCAATTCCTGTTCTGCTTTTAAAGCCTGTAAGGATTGTTGATGGAGTTTTTGTTTTTGACGGAAATTTCTTACCAGTAAAAAAGCAATAGCTATTAATGCTGCAATACCAACAAGAAAAGTCCAGAGAAGAATATTTCTATTTTGCAGCTTATTATTCTTCGCTTTTAGTTTTTTGCCAACTTCAGCCAATAACCAGGTATTTTGAATTAAAGTGGTTTTTAATGTGTCAATTAACACTTCATATTCTTGCTTGAAATTAAAAGTAGTCAGTACATTTTGAAGGGTTACAGTATCGCCTGCATCCGGAACTTGCTTCAGACCATTTTCTGGTACTATACACAACGCATCCCATCCTCCAAAAAATTCCAGCACCATCGGATTTTGTATAAGATGACGCATTTTATCTTTTATTAAATAAACCTTTCCTGCATCATTGGACTGTCTCAGAATAGTGCCTTCACGGGGTATGTCTGGTATCTTTGAAATCATTCCATCGGGAATTTTTCTGACACTGCGGTAGTTGCTGTAGTTACTTAGCACATAAAAATCAGCGATATAAAATTTTGCACCTCCAAAGATCACATAAATGTCTCCGCCTGTTGTTTCACTAAGGGTAGTTTGGTCAGGAAAATCAAGACTGGTTTCATTTGTTTTTGCCTGTGAAAGAATGGAGACAATTTCTTTTTCACCGGTATTATCGTTTTTCAATGCAGGCAATACATTTTGGAGCGATTGGTTTTGCTGTTGCAGGTTATTAAGTGTGGAAATAATGTTTTTATATAAGCCGATAATTTTTTTCCTGTCCACATTTGTTTTTAGTAAGGAGGCAGCAGCAAGATAGCTCTCGGCGGCATGTGCATAGTCGCCCATTAACTGACTGAGGGTTCCTTTTTTTATATAAGTAAGCCCCAAATCAGTAGTCAGATTATTTTTTTTTGCCATCGCAATAGCCTTGTCATAATATTCAAAAGCTTTCTGATTTTGACTCAACGCTATTTGAAGGGCTGCATTGAAATTGTGGTACATGACCATTCCCGGGTAATATTTTCTGCTTTCACTTTCTTTTTTTGCATTTTCAAAAAGCAAGGTGGCACTGTCTGGATTGGTGTAGATATATTGCCAGCCTCTATGATAAATACTTTCAATAAAAATACTATCAGTAACCTGTGAATGAAGCGGCAGGGTAGAAAACAAGAGAATAAGCAGTAATATTTTTTTTACTGTCTTGTTTACAAAAGAAAAAGTATGCAGGAGTTGCATACTTTAAAAGTAGGTTGAAATTCCGGTAACCGGAATATTATGCCATTATCTGGTTAACCGAAACCTTATCTCCTGTATTCCTCGGGTTTTCGAAATTTCTTTAAGAATCGTCTGAAACCCTTTCCAGTCAAGGGTTGTTTTTTTATTTTGGGTGACCCCGTCTTAGATTTGGGTTATGTTCGTCAGAAGGAAACCTAATAAGAGCGGGGTTATCAGTATCCAGATAATAGAAAAGCTTTCTGGCAAATCCACTTTGGTTAGAACAGTTGGTAGCTCTTCAGACCCCAAACAAGTTGCTGAATTATTTGAAAAAGGCAAACGCTTAATACAAGAAATAAAAGGCCAAACCAGCTTACATTTTGATAAACATAATGAAGAGCAGTTGGTGGACTTATTCTTTACCGGGATAAGAGAATTAAGTTTAGTGGGGCCTGAACTGGTGTTGGGTAAACTATTTGATGAGATTGGGTTTAACGCCATCAAAGACGGGTTATTCCGGCATCTTGTTTTAACCAGGCTGTGCTATCCGGTAAGCAAGTTAAAAACGGTGGATTATTTATTTAAATATAAAGGTTTGTCTATCGATGTAGAAAGTGTGTACCGTTATTTAGATAAACTCAACAACAAACAAAAACAACAGGTTCAGCAGATAAGTTACCAGCATACACTTGAGATATTAAACAATGAAATAAGCCTTGTATTTTACGATGTAACAACATTGTATTTTGAAACAGAACAGGAAGATGATCTACGCAAAACCGGGTTTAGTAAAGAAGGAAAACATCAGCAACCACAAATCGTTTTAGGGTTATTAGTGAGTACAGGTGGTTATCCATTAGCTTATGAAATATTTGAGGGCAATACGTTTGAAGGGCATACCATGTTACCCGTTATTGAAGATTTTAAAATAAAATACAAATTAAAAGAGTTGGTGGTAATAGCTGATGCCGGGCTTATGTCAACGGGTAATATTACAGAATTACAGACCAAAAACTATCAATACATTATAGGAGCAAGAATAAAAAATGAAACATATTACATTCAAAAACAAATACTATCTGCTAATTTAAAAAATGGTGAAAGCATTGCCATTGTTAAAGATGAAAAAAGCAGGATTATAATCAGTTACTCCGATGCCAGAGCAAAAAAAGATGCAGCCAACCGCAAACGGGGGTTAGAAAAACTGGAAAAGAATCTGGCAAAAGGCAAACCCACCAAACAGCATATTAACAACCGGGGCTATAATAAATATTTAAAATTATAAGGAGATGTAACAATTAGTATTGATAAACAAAAATACAAAGCCGATGCAAAATGGGATGGATTGAAAGGCTACAGCACCAATACCCAATTAACCAAGGATGAAATCATAGAAAACTATAGCCATCTGTGGCAAATAGAAAAAGCCTTCAGAATATCCAAAACCGATTTAAGGATACGTCCCATTTATCATCGCATCAAGCGCAGGATAGAAGCACATATCTGTATTGCATTTTGTGCTTATAAGGTTTACAAAGAGTTAGACCGGCAGTTAAAAGTAAAAAATGCCACTATAAGTCCCGAAAAAGCAATAGATACAGCCAAGACTATTTACCGGATCACTATCGAAACAAATCTCTCAAATACTCTACACTCAAGGCTTTACATTGACAAAGATGAGCAGAACTACTTACTTAAATTATTCGACCTTTAATCTTGGGTGACCCAGTGAGGAAAACGGGAAAAAGGGGAGGAATATTTTTTCATAAAAAATTGTTTGTGAAAAGTTATGGATTATTTGCGGAAGTGGAACTGGATAAAAAAATACAACAAATATTATTTATTAATTATCCCTGCAACTTTTCAAAAAAAAATTTTCTTCGATCAGTTTTCCAATATCTGCCTGCGGTTTTAATTCATTTCATTCCCATTCAACAAAAAAAAACTGCGACATATCTTATCAGACGGCACTTAATACTGAATGTAAAAAACACTGCAAGCCTGTGACACCTGGTGCAGAAAGCAAACTGATTTAATCTGGCCGGGAACAACATATCCAAATGTCTTCGCTACCTTACTTTCCGTAATACTTCTACAACTGTTTCATTACCACTACCAGTTTCAACATATCGTCCGACACGCAGCGTCCGATTGGTAAGCATAGGCAAATCACGGCCATTGAATATAGAGGCAATGGTTTTATTGGGAACCATAGTACGTTCCTCACTTATCTGTGCCTGATCGCATGAGCCAGAGACGCTTTTGGTAAACTGACCAGATTCATTGTCGATTTTTACATATCCCCCCTCCCGTCGAAATAAATTTCCAGCTCGGTTTTTACAGCTCCTGAGCCAGTTACAATCATGCCGCAAAGGGGAAAGCCCCCACCGGGATCTTCTACTGTCATTGCACTGCATATATCAATGTCAATTTCCAATTGCAGTGTGCCACTGTATCGAATGTCATCATCGGCGGCAACGTTTTCGCTGCCTACAAGAAGTCCTGTCAATACAACTTTTCCATTTGAGCGAATTGGGCAATCTGCCGGTGTTCCGAAGAAAGACGTATATCCTGTGTGGGTGAGCCGGACTTCATACATAGAGAGGTTGCTGCTTATGCAATCATCATTGGCAATGGTCACCTTTCCAATGCTGTCGGTAAGAATTGCACCTGAAGCATTACTAAGAACGATTTCAAACGTCTCGTTCGGTTCACAGTCTATGTCCCCATTGATAGGGACAGTGATCTTTTTTATCATTTCTCCGCGTGCAAAATTTAAAGTGCTGTTTACGGCAACATAATCGGAGCCAGCTGCGGCACTACCATTTCTTGTGCTATACCTGATTGTGACCGGACCTGATTTGACTTGTGAAATAATGACACTGACCTCAACTAATTTTTGTCCTCCATTGCCTTCGACAATTCCTGCATCTGCAATACTTACACTAGCTGGAGTAGAGCTGATTATTTTTTCGTATTTAATTCTCTTAAAACCGGTTAAGTGAACAATCGAAATGATCAACACCAGTAGGGTTAGAAATTGTTTCATCGACGTATTAGTTTAATTTTTAAAAAATAGGTCATCGTATCAGTTTTTATTTATCAATCATCAGCTGCAGTTTTTCAATCGTGAAATCCTTTTCGAAAATTTTTGCAATATTTTTCTCCGGTATTTTTATCCTGGCAGAATGACCGCAGAACAAAAATGTTGAACAGGAAAAGTATAGTTAACTTTTTCATTTTTGTATTTACTTTTCTTATTTGGAAGGGTTCGATCGCTTAAGCACAATTTCCAGCCATATAGCATTAGAGATATCATTGCCTCCGGGATTACTATTTGATGTTTCATTTTCTACTATTATGTTTTCATAAATGGCGTTTTGAAACCCCACTAATTTTGCTACAATTTTATATTTCCCTTTTTTCAATTTTTTATAAGCATAATATCCCAGCTTGTCTGATTTGACCGTATCTGAAATATTTTTAACTGAATCAATTGCAATAATGATGGCATCAGCAACAGGTTTACCTGATGAATCAAACACATTGCCTTCTATCTGTCCTGACCCTTTAAGGACAAAAACAAATAACATAACCGGCAAACAAATAAAATTTTTCATTGTAGAAAATATTATCTCAAAGTTATCTGGCCTAAGCATTCTCCTTTACCCGCTTTACCGAAAAGATTTGCATAACTGACACCGCTTACCGAATGAAAACCTGCATTTTCATCAGTGCCGTCTTTCTTTTTGCAAAAGCCTCTGCCAATTGATAATAAGGGTGATTCAAAATAACCAACAGAACCATCAGCATAGGGAATACGAACCCAATCACACACATCAATATAAGCCATGACACAGGAAAGATCTCCACTCGCCTGTGTGCCCTGCGAACAAACACGGTCAGGTATTGTGAAAGGCCGGGTAGTAATTTCAATTGCACTGCGATTAAAAATATGAAAGACAGGGGGGGAGCCTTGTACTGCCGTTTCTGCCTGAGGGGTGCCGGAGTCTTCTCCATGGTGCCACACTTTTACTCCATGTCCTATTTCATGTGCCACCGTTTGTGCTATATATTCCCGTTCAGTCCATGGTAGCCGCTGATTGCTGCCTCTAGCATAGTTTAACCAGTTTTGATAATTTACGCTGATATTACGAACAGCAATTACGACCTGTGTTGTGTTCTTTGGAATGTCAGGTAAACTACTTGTTGTAAAAGCTTTTCCAGCTTTATCGCTTGGCAGGTTACCATTATCCAGTTTTAAAGCATACTGATCATAACCATGAGCATGTCCTGAATTAAAATTTATCCGCCGGTCATTGGCGACTTCATGGATGTAAAAGCGAACTACTTTTAATTTGCTTCCTTGTTCAAACCAGTTCAGACCTTCACTGAAGAGGCCAAGTTCAGCAATTTTTACTCTTACTGCCAGTTCTTTTTTTGCGGGGTCTAGCCGTTTATATCTTCCTTCCGAGAAAAATCCGCGGTATTCTTCATACGCAGTCAGTCCATCGCCTTCGCTTGCATGAGGGTCTTTTTCTTCTTTATCTTCCATATCAGCCGGGTTGCCGTTTGCATCTGCCCATACTTTTGCAATTACCGATCCCGGGTTTCTTTTTGGTATTTCAATTTCAGTTGTGCCCGATGATACAAGCAGTGTTCCTTTTATTTGTGTATCATCATCCAGTAGTGCATAAGCATTCAATGTTGCCCATCCTCCTCCATCATAAGAAGCAAGTTTTACCTGTCCTGTAGTTCCATTATTACCTGGAATTGTGATTACCTGGAATTCATCTTCAATTGAGGCACCGGGTTGTAAAAGAAAACGGAGATCAGGGAGCTGATCAGGCATTGGAATTTTAGGAGAGTTTAATGCAATGCCTTTTTCTCTGGAGGTTTGTAAAAGCTGAAGCCGGAATTCTTTTACTTTAATAGTTAGCGGCCTTCCATTTCTGCCCTGTAGTTTAAGGGTTATTATCATCACAGAACCCTGGGTGAGTTCATCCCTTCCGGGTTCAGGCAACCAGTTGTCATAGTTTTGCGGAGTTACAATTAATTCTGCATCACCTGCACTTTTTGTAAGGTTCCATGATATTGTTGTGGTCACAGTACCCATGCCAGCTATATCTTGTGTTGTGGACTGTGATCCTGATAGCAAATTGAGATTTGATCCTAAAGGCTGATCTGAAACTGTTATATCTGTGTACTCCGGTCCATATGGTTCAGTTTTTCCGTCTATTAGATTAACAGTTGTGCCTGAGCAGGCAGGACCAATTGCATGAATCGTGTAAAAATTATCTTCTTTATTTACCACCACTTCATGCAATTCTGATGCGCCATTTCCGGAGCAGTCTGTGGTTGAAATTTTTTTTTGCCCGATGAAACCCTCTGCATGATAGGTAGAAGTGCCTGTGCCTTTATCATCCGAAAAATATAAATAAGTAGTCGGGTCATTCCGGTGAAGGGTGGGCAATGCAGATGTGAAGTAAACAGTAACTACTCTTTCACTTGTTCCCATCTGACCTTCATACTTTTCAATAAGCCTGAGTGTTCCTGTCCATCTTGCTTCTGCAACAGGAGAATTGCTGCTTTGTTTATAAAAGCCCCCGAAAAAAAATAAAAAAACCACTGGTATGATAAAAAATGAATTTGATTTTATTCTGTTCAGTGTATTTGTCATAAGTATACAATTAGAAAAAATCAGTATTACATTTTTATAAACTCCACTTTCCGGTTATTTGCTTTTCCGGCCGGGTTATCATTTTTATCAATTGGTTCGCTTTCCCCTTTACCATCTGTTTCCATTCTGTTTTCGTTATTCCCAAATACAATTGATACTTTTTTCTCCTTTCTGCGCTTTTTTAGATAGTTTATGATAAATCGGTTTTTTTCGGGGCGGAATAATGAAGTAGTTATTAAGAGGGTATCGAAAAGCGAGTTAAAAGATACAAATATTTATTTAATAAAAAACCCCGGCTGGCCGGGGTTAGTTTTTTTTAAGATCACCGGACTTACCCGATAGCTTTCACTTGTATTTTTTCCTTCATAATTTCCCTTACCGCATCAATTATGGATTGGGTATCGTAGCCACATTCTTTATGCAGTTCCTTTGGTGTGCCATGTTCTATTAATCTGTCGGGGATGCCAAGTATTTTGATATCATTTTTATAACCATGCTCCGCCATGAATTCAAGCACTGCGCTACCAAATCCGCCTTCAATAGAAGCGTCTTCAACTGTGATTAATTTTTCATATTGTTGACAAGCTTCATGCAATAAGGGTTCGTCCAATGGTTTTACAAAACGCATATCATAATGTGCAGGGGTAATGCCATCATTTTTTAAATCTCTTATGGCTGAAGCGGCAAAATTTCCGGGATGGCCTAATGAAAGAATGGCTATATCATTTCCGTCTTTCAGTTTTCTGCCGGTACCAATTTTTATTTCTTTCATTTCGGTTTTCCATTCAGGCATCACTCCTTCGCCTCTTGGATAACGGATGACAAAAGGATTTTTTGTGGCATCTAATTGTGCCGTGTACATCAGGTTGCGCAATTCGCTTTCATTCATGGGAGAACTTACGATCATATTGGGAACGCAACGCATGTAAGCAATATCATAACAACCATGGTGTGTAGGTCCATCATCACCAACTAATCCTGCCCTGTCCAAACAAAATATAACAGGAAGATTTTGAATCGCTACATCATGCACCACCTGGTCATAAGCTCTTTGCATGAAGGAGGAATAAATATTGCAAAAAACTTTCATGCCCTGTGTGGCCATGCCGGCGCTGAGTGTAACAGCATGTTGCTCTGCAATGCCAACATCAAAAGCCCGGTGCGGCATTTTCTCCATCATAAATTTTAAGGAAGAACCGGAAGGCATGGCAGGAGTAACACCAAATATTTTGTCATTTTTTTCTGCCAGCTCAATCATAGTAAGGCCAAACACATCCTGGTACTTGGGTGGTTGTGGCAAATCGAATTTCTTTTTTTGTATTTCTCCGGTTATTTTATCAAATAGACCGGGGGCATGCCATTTGGTCTGGTCTTTCTCTGCTAGTGCATAGCCCTTGCCTTTGGTAGTTATGATGTGCAAAATCTTAGGGCCGGGTATATTTCGCAGATCTTTTAATGTATCTACAAGCTTGGCAACATTATGTCCGTCTATAGGTCCAAAATAGCGGAGTTTTAAAGCTTCAAAAAGGTTTGCATGGCTACTCATCATTCCCTTTAGTCCATCGCTTAATTTATGTGCCATCACCCGGCTGAAATTTTTGCCAACAGGTAATTTGCCGAGCAGTTTCCATACATCGTCTTTTACTTTGTTATAAGTAGGGGAAGTAGTAATGTCGGTAAGATATTCTTTTAATGCACCTACATTCGGGTCTATGCCCATGCAGTTATCATTTAATACGATCAGCATATCAGTATCTGCTACACCTGCATGGTTCATTCCTTCAAAAGCAAGACCGGCTGTCATGGCCCCGTCACCAATAACAGCAACAATTTTTCTGTCAGTTTCACCCTTATATTTTGCAGCCATGGCCATTCCTAATGCTGCTGAAATGGAAGTAGAAGAATGCCCAACCCCAAATGTATCATATTCGCTTTCGCTTCTTTTAGGAAAACCGCTGAGGCCATTGTACTTTCTGTTAGTTGGAAAATTATCCCTTCTGCCGGTTAATATTTTGTGTCCATAAGCCTGGTGACCAACATCCCATACCAATTGATCGTAAGGGGTGTTATAAATATAATGAAGGGCTGTTGTTAATTCAACTACTCCTAAACTGGCCCCAAAATGACCACCATGTACACTTACCACATCAATAATATATTGGCGTAATTCATCACAAACCTGGTGAAGTTTTTCACGGGGTAGTTTCTTGAGGTCGGCGGGTGAATCGATTGTTTTTAGAAGCGGTCCCGGGGTGATTTCCATTTGATCATTTTAGGAGGTGTAAAAGTACAATTTTCCGTTCAGCCTTTTTTGCTAAAGATTAATTAACAATTTAGTGAAAAGAATGTTCTGTGATATAGGGCAAATGGCTGCCCGGGACTTAGCAAACTACCCGTTTGTACTAGTCATCCACCACTGGTATATTTACAGAACCAGCCTGTAGGAGGATTGATTAGATTTGCTTGATGAGGGTAAATCATTCAAGATATTGGCTTTTACAGTTTTCCGGTTGGGGTCTTGTAGGCCTGGTCATGATATTTTTTTGGCGAACCTACCAGGTGGATATCACTATAGATATTTTGATGGGCAGAGTAGCTATTGTTTTTACTGCCGGTATATTAGTAACACATTTACTCCGGATTATCATCAAATGGCAGGGGTGGATGATGCAGTCGATAGAAAAGGTGATACCTAAAATGGCCATTGCCGTTATTATAACTTCTTTGCTATTCAGTTTAATCGTGTTGGGAGCAATTGATTATTTCAACTTTGGCTCAGCATCTGCAAAAAAACTGTCTTTTTTTGCCAAACTGGTTGGTTCTACAGTAGACAATTGCATGTTTATTTTACCCTGGGTATTGATTTATTATTTCTATCATTTTTTTCAGAAAAGCCAGCGTCAGCAGATGGACACCCTGCGGTTGGAAACACTGATCAAAGAACTTGAACTAAAAACGATTAAAGCACATATTAATCCTCATTTTATTTTTAATTCACTGAACAGCATCCGGGCATTGGTAGATGAGAATCCGACGAGGGCAAGAAAGGCAGTAACCGAGTTAAGTAATATCCTTCGCAGTAGTTTGCAATCAGAGAAAATGGAAACAGTACCGTTTGAGAAAGAACTGAATATTGTAAAAGACTACCTGGCCCTGGAAAATATGCGGTTTGAGGACAGGCTGAAAATCGAATATGACATTGATGAAGATACGTTGGATCAACCCGTGCCGCTGATGATGCTTCAGACACTGGTAGAAAATGCTTTAAAGCATGGTATCAGCAAGCAAATAAAT
Source organism: Chitinophagaceae bacterium (assembly GCA_031400855.1). Classification (GTDB taxonomy): domain Bacteria; phylum Bacteroidota; class Bacteroidia; order Chitinophagales; family Chitinophagaceae; genus JJ008. Next base: position 18,388 of record JANNQR010000024.1, on the reverse strand, counting down.
GGGGGAGTGGTAAAAGTGATTTCTGATTTTAAAAACGATTATCATGAACTGGTAGTACAGAATACGGGGTTTCTAAATGGCTACAAGAACGGCGATGAAGGGTTTGGTCTTTCAAGCACAAAGAACCGGCTTAGTTTATTATATGGGAATAAAGCAAGCTTTGAAATAGTACAAAAAAATCCAACAATGGTAGAAGCTAAAGTGATGATACCAGTCATTCATAATTAAAATTTTTAAACAATTAATCTGCAACAAGATTTTTTTATAACTTCTGATAAAAATTGACATATGAAAGCAATTATCATCGATGACGAACGACTGGCGAGAAACGAATTAAAAAAATTATTACAGGATTTTCCTGAAATAGAAATAATGGACGAAGCGGCTAATGCGGAGGAGGGACTTAGTAAAATAGAAAGTTTGCATCCCGATGTAATATTCCTGGATATACAAATGCCTGGAAAAACGGGCTTTGATATGTTGTCGCAATTGGAAAGATCTCCACAGGTTATTTTTACCACAGCATATGATGAGTTTGCTTTAAAAGCATTTGAAGTAAATGCACTGGACTACTTGCTAAAGCCAATTGAACCTAAGCGGCTCGCAGATGCTATACAGAAACTTCATCTGCCAGAAAATAAGGTAACAAGAGAAGAAGGCGAAAACTTTAATAACAGCATCCTGACGGATACTGACCAGGTGTTTGTAAAAGACGGGGAACGATGCTGGTTTGTAAAGCTGAGTGATATAAGACTATTTGAAAGTGTGGGTAATTATGCTAAAGTATTTTTTGCAACATACAAGCCGCTCATTCTGAAATCTTTAAATGCACTAGAAGAAAGATTAGACGAGAAAACTTTTTTCAGGGCCAACCGCAAACATATTGTCAACCTTCGGATGATTGATAAAATAGAGCCTTACTTTAATGGTGGGTTATTGTTGGAATTAAAAGGAGGCGAAAAAATAGAAGTAAGCCGCAGGCAAACAGTGAAGTTTAAAGAGATGATGAGTTTGTGATCTGACGCTTGGTGCAACCATGAACTGTTAATATCCCTCTGTAAAAAGCAAATAAATTTATTTAATAAAAACTAAAAGGCTTTACAATAATAAATAATATATGAAGAAAATATTCCTGATGGGGTTGTTGATACCAGCAACCTCTTTTTTATGGGCGCAGAAAATTGATGATATGATCAATGTTAAAGAAGTGAAAAGAATTGAAAGCATTCTTGCTTCAGATGAGATGCGGGGTCGTAAGACATTTTCTGCCGAAATAGACAGTGCAGCAGATTTTATTGCCAATGAATTTAAGGTGAACGGTTTGCAAACGTTGAATAAAGCTGCAGGTTTCCGGCAGGAGTTTGTGATGGTGCGGCCAAAATTTATCAGCGCATCTGCTGTACTTGACAGAGTTGCTCTAGAACAAAAAAATGTTATGGTCATTACCTGTCAGCCGCAACTGAAAATTGATGAACATTCAGGGTATGAAAAAGTACTTGTAAAAGCCGGGGCTAACCTGCAAACAGAAGCAAGAAAATTTGTTCGCAGTAATAAAAATACATTGGTATTGGTGGATAAAAGTTTTGCCAACAGCTTTGGTAACCTGGCAAGGTTAAAATCATCGATGTTTAAGATGAATACCAATGTTGTATTTGTTTTATCCGATACAGACCCCGGCACATGGTCGGTGGAAGCCGTGCATGAAATAACCGAACAAAAGATGGCCAATGTGGTGGGCATACTTCCTGGAAAAAAATTGAAAGACGAATATGTGATCTTTTCCGGGCACTATGATCATTTGGGAATTGGTAAACCGGTTAACGGGGATTCTATTTACAATGGAGCGAATGATGATGCTGCAGGAATAACCGGAATGATTATGCTGGCAAAATATTTTGCCCAACAAAAAAATAATGAGAGAACAATTGTATTTGCCGCTTTTACAGCAGAAGAAATTGGTGGTTTTGGTTCACAATATTTTTCCCGCCAGTTGGATGCGGATAAAGTAATGGCCATGTTCAATATTGAAATGATCGGGACAGAAAGCAAGTGGGGAAAAAACTCAGCTTACATCACGGGCTATGAAAAAACAGATATGGGGCAAATCCTTCAAAAGAACCTGGAAGGAACAGGCTTTACTTTTTATCCCGATCCCTATCCAACACAACAATTATTCTATCGTTCTGATAATGCAACAATGGCAAGGCTGGGTGTGCCTGCACATACTATCTCTACTTCCAAGATGGATATAGATCCCCACTATCATAAACTGACTGACCATATTGAAACACTGGATATGGAAAACATGACAGAGGTGATAAAAGCTATTGCTCTCAGTTCAAAAAGTATTATTGCCGGAAAAGAAACCCCAACGAGGGTGAAGGTGGAGGAGCTGCGTTAAATTGTTATTATTTAACTACAGCCTGCTCATCGGGTCTTCATTATTACTAATTCGCAATTGAAAATTTCATGTTGTTTAAGTTTTATTTTGACTAAATATGATTTATTGTTTCAGTAATTTTTCAAAGATTTTTTTAAATTATTAATCTGTTTTTGCAGTTCTTTTATTTCTTTCGGCAATATGCAAACCATTTTTGCTTTATTAGCTAAAAAGACCGAACCGCCCGAACACGGAAGACCTCGCTCTTGTCGGGAGTGTTCTGGAAGCCAGTGGTGAAGAACTGCACCCACACAAGTGAATTGTTGAACTCCGAGGAACTCCAGTAGTAGCCAATGGTAAAATTGCCAATAGCTACTCTGTTAATATAAAGATTTTTTAATTCATCTTTACTGGGTAAATACCAATCGCTATACCCACCCAATGCTAAATCAGCACACAATTTTGCCGCATAGCTTCCTGCTCCCTGATTGGCAACAATTGCATTGGTATTGGCATTTCCGGTACCGATATCTGCACCTGTTGCACCTGTATTTGTATAGCTTCCATTGTACCATTGTATGCCCGTGCTTTGGTCAGAGGGTGCTGCAATTAAACCGTGTTGTATACAGAATTCATACCCCGGATCGCCGGGTAGCAAAATGTAGGCAACTTTACCTCCTTGGTAAATATCTCCTATTGCATAGATTGTTTGAGCGTCTGCACAAGTCCCATCAAAATTTATCCAAGAGGTCCCATCATAATAATTAGGCTTTTTGGTGGTCATATTATATACCATTAATCCTTCCACCGGGGATAGTAAATCTCTTTGAGATTGTGACATTCTGGGAGGTAAAAAACCTTTAGTGGTAGAACTTACATCCAGAAGTGCTGAAGCATTAGGGCTGGTTGTCCCAATACCAACATTAACTCCTGATGTCCCCCCGTTTATTCCACTTACAGAACCCAGCACCAGGCAATTGTTGCAATCAACTCTGGCATTAGCGCCGATAGCTGTTGCGTTGGTAAGTGCATCTGTATTTACATTGGCATTGTAACCCAGTGCTGTATTCAGCGTTCCGGTTGTATTGGTGGTCAAAGAAGAATTGCCGATGGCCGTATTGTAATTACCACTAGTATTGGCGTAAGCAGCAGACCGGCCATAAAAAGAATTGGAAGATCCGGTGGTATTGCCAGAACCTGTAGCCCGCCCAAAAAAAGAATTGTGATCACCTGAAGAATTGACGTTACCGGCAGCCTGGCCAAAAAAGGAATTGGAATTGCCTATTGTGTTTGACGCACCGGCCTGTTCTCCGCTAAATGTATTGTATGTATTGTAAGAACTGGTATTGATCATACCCGCATCTCTGCCAATAAAAAGATTACCGGTTCCTGGCACAGCAAGAACGGTTATTGCGCCGATCCGGTAAACCGAATCTGTATTGATACTTCCATTTTTTACATCCAGTTTAAATACAGGTGTAGGGGTGCCAATGCCTACATTTTGTGCCATCAATGTTTTTGAGACAACAAGGGCTAGCAGTAACAGAAATTTTTTCATGCTTGAATATTTAAAGGATGAGAGATCTGATCAAATAGTATGCTTTCAACGGCACGCTATGCACCACATCACTTATCTCACGGATCAATAACAAAAACTTCTTCTATTGCATGGTAACAGTAATTGTATCAGCCTAAACTTTTCATAAAGATCGTATTTATTGCCTTGTCAACGGATCTTCATTTGAACTCATCATCAATTTTGCCGGGCTTTGATTGCTGATATCATACTCTGCTCCCAGGAAAGCAATTTTTATTTTTCTTCCATCGGTATAGTTGAATGTGATAGTATAATCTTTTACTTGATATGTTCCTGAGCCGGGTAAAAGCGCTGGATTAATACAATCATTGTAATCATGGTATAAAATCCTTACAGCCCCATTATCAGTAAATCCGCCATCAAAAGTAAAGGTGATTACAGGAATTTTCCCGTATGCTTCACTCATCACATAAGTACCATTAAACCTTGCACCATCAACGGAGGGAAGTGCGTAAAACTTATGGTCAGTCTGATTGGCTGTGATGATGAGTGTATTTCCTTCCATCCGCAAAGGAATATTGGCATATGGCATTTTTAAAATACCTCTTCCATTGCTGAATGAATACGTTCCCCAATCCCTCCGGTTTATTTCCGGTGGTATCCGTGTATCTAATCCATCCAGTCCTTCACTCCAGAATTTAGCGCCGAAATAAGCCTGGCCATTGGATAAGAAGATGGGTGAAAAAACATTATACCGGATGCCGGATGTAGCTGATGTTTGCATGGAGATGCCCTGCCATACACCTAAGGCACCACCGCCATCCGTAGTACCGGGTTGTAAAGAAGCTTCACCGCCATCATCAAAATGAATGGAGAATAATAAATTGTCAATGGCGTTTTTATATTGCTGCCTGTCATCAGCATAAAAAGAAGACATGCTGCAACTCCTGTTTATTTTCCTCGATTTTAAAACGGCTATCCGTTCAAAACGGTTGTTGATTTTAATAACAAACAAATCCAATCCAAATTCGGGAGGATATTCGTCATTGCCTATGCGTACACCGCCGTTGCAGCGTATATACTCCCAGCCCCGGAATGATATTTTTGCCTGTTCTTTTTTGTAATTGCCTTCTCCTATATAATTCATCTTTGTTCCATTGTACATTACTGCCGCTTCATCAAAGCTTTGCTGAAGGGCCTGTTCCAGGCTGCCCGAGAAATTCAATGGTTTCATTATCTGCATAGCCAGATGTTCATCTGCCGGTAAACCCAACGGTTTAAATACCACACCATCTGAAAATATTTGATGACTCCATCCTGCTGGTGCTGTGTACGTCATCAAGCCAAATTTTCCTGTACCGCTGCTTGTTGTTTGCGGAGAAACTGTATTATTGTTACTCATTGTTGCTGTTTTTGTTTTATCTAATTCCATCGTTGCAAACATGGCATCTATTTGTGCAGTATAGGATTCATCGTTAAGGAAAGTTCTGATACTCATGGTTTTTCCAAAACCGCTTGCCACAGTTAAAATGACATAAATATCATTTCCATCCAATTTTACCGGAGCTGCGGCTGTTACCACTTCCCATCCTTCTGCATTGGTTTGTGTTTCTGTTTTAGGATTGGCTTCCGCTTTATAGGGCGTTACTACCAACGCTGCCCATTCTCTTTCAAAATCCTTTTCGGCATCACCGGTACTGGTGGTGCTGGCAAACATGGCAATTACACAAAAGCCGCCGGTAGCAGCATTTACATTTGTAAAATTTACAACACCGGGTTTGGCATCTTTCTTAAAATCCTTAGGTGCCTTGTAGGTTGCAATGTCAAAAGTTTCTGTTTGGGCAATTACCTGTTGCAACATTGCAAGAAGTAATAAGAGGCTGATTATTTTTTTCATAACTAAATTTTATTTATCCAGCATTTGCTGCAATGAATTAAAATTGAAATTGTTTTCAATACGATTGGCAAAATTCAGCGATGGTTTTTCAGTGTTCCAGCTCCAGTACACTACAAAAAATTGAGGAGCATGAGCCGGAAGTTTGTTATTAAAGTACTCGTTATTTACCTGTACCATCATCATTCCTTCATTTTCTGCAGCAAATCTTCTAAAGGAACCGTAATAAGAAGTATTTTCCATGTATGCAGGTTTTGCAATCTCTTCAACAGAGGTATTGGATAAATAATCCTGTGCAGCTTTTATATCCCGCTGGTACACTTCTTTCACTCTGTTTATATCTTCCAGTTGGCGTTGCCTGGCTGTTTTATATCCCCGTAAAAAATTGGCTTTTACCTTTTCCTTTGATTGTTCGTTTTGCGCCTGGCTTACCACTCTTTCCAGTTGTTGTTGTTTGTATACTTCTTCTTCGGCATCACTTCGCACCGGCATTTTCAATAAACTTTCCACATAGCTTTTTTGCCCGTCTTCTTTATTTTTTAAAAAAACCAATAAGTATTGTTTGCGGCTTACAGGAGTATAAGGTAATTGCTCTGGGCGGCTGATAAGAATTGTTTTTGAAAACCTGGTTCCTGTATTGGAAGTGCCATTATCTTTTCCCGCAAAAAGCGGAAAACCATTTATTTCACCCAGCTTTTTTGTAAGCAGGTAAATGGGTTTGTTTTCTACCAGAAATTTTTCATCTTTTTCGGCAAACCAACTGAACTTATTTACCCACACATAAAACCAGTTGCCGGTTTCTGTGCCCAGCAACATTTTTTTCAGATTGGTATTACAGTAATAAGTTTTGAATAAAGCATTTAAAACATAAGATTCAGCAGTACTGCTAACCGATGAATTATTGCCACCCATGGACCGGTACCAGCCAGCCTCAATTCCCATTGGTTCGGGGTAAGCCGCCTGCAACAATTGCTGCATTTTATCAATGCGACTGATAACCTGTGCCTGGTTACCGGCTTTCATATTGGCATCGGAACGTTTTATCCATTTGCCTTTTACAGCCATGATGATGTCATCATGGCAAGGTTCCTGTGCAAACAAATTATTTGCAAAGAGCAGCAGGAAAAAAAGAGGGGTAATTTGTTTCATTTGATTGTATTAACCTGGTTTATAAATGGGAACATTTTTGTTTACCTGTTTTTCAGGTGCCGGTCCAATTTTTCCTTTAAAAGGTCCTTCATTAATATCATAGCCTGAATTGATGCCGAACCTGGAACCAACGCCGAGTTCTTTTCTGCCATCTATGGGAAAATCTGAAGTAAGTTTGGCTTCATTTTGTAACCCCGCATCTGAAATGCCATTATTGCCATCAAAGGTTATAAAAATTGATTCCGTTGCCTGGGCGCCAACTGCTACATTAAACGGACCGGCTTTTACTCCTAACTCCGTCCTGATACCAATACCAACACTAACGGTTGATTTTTTTGTTTTAAAATTTTTTTCATAACCAAAAATCACAACTTCACCGCCACTTATGGAAAATATTTCGCAGTTCATTACCAGCTTGCCTATTCCCAAACCCAGTGCAAAATCAATGGGGCAATCCATTTCTTTGATGTTATTACTTTCTTTACTTGTTGTTGTTGTATTATTATTGCAGGGCTTAATGATTTTTGTCTGACATAGCCCGGCCATCATGTTCAGGTATTGTTCAATAAACACATAGTATTGCATCCTGAAATCATCTTTGCTTATGGGGTTAAGGCTGAGGTAATGCCAGTAAACCAATTCATCAAAAAAAGTATTGAATATTCGTTTCCCTTTTTCCTGTACTTCCTGGGTCAGGTAAGCAAATTTTGGCAAGTATTGGTTGGCAAGATTATTATAGATGATACATTTTTCTTCATCTGATGGGCAATTGGGATGTGACTTCACATTATCAGGATAACTTTTATGTATATCTGAAAAATTATCATTTATTATTTTCAATTTGCTTTGGTATTCACTTTCAATGGCAGAAATATCTGAACTATATTGGTTAGAAATTATTTTACTAAACGCAGTCAGTTCTTTTGTGTAATCACTCAGTACATCTCTTGCCATTATATTACACAACTCATAATAAGGCTGTGCCATAAATTCATTTTTATTTAATTTCCGCCCAAATCCGTTTGCATTCATTATTTGCATACTCTTCTGCATTTTCTGCTGAGCCAGTTCCGCATACATGGCACCATACTTTTGTCCCTGCTGTGTAATCATTTTTCTAAATGCATTATGTTCTGCTTCTGCGATTACTGCATTGTCTGTACTGGTGCATTGTGCAGGCAAATCGTATTTAAAAAAATTAAAGTATTCAGGAAGTTTTATTCTTGGTCTTATCAAAGGCCTGATCCTTGAACCTTTTTTTAATTTTCTCAGTTTGAGCTCCACCGTTTTGCTGTATGCAGTTTTAATTGATTTTTCAAAGTATGCTACTGCTTTTTCTGTATTTCCTTTTGATTCTTCAATAAAACCGGCGGTGCCGCATGCTTCGGCATGTTCAGGAGTAATTCTCATGCACCCGAGAAGGTAAACCATAGCTGTATCTGGTTCTCCCAACCCGGCATAAGCCTGGCCCAAATTATTTAACAGCATACTGTTGTTGGGGTATGATTGTAAAACATATTTTAAAATGGGAATAGCTTTTTGTTCAATGCCACTCATATTTAAAAGTGCTGCGCAATTATTAAGCAATAGCCCATTGTTAGGATTGTTAGCTGCTGCTTTTATTATTAACAGTGTGGCCTCTTCATGGTAACCGGTGTACCAGCCAACTACAGCTGCGTCTCCCATTTCATCACCATCATTTTTATATTTTGCAGTCATAGCCTGAACAGATGAAGCGATGCCTGCTGGTAATTTTTTTGAAAGCTGTTGATATAAATCAGTCAGAAAACTAACCAACTCAGTTTTTGTAAATATTTTTTTAGGGAGCGATGCAAGCAATGCAGTATTCTTTGGCGGAAATTTCCAGTTGTCAACATTGCCGTAAGAGCCAGGGTCGGAATAAGAAGATGAGATATTATTGCCTTGCTGGTTCTTCGTTGCATCAGCAGCCTGTGTTTGCGTCGCCTTTGCATCCTTCATTGCTTTGTTTACTAAGCTGTCATTACCATATTTTTTCATTGCATCATTTGCCAATTTCATCATTTTATCTATTTCAGCCTGGGTGGGTTGGGCCAGAACAGTTGTCGAATAAAGGGAAAGCAGTAATAAGAAGAGAAATATTTTTTTCATGATTTGTTATTTTTCATCATTGATTTCAGTTTCTCAACCTGGAAATAGAAACCTTTTAAATTTAACCCAAGCCAGCCACACCAAACAACTCTTTAGTCCGGAAAGATTTCTATGATCATCTGGCCACCCTGACGTGTAATTGTCGGAACACTTCCCCAGTCACCAGGTCCAAAGACTCTAAGCACAGGAGCTCCGTTTGGCCTTTTCAAACTAACACGGGTACGATAGGTACCAGCCGGCAGGATGCCTACACCCACCGCGGTTATGCTTTTAGAATAATGGCTAGGAAGACTTGTTTCGGCGGTTGCACGGGCTACCATTTGGTTGGAAGCGTTTAAAATATCTACAATTATCCATGTTTCGAAGTTTCCTGTGAAAAGGTTCGGATCTGAGAAAGATGCAAAAACTACTGTATGGAAGACAATACGGCTGCTCTGAGGCAAAGTAAAGGTTTGGTTATCCAGACCGGCGATGAACATCGTATTAATGTTTGGATTGGTCAGGTAAGCTATATCATCAGTTTGATTATAGTACATAACAGATGGTCTGTTAGTTCCGGAACCATTTGTTCCGCTTGGCGGATTCCAGGTCGGAGGACCACCATCACCGTTGCTTGTTAAAACCTGTCCGGCCGTTCCTTCCCTTCCATTTATTTTCAATGCACCTGTTTGTGTATTCATAGCAAACTTCCATCCGGCGCCGCCCTTACCATAAAAGCCCACATGAGTATCATCTTCCATTCCGATAAAAGCGGCTTCGGTGTTTGCATTATTATTCAGCCAAAGACCAGCTGATACCGTATTATTTCCACCGCTCCTGATTCGCATCCTGTTGTTTATATCAAGCTGGTAGGCGGGATTGTTGTTCCCTATTCCTACATTACCGGTGTTTGTATTGGAAATATTGTTTCCGCTGGTATTCCAGCTATTACCTGTTCCACCAGTACCCACATTATCATCCGAAGGAACCCATGAACCACCTCCCCATTTTAAAACCTGACCAACTGTGGGAGCAGTAGTTAATATATCCCGACCAAGTAATTGATGTGCATTCCACATAGGGGTGCTGGAAGCCGCACTAAATTCTGAACCGGTAAGGGAAAGCCCAAGCCCGGCCGTATAAGTTGTTGCATTTCCCACATTGCCCGATTCATTTGAAGGAGACCATTCCGTACCATTCCATTTTAATATCTGTCCGATGGCAGGCGCTGTATTTGATAAAGGTCTTCCTAAAATTTTTGCAACCATCGGGTTAGGATAATTTCCCACAAGGTCACCCGTGGCCTGTCCATTGGGCGGAAGTGAGGCGGGGCATTTACAGGCCTGTCCGGATATATTATCAATTGGGATTGGAGGAAGTGGAGTTGTAACTGCGGAAGAAATAACAATGTTATAAGCACAACCTTTTTGCAATGATTGCCCGGAAGCATTTGTAATATACCACTTTCCCGAAGCAGCGTTATAAGCTGCTATCGCTTCATTCTGGTTGAGCCAGGAACCCGCACGGGTATCGGGTGAATGATTTTGAAAAATAGTGAACTGCACAGTTGGCTTATTATTAAGTGCAGGATTATCAATATACGAACCATCACTTCCCAAATTTTGCAGGGTAACCAAATGCAGAAATTGATTGGGGCCTGGGTTCAAAAAATATTGCACTTTGTAGGTCAACCCGGTAATCAATACAGCCTGGTCGCAGTTAAAGATGTTCCATTTTCCAGAGTAGTACCAGGCTCCGGTGGGATGCGGGTTTAATGTTTTTGTATTTCCAAGTGGAGTTGCAATAATAATGGCAAGAGGATTGCCGGAAAGCCCCGGCAGGTCAATCAACGCTTTGGAGGAAATAACATTGGCAGCGGATGTTGTCAGGGTGAATTCCTGCTGGGCATGGCTGGTTAAAACAGTTGCTATGAGCAAAGCCGGCAAAAATAATTTCAGATGTTGAAGTTTCTTTTTCATATCATGTATTTAGGTATCATTTTTTTCAATACGTTGAAGTTTAATAGACGATGAACGCCAACATCAGTTGCAGTTATCACGCCGCCATACAAAGGTAATACGGCAACCTCCCCTGATAGCTCCCCAAACTTTCCACGTATAACCTAATCTTGTATGCACGCCGGCGAACTTTGCTTTGCCAAAAGCTATTCCCTTTGTTTCATCAATGCCTGCCATCGGAAGTTTCAGGTTTGCTGAATACCCATCCTGCATTTCCATTCCGGCTTCAACACCGCCTTTCAGGGGGATGGCTATTTTCTTCCACCAGGTGATGATATTATTATTCCGATCTCTTCCGGGTTCAAGGATAAACACCACCTCGTTTATATTAACCACATTATATTCAACTGTGAATTCTATTTCATCGCAATCATCGCCGGTTAATAATACACCTTTTGAGGTGACGGGACCGGGCGGGTAAGGATAAACCTTACTTGCAAATGCTTTATCAATCATTGAAAGATTCGTATTCTCAGGAAAGGTAGAACTATCCGTAGTCAGGTATGCCGGGTAGGAATAATGCATGATAGAAAACTTATCATATTCGGAAGAATTGGTACTCGTTACAGAATATTTTTTAAAAATATTATTATCAACTTTTTCCTTGTTCCAGTTAATGGAAGTCTGTCCATAATAGGCATACACTTTTGTACTATCCCATGGAATATTTGCAGTTGAGGCCTGATGTTCATGAACAAAACCGAGGGAATGTCCAAATTCATGTAATACCACTCTTCTGAATTGCGATTCCTGGAGTTTATCATTTACCCATCCCAAATTCATTGTCTTCCCCTCAAATTGATTAACCAGAACATCTCTTCCAATCCACGACCAACTGGTACCGTCTTTTTTAAATCCCACTTTGATCTTTGCCTGTGACACGTCATTAATAAATACAAATTTTATATTGGCATAAGTTTCCCACTCTTTTGCATAGGTCTTTATCTTGTTGATCACACTTATTGTCTCACCAGGAAGGAAACCGACACTAATGGATTCACCCGGCGTCCACATTAAATCGGTAGCTACGGAAAGCGGCTGCGTAACAGTTGTCACCGGTTCAAGATCTCCATTTGTTTTAATTTTTGGAATTACCGGTTGGTAAGTAACAGGGGTCTTAGGTGGTAAACTCTTGTTAGTTATTTCTTCTATACAAATATGAACATTGCTAAAGTCATAAGACGGGGCAGTTGTTTTTTTAGTAACAATATCTTTTTTATTGACAGGCCTGTTGATAATTGCCATCGTATCCGGTGTTATGATAGTCTTTGGGTTTTTTTTGAATATAATCGGGTCGCTTTTCGCCGGATCTTCTGTAACCGTTGTTGAGGAAACAGTTGCTTTAATAATCAATTCTCTGATCTCAACAGCTTTGTAGGATGCGGAATCCCTTTCATTTTTTACCGGGTTTTTAATGACATTGTCACCGGATAAAACAGCAATATTATAAGTAACCCTTGCATAAAAAGGTTTTTTATTTGTATTGCTGATAGACCATTTGCCGGCTCGGGGGTTATATTTTACTGTTACTTCTTCCGGGTTAGCGAGGGGTGCTTCTTGTGAGCCCGGGTTCCAGCTATGAAAGGACTTGAATTTTGCTGTTGGTTTATTGTTCAACAGGGGATAGTCAATCAATGCGGAACCATCAGCCTGTATATCCGCTCTTGTGAAGGAATATTGAAAATTAGAGATATCCTGGCTGGTAAAATATTCTACGGCAAATGTAGACCCGACTGGTATGGCTTTTCTATCCAGATTAAAAATGTGCCATTTGCTTTTAAAATAATAAGCACCGATGGGGTGTGGGTTCAGTATGGCTCCTTTATCTGTAACCGGAGTTACAAATATGACAGCATCCGGATTATTAGTAAGCGCCGCCACATCCAATATGGTGCAATCAGAATTGCAGCTAATGTTTTCTTTGGTGGCGGTATGGATGAATTGCTGCTGACCAAAACTGCTAAACGTAATTATTATAAATAAAGCAGGCAATATTTTCTGATAGTTGGTTTGTAATTTCATTTTTAAGCGTTGAAATATTTTCTGCAAAAAGTATTTGATACCCGGTAAAAGCATCATTGCTCATTATAGATTTAAAAGCCTAACCCCCACCGTCAATGCATAGGTGAGTGTTTCACCCGTGCATTTGTTTTTCATTTTCACACTGCAGATAACCCGTTCCATACCGGCGGCAAAAAATATCTGCCATTTAGCTGCGGTGCTGTTAGTATAGCCGGGTATTACATTCAGCGTCGTCATATATGCTTCCTGTACTACTTCAAAATTATCGGCACCGTTTCCAAGGATATTCAGTTGATAGCCGTTGCCACCATTGCTCCCCGGGGAAACATCTATTACCATTTGTCCGGACGCAACGAAATAAATCTGGTCGGCAGTGGCACTGCACCTGCCCGGTTTTTTTTCTATTTTCTGTGCAGAGGCATTACTGATAAAGCCCGCCATAAAAAGGGAAATCAATACAAAGAGCCTGAATTTTTTTGCGATTTGGTTAATTGAGTGTTTCATGTTGTTTATTTTTTATTGTGATTAAATATGATTTATTGTTTCAATAATTTTTCAACTATTTTTTTTAATTCATCAATTTGTTGCTGCTGTTCTTTTGCAGCATTGATTAACATATAGGTTATAGCCAATCCCGATAACTATCGGGAGTCAATCCCTGAGGCAACGAACTGAGAACCCTTTTCGCACCCTGGTATTGTTTCTGTCGATGTCGTCACTGTCGAAGTAAAGGAAGCGATAAAAGTTTTCAATAGTACTGTACTGCGTGGAACTCCACCAGTAGCCGTAAACCCCAACATTACTGAATGAGCCGAAGTCATCACGGCGGCCGCCAGGCAGACCTGTGAAATTGCTGCTGTTGGTGGCTCCGGCATTAGGGCTTTGCCAATGTATAGTGCCTGTTTCTTTCATCTCTCCTCCGGCTACAGATGCACCACCCAAACAGGTTTCTATAGCGGTCCATTCTGCATCGCTGGGTATATGCCAGCCTGCAGGCGCAAGGCCTCTTGGGTCATTCACTGCATACCCGTTGTACAGTTTTCCATATGTGGCCGCATAAGTTGCAGAGTCGTTATTGTAATAACACCAGGCACCGGTAATTAATGCTTCCCATGCTGTTGGATCGGTAACCTTTGGTATGGGGTCGCCGTTTCTATACCTTTCTACATCCAGGTTTTTATCCATCCAAAGTTGATCGCAGATTTTAACAGATGTTGGGCTTACTGAAAGATTAACCCAGGAGGACCCATTATATCCTTGCCATTCACCGGATTTTCCGCAATTAGTGCACCAAATCATTAATGCTGCGGCAGGGTTGGTAATAGCCTGTCGCTGAGAAGCAGTTATTCTTGGAGGTAAGAATCCTTTGGTTGTGCTGCTTATATCTAATTGCGCAGATGCATCCGGGGTGGGTGTGCCGATCCCTATAGACCCGTCACCTCTGATCCTCATTGTTTCTGTAAAGGCACTGCTGCTGCCATAGCCAAATGCGATATGGTCATTTGAACCCGCAGAGTGGATCTGCAGCAAACTACCCTGGATACCGAATCCATAATGGGCCCCGCTGCTGCCCCATAAAGAGATCTTATCCCCGACAGTATTCGGAAAACTAAGAGGAAAACCGGGAGTTGGTGTACCGATGCCTACATTTTGAGTTTGTGCTGACATTGTCAAAAAACATATAATGCACAGGAAGAATAAATTTTTCATGCTGCCAGAATTTTTTTGGTACTGAAATGAGAAAGTAACGCTGTTCTATTTATGAATGAATTGCTGAAACTGTTCAACCGTTCAGCAAGTCCTGTTTTTTTTCTTTTTGATACAGTAAGTATTTCACCATTGCACAAAAACAGCAAACTATTTTTTCCACCGCAGTATTTTTTGATATAGCTGCTGTTTACAAAATGTGAGCGGTGTATGCGGATAAATCCCTCACCCCCTGCCCCTCTCCACTGCGTGGAGAGGGGGGAAAGGCGTTCCTCAAACCAGTGCAGCACTTTGGCCACTACCAAAGTTTTTCCCCCGCCTGTTGCGGGGCAGGCATCTCTAAAAAAAAGTTTACTGTAATTACTGATAGACTGGATCCGGATGATTTGCTGTACCGGAATTACCATTATTCCTTTGCAAGTGGGCAATACAATAACCGGTTCAGTTGCTGGTTTAAAGTAACCCGGATAATTTACATTCATTGTTTCCATTTTATTTGTTTAATAAATGCTGCATCAGTTTTTTCAGTTCATCAATCTGTTTTTGTTGCTCTTTTATGCTTTCAATCATCACCGGTATCAGCCCGGAATAATTAACAGCGAGTATTCCTTCTTTATTTTCAGACACTAATTCCGGGAATAATTTTTGCACTTCCTGTGCCAGCACACCTGTTTGAAGTTTGTTATCGTTGTTTTCGTTTTTCCAGTGATAAGTATAGCCGTTGAGTTGAATAATTTTTTTTAATGGGTTTTGCAGGCGGGAAATATCTTTTTTCAGTCTTGCATCAGATGCCTGTGTAAGTGTGCCCTGCAGCCAGGCATTACCATTACCGTAAATAAGCATTCTCGTTACGTTACCATTTGTTCTGAAGTCCAAACTATTCAGGTTCCCGGCATTATTATATACGATACCGCCAGCCGCTGCATCTGAAGCTTTTCCAAATAATACAGCGGTCTCACTACTGTTTGGCGAAAGAATATTAATATAAGTATTACTATTGCCCTCTAATGTAAAGCCGGGAAAATTACCGCCAACGTAACCGGAAGCACCGGATACAACATGTAGTCTTGTACCGGGAGCGGAGGTGCCGAAACCTGTATTGCCGTTTTTTAAAACAGTCATTGCATCTGAACTGGCTGCAGCAGGGCCTGTTCCATTCCCAATAACAAATAAACGGTCTGCGACATTCCAGCCGGAAGTACTGGCAGGAGTGTAATCTGTATTCCACCTGCCTATTACAGTCTCAAAAGCTGATCTGGCTTTAGTATATTCGCCCATTGAAGTTGAATAATTGCCTGAAGCAATAGTGCTATATCCCATTGCGGAAGAATATGTACCGGAAGCAACTGAGAAAGATCCCATTACGGTAGATACTATACCGGAAGCAACTGTATTACCTCCCATTGCGGTAGACCCTACACCGGAAGCAACTGTGTTAGCTCCCATTGCAGTAGAACTATAACCGGATGCTTTATTATTGTAACCAATTGCTACTGAGTATTCACCTGTATTATCCTTATCCCATAAGTCGCCAAATACATACCCAACCCTAAAAGCCGCTTTGTCTGTATACCACATCATTCTTCTGCCAGTACCGCTTATTGGTGTATTACCAGGAGTAGAAGGTATATCACCAGTGGTAGAAAATAAAACACTGCTGTCTGTTACATGTAGTCTTGCAAGAGGATCAATAACTCCAATGCCTGCATTTCCATTTTTTAAAACAGTTACCGCATTAGACCTTGTTGCTTCACTATTACCATTACCAATTTGAAATATACGGTCAGTAGGAAAAGTAGCAGAAGGACTGGGGCTATCGGATATATCATTAAAAAGCCCTGTGCTAAATGAACCAACTGCCTTTGAAGTTGTACTGAAACCCAAAGCTGTGGAAGCCCTGCCGCTTGCGACAGATGCATATCCCATGGCGGTGGCGTAATCATTACTTGCTATTGTGTAGGCACCAATAGAGGAGGAATAATCACCACTTGCTGTTGTTATGAATCCCAAAGCGGAGGAATAATTGCCGCTGGCTATTGTATTAAATCCCGAAGCGAATGAATAATTACCAATATTATTTATGTTCCAATGTGTTCCGGAAGTATAACCTGCCCTGAAAGCCGCTTTCTCAGGATACCACATCATCCTTCTGCCTGCGTTGCTGATTGGGGTATTGCCCGGTATAGGTGGTATATTGCCGGTGGAAGAAAATAAAACACTGCTGTCGGTTACATGGAGGCGGGCAAGGGGAGTGGTAGTGCCAATGCCAACATTTTGTGCCATCAAGGTTTGAGAAATAAGTAACATGAATAACAAGGCCGGCTTATGCATGGTAAAATGTTTGACCAAATATAGAAGCAGGCAATTCTATATCCCTCACCCGAAACAGTGATTCAGTATAATGATGACAAGAATCACCCGAAACTGGTATTTTAAAGAGATTGTTTGATTTAATGAAAGAGAATTACAACCTTTATAAGAGTTACACTTATTTTTTTTGCATGGCATTTTATAAATCATATTTATTTACTGCATCTGCGCTGCTGTTATTTTCAGTGAGCCGTATGCAGGCGCAAATTGTTCCCGACAGTTTGTTAAAGAAACTTGCTACTGCTACAAATGATTCAGCAAAAGGGATTACACTATTAGAAATTGGCGAATCAATAGAACAAAGAATGCCCGAAAAAAGCATGGATTATTACCGGCAGGCACTGGCGTTGGGGCAACGTATAAAAAATAACCGGCTAATCATGTCTTCTTATACAGACCTCGGTATATGCTTAATCAGCCTCAATAAAATGGACAGTGCTATTTTAACTTTTGAAAAAGGAATTCCGTTTGCCCGTTTATTAAAAGATACCGCAAGAGAAGCAAGGACAATAGCGAATATTGCTAATGCTTATCTGCATAAAAAGGACAGGGTAACAGCTATTGAGTTTTATCTTAAGGCTGCCAGGCTTTGGGAAACCTGTAACGATAAAAACTATCTGGCAATTTTATATTCAAATACCAGTGCATTATTAGATGAACAGAAAGAACATAACAAAGCCGCAGAGTACGGAAATAAAGCCGTAGCCCTGGCGCAAAAGATGGGAGATGAATATTCTGAAGTAGTGGCGCTGGTAAACCTCTCCACTACATACAACTATCTTGGGCAACATGAAAAAGAATATGAACTGTTAGAAAAAGCATTGCCGCTTGCAAAAAAAAATACAGACTTAGACCATATCTCCACGGTTTATCATAACATGGGAGATTATTTTTTTAAAAAGAAAGATTATTCATCATCATTAAAAAAATACCTTGAGTCGTACAATTATGTAAAACAAATGAGCAACAAATATCATCTCTGTACGATATCAACGGCTATTGCACAAGTGTATCATAAACTTAATGAGAATGGAAAAGCGATGCAATATATTTTACTGGCTGAAAAAACAGCTGCTGAAGTGGGAACAAGAACTGACTTAAAAGAAATATACAAGACAAGGGCTGAGATTGAACAGCAGGATGGTAATTATAAAATAGCTGCTGAATATTTTTCCAAAACACTTACCGTTAGCGATTCATTA
>JANNQR010000023.1:0-122096 GCA_031400855.1 Chitinophagaceae bacterium | reverse complement strand
GCAGCACCGGGCTATCAAGCAAAAATACCCGGATGCCATCTTGTTGTTCCGGGTGGGTGATTTTTATGAAACGTTTGGACAGGATGCAGTGGTTACTTCGAAAGTGCTGGGCATTACATTAACCAAAAGAAATAACGGGGCAGCTTCGTCATCAGAACTGGCAGGTTTTCCTCATCATGCACTGGATACGTATTTACATAAACTAGTAAGGGCTGGTCATCGGGTCGCCATCTGCGACCAATTAGAAGATCCAAAGCTGGCAAAAGGAATAGTAAAAAGAGGTGTGACGGATATGGTGACACCAGGAACTACAGTTAATGATAAACTACTCGAACATCATACTAATAATTTTTTGGCCGCTGTTCATTTTGCAGTCAACGAGCAATATGGTCTGGCCTTTCTTGATATTTCTACCGGCGAATTTTTTATAGCCGAAGGTGATAGAGAATATGCTGATAAGTTATTACAAAGCTTCAAACCTGCGGAAGTAGTTTTTCAACGCCATCAGCAAAAGAAATTTAAAGAATATTTCAACAGTAAAATTTATACTTACACATTAGACGAATGGATTTTCGATTCGGCTTATGCTGAAGATACCTTACTGAAACATTTTCAAACCCACTCCTTAAAAGGGTTTGGTGTGGATGAATTAAAGAACGGATTAATAGCTGCCGGTGCAATCATTCATTATTTAAAAGATACAGAACATCCCAACCTTCAGCATATTACATCGCTGCAACGAATGGATAGGGATGATTTTTTGTGGATGGATAGATTCACCATCAGGAATTTAGAATTAGTGTATGGCAATTCAGAAGGCAATCATACTTTATTAAGTGTGCTGGACAATACCGTTTCGCCGATGGGTGCTAGATTGCTAAAACGCTGGATTATTTTTCCTTTAAAAGATATCCTGAAAATAAATGAACGGTTAGATACGGTTGAATACCTGATTAAGGAAACAGATTTTCGGAATAAAATTTCGCAGCACATTAAACAATGCGGCGATATAGAACGATTGGTTGCTAAAATACCGATGAAGAAAATTAATCCGAGAGAAGTGCTGCAACTGGCAAGGGGACTGAAACAGGTGGAAGCTGTCAAACAACTTTGTTTATCATCAACCAACGAATACCTTAAACGGCTTGGCGATGCACTGAACCCCTGCCCTTATATCGCCGATAAGATTTTCAAAGAGATTGTTGATAATCCGCCTGCATTAGCAGCCAAAGGCGGCATGATGAACAGTGGTGTAAATAATGAACTGGATGATCTCAGAAAAATTTCACACAGTGGAAAAGAATATTTAGCGCAGCTGCAACAAAAAGAAGCAGAACGTACCGGCATCGGTTCGTTGAAAATTGGGTTTAATAATGTTTTCGGTTATTATTTAGAAGTAACCAATTCGCAAAAAAACAAAGTGCCGCCGGAATGGATGCGGAAGCAAACACTGGCCAATGCAGAACGATACATTACTCCAGAATTAAAAGAATACGAAGAAAAAATAACAGGTGCCGAAGAAAAGATTTTAAAAATAGAATTGGAATTATTCGAAGCCTTGCTGAATGAGCTGGGCGATTACTTAGCTCCTGTTCAAATCAATGGTAATTTGTTAGCGATACAGGATTGTCTTTGCTGTTATGCCAACAATGCTATTCATTACCAGTATAAAAAGCCGCAATTGCATACGGGTGATGAACTGATTATCAAAGAAGGCCGCCACCCGGTAATTGAAAGAAACTTACCGGTTGGTGAAAGTTATATTCACAATGATTTAGAATTAAATAAAACAGAACAGCAATTAATCATTCTTACCGGCCCTAATATGAGTGGTAAATCTGCCTTGCTGAGACAAACAGCGCTAATAACTTTAATGGCGCATACGGGAAGTTTTGTTCCGGCTACAGAAGCAAAAATTTCACTAACAGATAAAATATTTACCCGGGTCGGCGCATCCGATAATTTATCCGGCGGCGAATCAACTTTTATGGTGGAGATGAATGAAACAGCTTCTATCATCAACAATATCACTGACAGAAGTTTGATATTGTTGGATGAAATCGGAAGAGGCACTTCCACTTATGATGGCATTTCTATTGCCTGGAGTATTGCGGAGCATTTGCATAATTCACCGCATCAACCCAAAACATTATTTGCTACTCACTACCACGAATTAAATGAACTGGAAGAAAAATTTCCGAGAGTTAAAAATTTCCATGTCACCAATAAAGAAGTGGGTAATAAGATTATTTTCTTAAGAAAACTGGCAAGAGGCGGCAGTACACACAGTTTTGGCATTCATGTGGCAAAAATGGCTGGTATGCCACCATCCTTAATTGACCGGGCCAACGAAATTCTGAAACATTTAGAAAACATTCATGAATCGGGTCAGGCCGCTCCAAGCAGCCAGACCCTTAAAGCCATCACCGCCCCCAAAATGCAGCTTTCTATCTTTGATGCCCATACCGAAACCTTTGATGAAATAAGAAAATTGCTGGAAGGGGCAGATATTAACCGGCTGACTCCGGTAGAAGCCTTATTGAAACTACAGGAGATAAAAAATAAACTGAAATAAACAGTTTACCCACAGGCTTTTGGGTATTTTTTGAAAAATATGGTCATTAAGAAAAACTCCTTATTTTTACCGCAAATTCCGCAATCATGAAATTGATCAAACTAACTGCTTTAACCTCTTTACTATTTGTTTTCGTTTTTGGTATGACTTCCTGCGAGAAAAACGCTGAGAAGAAAAAGACCACCGATTATGAGAAAAAAGGCATTATTCTTACTGGTGCCCAGGAAACTCCTGCCGTTCCCAGTACAGCTCTTGGTACGATGGATGTTTTTTATACAAGAGATACCCGTATTCTGACATGGTCTGTAACCTGGTCCGGTCTTACAGGACCAGTAGCTGCAATGCATATACATGGGCTGGCACCAGCAGGTTTTGCTGCAGGTGTTGTTCAAAATATTATTACCGCTTCTAATGGACTTGCTACACCTAATGCTACTTTATATCCGGCTACCGGAAAGTTTTCAGGTACCACCTTGGTGGACGGTTCTATTATTAAAGAAGCAGACTTGCTTAATGGTTTTTATTATATGAATATTCATACCGCAACTTACGGTACTGGAGAAATCAGAGGCCAGATTGTTTTCCAATAATTAATTGAGTTTATTATATTCAGAACTGTCCCGCATACAGCGGGACGGTTTTATTTTGCAAGAAACCAAAGCGGTTTGCTGTCATTCCAATCACCATTATAGTTAATAAACAATTCTTCCCCGGCCTTAACTGCCCGAACAGCTTTTATACTTATTTGCTGCATTTCATAATCCATTTCGTATTCACAATTACTTTCGTAAGAATGATTGTAAATGGGTACATATCCTATTGCCATGCAGCATTGTTGCTCATCATCCCCCCATTCAAAAATATAATCATGCAGTAAGGTTTGATCAACCAGCTTTCTTTGTTCCCCCGTCATCACTATTACAGGCGCTATTTCTACCACGGTTCCGGCAGCAATATCTTCTGAAGTAAAAACACCACGGCCCATCGCAGCAGTCGGGGCAATAAATAAAAAAGGAAGGATCATAAGCAACTGATAATGGATAGATGATCAATTTTTAAAAGTTTAAAATTACTGATAGAACACCAGCTTTTTGAATTTAAACCCGCCAACCGTTTTTCCACGGGACTCTGCGAGCAATACTGCCGGCAGTATGTACAACTATCATCTATTCATTATCAATTATCATCTCTCCTAACTATTATCTAAATTTGAACCATGTCATTGGAGCTGGAACAACACACCTTACAGGAGCAATTTGAAGCTATCATCAAAACAGAAGATAAGCTACAGATCCGGGAATTTCTGGATGATCAGAACATTAGTGATGTGGCAGAATTGGTGGCGGAGTTTCCTGATTATGAAAGCAACATCATTGCCAGCATGTCGGTGCACAGGGCAGCCAGTGTATTTAAAATACTTGACCTGTCCGTACAGAAAAGAGTGATCCATGAATTAGCACCGAACACAACCGCTTCTTTACTTAACGACCTGCCTGCAGATGACCGTACCGATTTTTTAGAAGAGTTGCCGAGCAATGTAGTAAGAGAATTAATCAAATTGCTCGACCCGGAAGAAAGAAAAATAACCTTATCGCTATTAGGCTATCCTGAAAACAGCATTGGTCGTTTGATGACTCCCGATTATGTGTATGTCTATCCATGGAATACCATTGAAGAAGTATTTTCCACCATTCGTAAGTATGGAAAGGATAGTGAAACCATCAATGTTATTTATGTTATCAACGCCAAGGGTGAATTGCTCGATGATATCCGCATCCGGGATTTTATTTTAAATACGCCTGATAAAAAAGTCTCGGAGCTGATGGATGAACGTTTTGTTACTCTCCATGCAGAAGATGACCAGGAAACTGCATCTGAAGTTTTTAAAATGAATAACCGGGTGGCATTACCTGTTGTCAGCAAAAGCAATAAGCTCCTTGGCATTGTTACCATTGACGATATTCTGTGGGTAGCAAGCGAAGAATTTAGTGAGGATATGCAAAAGATGGGAGGTACTGCGGCATTAGATGAACCGTATTTAGATGTGCCTCTATTTAAGTTGTATAAAAAGAGAATTATCTGGTTGATCATTCTTTTTATTGGCGAAACACTGACCATCGCTGCCATGTCCAGCTTTCAAAAAACACTGGAGCAGGTGCTGGTACTATCCACTTTTATCCCATTAATTATTTCAAGCGGTGGTAATAGTGGCTCGCAGGCTGCCACATTGATCATACAGGCATTGGCATTGGGGGAAATAACAGTTAAAGATTGGTGGCGCATAGCCAGGAGGGAAATTTTATCCGGTCTTTTTATGGGAGTAACCCTGGGTGTTTTCGGATTCCTGATTATCTATGGTGGTCACCAGTTTTTTGATTTATTTGGTGAACATTATATCCGTATTGGTTTTGCAATTGGCACCGCTGTTATTGGTGTGGTCATGTGGGGTACTATTATGGGTTCAATGCTTCCATTGTTATTAAAGCGATGCGGCGCCGACCCTGCCACTTCTTCTACCCCGTTCATTGCCACACTGGTGGATGTAACAGGTCTGTTGATTTATTTTGGAATGGCATTTTTGCTGCTTAAAGGAGTATTGCTTTAAAAATTAAGTGGTTACCAGTTCTGTTTGGACATTTCCCTTATTTTTTCGACTTTAGCCCCTGCAAGTACTCAACCGTTTGCATGTTTTGAAATCAATACCTTTGCCGCACTGTTGCCATACATTGGCAAACGGCTCAATTAAAATGTAAAAACCAATGTGTGGAATAGTTGGATACACCGGCCCCAGAGAAGCCTACCCCATCATCATCAAAGGATTAAAACGCCTTGAATACCGTGGCTACGACAGCACCGGTGTTGCCCTGCAAAACGGCAGCGGCCTGAAAGTTTATAAGAAAAAAGGAAAAGTAGCAGAGCTGGAAGAAAATATTGTAGGCAAAGACCTTCATGCCAATACAGGAATCGGGCACACCCGTTGGGCGACACATGGTGAACCCAGTGACCGCAATGCACACCCCCATCAATCAGCAAGCGGTAAACTGGCGATGATTCATAACGGTATAATAGAAAATTATAGCCAACTTAAAAAAGAACTTACCAATAAGGGATATACTTTCACCAGTGACACAGATACAGAAGTGCTGCTAAATTTTATTGAAGAAATAAGGAAAAATAATAGCTGTTCTTTAGAAGAAGCTGTAAGAGTAGCGCTTAAAAGAGTAACCGGAGCTTATGTAATATTATTATTAGATGCGGACGACCCTGAAACTATTATTGCTGCAAGAAAAGGAAGTCCACTGGTAATTGGTGTAGGTAAAGGTGAGCATTTTCTCGGCTCCGATGCATCGCCCATGCTGGAATACACCAAAGAAGTGGTGTATGTAAATGATTATGAACTGGCAATAGTGAAACCCGATGAATTGATCCTGAAAAATCTTGGCAATGAAAAAATCACTCCCTATGTCCAGAAATTAGATATTGAACTTGCTGCCATAGAAAAGGGCGGTTATGAGCATTTCATGCTAAAAGAAATTTTTGAACAACCTCAAACAATTCATGACTGTCTTAGAGGAAGATTAGATGCTACAGAAGGAACTATTACAATGAGTGGCATTCAACAATATGCTGAACAGATTGTAAATGCCAATAGAATTATTATGGTGGCCTGCGGTACAAGCTGGCATGCAGGATTAATAGCAGAATATATTTTTGAAGAATTATGCCGCATTAATGTAGAGGTGGAATATGCTTCGGAGTTCCGCTACAGAAACCCTGTTATAAATAAAGGCGATGTCATTATCGCCATCTCCCAAAGTGGTGAAACTGCTGATACCCTTGTTGCTATTGAAAATGCAAAAGAGAAAGGTGCAATAATTCTTGGAGTTGTAAATGTAGTTGGATCATCGATTGCGAGAATGAGTCATGGCGGAGCCTACACCCATGCAGGACCAGAAATAGGCGTTGCCAGCACCAAAGCTTTTACTGCCCAACTGGCGGTACTTACGATGATTGCTTTAAAGATTGGCTATATAAAAGGCACCATATCGGAAGAACGTTATATGAACCTGCTTAAAGAATTAGAAGAAATTCCGGAAAAAGCAGCATGGACTTTACAACGCAGCGATACGATTAAATTATTAGCTGAAAAATATAAAGATTCCAGGGATTTCCTTTATCTCGGCCGTGGATATAATTTTCCGGTGGCACTGGAAGGAGCCTTAAAGCTGAAAGAAATTTCTTACATACATGCAGAGGGATATCCTGCTGCTGAAATGAAACATGGCCCGATTGCATTAGTTGATGAAAATTTGCCCGTTGTCTTTGTAGCTACAAAAGATAAATACCACGAAAAAGTGGTTAGTAACATGCAGGAAATTAAAGCCCGGAAAGGAAGGGTGATCTCCGTTATCACTGATGGTGATGATGTTTCAGAGGATCTTTCAGAAGATGTAATGATTATCCCGGAAGCCGATGAAATTCTGGCACCAATGCTGAGTGTAATCCCATTACAACTACTGGCTTATTATATTGGTGTTGCCAACGGATGTGATGTAGATAAACCGAGGAACCTTGCCAAGTCAGTAACAGTAGAATAAATTGTTATGAACCAAATCAGCAAAAAACCAATATCATCCCTGGGATATAATTTTATTCCAAGAGAATTTATTCCAAAAGGGAAAAACGAATACCATCTCCGCAATATGCAGAACCGAAGTGGTATCAGTTTTAGAAAACTCACTCCGGCTGAAATAAAAATCCTTGAACAAAATGCCAATACTTCTGATAACTGGACCAAAGTTCTGGTTGCAGATGCTTTTAATCCTACTCTCGTTAAAGGTTGTACTTTTTATGGTCTTGTACGTATTGGCAAATTGGAACCTTATTTTGTTGAATTCAATAATCTGCGGATGCCAGTGGGTTTGTATAAAAGCACCATTATCAGTTGCGATATCGGTGATAATGTGGTAATAGATAATGTTAACTTTTTAAGCCATTATATTATTGGCAACGATGTAATTCTGGTTAATATCAATGAATTGACAACGACAGACCATTCTAAATTTGGCAACGGATTATTAAAAGATGGTGAAAACGAAGCGGTCCGGATCTGGATGGAAATTTGTAATGAGAATGGTGGCCGCAACATATTACCATTTAACGGCATGGTGGCCGGTGATGCCTGGCTATGGTCAAAATACAGGGACAACGAAAAGCTGCTACAAAAATTTAAAGAATTTACCGATAAAAAGTTTGATACATTAAGAGGTTATTATGGCAAAATAGGTGACAGAACTGTAATAAAAAACAGTAAGATCATCAAGGATACATGGATTGGTACTGATGCCTATATAAAAGGCGCCAATAAATTAAAAAACCTGACGATCAATTCTGAACCAGACGCAAAATCCCAGATAGGGGAAGGATGCGAATTAGTAAATGGCATTATCGGTTATGGTTGCCGTATTTTTTATGGAGTTAAAGCCGTTCGTTTTATTATGGGTAACAACTCACAATTAAAGTATGGAGCCCGGTTAATTAATTCCTATCTGGGTGACAATTCCACCATCTCTTGTTGTGAGGTATTGAATTCACTTATTTTTCCTGCACATGAGCAACACCATAATAATTCATTTTTATGTGCTGCCACCATATTAGGTCAAAGCAATATGGCTGCTGGTGCAACAATCGGTTCAAACCATAATTCAAGAAGTGCAGATGGTGAACTAATTGCAGGACGTGGTTTCTGGCCGGGCTTATGTGTAAGCCTGAAGCATAATTCAAAGTTTGCATCCTATACATTAATTGCCAAAGGTGATTTTCCGGCAGAGTTAAATATTCCCATTCCATTTTCCCTGATTAGTAATGAGGTAAGCAGCGATAAACTTATCATCATGCCGGGCTACTGGTTTTTATATAACATGTATGCCTTAGCCCGCAATGCCGGGAAATATGTAAGCCGGGTTAAACGTATTGATAAATCACAGACAATAGAATATGATTTCCTGGCACCCGATAGTGTAAACGAAATGATTGAATCGTTGGCAATTTTTAAAAAAGTAACTGCCATTGCCTGGGCTAAAAAGAATGGTATTGAAATTGCAGATAATGATCTGGCGAAAAAAGGAGAATCCTTATTGGATAATGATACTGCTGAAATTGCCCGGTTAGAAATCCTGTCAGACGGTTTTGAGAATAGTCAACGTAAGGTACAATTAGTAAAAGTAGCTGACGCCTACAGAATTTTTAAAGAATTAATAATTTATTATGGTACCCTTCAACTCTTGCAATTCATTGAAAGGCGAAATATTTTATCGTGGAAAAAACTTGTTCAATCATTACCGGGTTCACCAATTAGAAACCAGTGGAAAAATATTGGCGGACAATTAATACCTGAGTCCGGAGTAAATTCTCTTATCCGGAGTATCAATTCCGGTAAAATTGACAACTGGGATGCTGTTCATGAATTTTATTCCAAAAAAAGTAACGACTATTCAGCTGATAAATTCCAGCATGCTTTTGCTTCTTTATTGGATGTATTAAAACTGAGTCCGTCAAAATTTTCCAAAAAAATATTCATGGGTTTGCTGACTCAATCAGTCAAAACAAAAGAATGGATGGTAAAAGGCATGTATGATTCCAGGGCCAAAGATTATAGTAACCCATTCCGGAAAATGGTGTATGATACAGAAAAAGAAATGGAGAAAGTTACCGGGAAGTTGAAGGAAAACAGTTTTATTTTAGAACAAGAAACTGCCTTTTCCGATTATAAACAAAAGGTTGATTGGCTAACTGAAAGATTCAGATAGTCCCAAAGAAAGTTGATCAGGTATTTAATTCAGTTCTTCTTACGATCACATCCTGCTTTTAAAATAATAATACATGGAGCCAAAACCAACCTGGTAACAAGCTGTATAATACAATGCATCAAAAACATAATGACGGAACGGTTTTTTCCCCTCCCCGATTTTTATCACCAGTGCTGCTGTCATTGCCCCACGTTGAATAAAATTATTCAGATGATACTGATCAGTAAACATGACCAGTACCGAAGTTGAAAGAGGAAATTTCGCACCTTTTTCCGGGTCACCATCTTTGTATTTATTCTTAAAACTTTGTTGCGGATAAAACCACCTGGGATTAGCTTTTGGAAAAACTGCTGCAAAGCCCTTCCAGTTAAATTCCAGCGTTTCATTAAACCCCTTGGCTGCACCTGAAATTACAAGTAATCCACCGGTTAATAGCCTGTTCCCATTGAGCTTCCAGCGATTCGATTTATCAATTATTATTTTACCGGTAACAGTATTTAAATCTTTAAACGCTGGTTTATCTGATTTAATTACATGATTAAAAGTAACCTGCTCTGGAAGCAGATCCGTATTATTTGCAGTGTACTGGCAATGGCCGGTAGAAACACAAAAAAGCATCGAAGTAATAATGAAAATTTTCATAATGAACAGATTGGTAGTTACAAATATTATTTTGGCTGTTCAAAAGGAATGGCGGACTGATTGATAGCTGATTTATTAGTCAACAAATCAATTTTTCATTATTATGATATTGTAAGATAAAGGGGCCTTCAGGAAGGAT
This sequence comes from Chitinophagaceae bacterium, assembly GCA_031400855.1. GTDB lineage: Bacteria > Bacteroidota > Bacteroidia > Chitinophagales > Chitinophagaceae > JJ008. The sequence goes on along the minus strand of JANNQR010000023.1, from coordinate 111,931 downwards.
AGATTTCGGGTACGGGCAATGGGCCCTTGTTAGATTATGATGCCAAATTACTTACTACAATTTGATTATGCAAGCAATTACTCAGAAATCTTACAGTAGTAGAATCGTAGTTCTACGAATTAAGGCAGGCAGTAAGGCAAAAAAGACCCCGATAATTTCATCGGGGTTAATTTTCTTGCACTAAAAATACTTTATCAGTCCCACGATTACATCTTAGGTTTTGCTTCGTCCATTTTCTTTGTCATGGTGTCTTTCATTTCTTCCATTTTTCCATCCATCTTCTCTTCCATCTTACCGTCCATTTTTTCTTCCATTTTGTCATTCATACCATCAGCTTTTTTCTCTTTATTGCTGTTGCATGCAGTCATTATACCAGCCACTGCCAGCATTACAAATAATTTTTTCATTATACTTTGTTTTAGGTTATTCCAGGGTAATTCCCGGAGGCACAAAGTAAGCTCTGCTAAAAAGTAAAAATTGTCAGATAGTTGACCAGTTTGCTATTTTTTTCTGAAATAAATCCTGACAGGCACCCCGGTAAAGTTGAAATGTTGCCTTAATTGATTTTCAAGATAATTTTTATAGGGCAGCTTTATATCGTCCGGGAAGTTGCTGAAGAAAGCAAAAGACGGAACATTAGTTGGTAATTGTGTTATAAATTTAATTTTTATTGCATTGCCCCTGACCACTGGCGGGCTATACGACTGGATAGATTTTAACATGATTTCATTCAACTGTGATGTCGGTATTTTTTGTTGCCGGTTATCATACACTTCCAAAGCAATTTCAATGGCTTTAAATATTCTTGTTTTTTCTTTGGCTGAAACAAATAAAACAGGAACATCATTGAAAGGTGCAAACTTTTTCTTTAGCTCAATTTCATATTCCTTAGCTGTATTCGTTTCTTTCCCAATCAAATCCCATTTGTTGACCAATACAACGATACCCTTTCCTTTTTTAACGGCAAGGCTGAATATGTTGATGTCCTGTGCTACAATTCCTTTTTCGGCATCCAGCAACAATAAGCAAACATCTGCTTCATCCACAGCTTTTATTGCCCGGATAACGGAATAAAATTCAAGGTCCTCGTGGACTTTATTTTTACGACGGATACCCGCTGTATCAATTAAAACAAATTCCTTTTGAAACAGATTGTAATGTGTATGTATTGAATCCCTGGTGGTTCCGGCAATATCACTTACAATAGTTCTTTCCTCACCTATCAGGGCATTTAATAAAGAAGATTTGCCGGTATTCGGCTGTCCGATAATAGCAAATTTTGGTAACGCATCAATTTCTTTTGTTTCCTCTGATGCATCTTCCGATATCAGATCAGCCAATGCATCCAACAGCTCACCGGTACCGCTTCCACTTGCCGAAGCAATAAAAAAAATATTTTCAAACCCAAGACTATAAAACTCAGAGGCCTCCATTAATCGTTCGTTGGAATCTACTTTATTAACAGTCAGAAATACTGGTTTGGTACTTCTGCGTAATAAAGATGCCATGGAATCATCAAGATTGGTCATACCAGTAGTAGCATCGACCATAAAAATGATCGCATTAGCCTCTTCCACCGCAATCAATACCTGCTTGGCAATTTCTTTTTCAAACACATCCTGACTGCCTGAAACAAACCCACCCGTATCAATTACATTATATGTCTTTCCATTCCAATCCGTAACGCCATACTGACGGTCACGGGTAACACCACTCATATCGTCCACAATGGCTTTGCGTTGTTCCAGTAAACGGTTAAAGAGTGTACTCTTTCCTACATTCGGTCTTCCTACTATTGCTACTGTAAATGACATAATATACCCCAACCCCTAAAGGGGCTTTATACTCCGAAAATTTGAATCACTTTAACGACATCACAATTCTCAAATTCGGAATGGATTACTAAATACTATTCTAAGTTTTACTTCCTGCTACCGTAGGAAACTATAAATCTAAGTTCCCTTTAGGGACAGGGTTTTTAATACCCATACTCCTTCAACTGCATCTCATTCTCTCTCCACTTAGGCTTCACTTTTACAAATAATTCTAAAAATATCTTCTGTTGTATAAATGCTTCTATATCTTTCCTGGCTTCGGTTCCAATTCTTTTTATCATCGAGCCTTTATCACCGATCAGGATAGCTTTTTGTGTTTCCCGGTGTACGATAATATCCGCCACTATTTTTACCAGAGTTGTTTTTTCTTTATACTCCCTTACAAGTACCGCGGTGTGATAAGGTAATTCATCGTGTGCCAGTTCATAAATTTTTTCCCGTATCAGTTCACTCACAAAAAACTTTGTATTCAGATCAGAAATATCGTCGCCATCATAAAATGGTTCACCTTCAGGTAAAAATTCCAGCAAGGCATTCACCAGTTTCTTTTTATTTATACCTGATAATGCTGAAATGGTGAGAACCTTTTTGCAATAATGTTTTGTTGAAAAGAAATCAATTGCTTCTTTTATTCTTGATTCGCTAACCAGGTCAATTTTATTTAATACGATTACTGCAGGTACATTTAGTTTCAATGCTGAAAAAATAACATCGCATTCCTCCCACTTTTCTTTTACATCCACCAACAACATGGCAACGTCTGCATCTTCGAGTGCACCCTTTACAGCCTGCATCATTTTTTCATGCAGTTTGTATTTGGGCTCAATAATGCCGGGGGTATCAGAAAAAACTACCTGATATTCCTTTTCAGTTAAAATCCCTTTAATGCGATGGCGGGTTGTTTGCACTTTGGGTGAAACGATAGCTAACTTTTCTCCCATTAACGCATTCAATAATGTGCTTTTGCCTGCATTGGGCCTGCCAAATATGTTTACAAAGCCTGATTTCATTGATGTAGTTATAAACCTGAAGATGCACACTTCGGCTAGCAAGAAGAGAGGAGGTAGTCAGTCCTTGCCAGTTGAATATGCAACTGTTTCGGAAAATTAAAAACTCTTGTAGGGTTCAAAACCCTTCAAGAGTTCGTTGTTGTTTGTTGCGAAGGGGAGGATCGAACTCCCGACCTTTGGGTTATGAGCCCAACGAGCTACCGCTGCTCTACTTCGCGGTGCAAAGGTAGCCGTATGAGGCTTACTTTCCAAACAAAATACATTGTTGGATGCATGCCATTTTCAACTAAAAAACCGGAACTATTGTTCCGGCCTTAGAAGTTGATGGCTATTCTATAAAATATTTATTATTACCCCTTCGAAACACTGCTGGAACCACTGCTTTTTATCTCCTTGATTTCCCCGTTGCCCTTATACCTTACATCACTGGCTCCACTGGCATGTGCAGATAGTTCTTTATTGACTGTAATTTTAATGTCACTGGCTCCGCTGGCTCGCACATTACAAATATCTGATACAAGGTCATAACCTTTAAAATCACTTGCACCACTGGCTTCTACAGAAAGTTGAGTGGCAATACCCGTTATTAAAATATCAGATGCTCCGCTGAGGTCAACAGTTAATTTTTTTACATCCAACTTCCCTTTTAAATCGCTGGCACCAGATTGATGAATATTCAGGATTTCTGCTTTTAATGTACCAGAGATAAATATATCACAAGCTCCACTGATTTTTAACTGGTCTATTTGTTTGAATGAGATATAAGCCTTTAGCTTTTTATTGCCACTGCCCCAACTCATTTTACGATCAACATCATAACCGATGTATAGTATACCGGCTTTGACCTCTACTTTTATTTTTTCCCGGTGTTTTACTTCAGCCGCACTAACTGCAACAGTTTCTCCATCACTTTGGTTGATATATACATCAAATGCATCTGATATATTGATGCCATGATAATCTTTTACTACTCTTATTTCAGCATTCGGATCGTTTACCTGTTGGGCATATAATCCTGCACTAAAGAGTATTGCGATTAATAAAACTGATAACTTTTTCATTCTTACTGTTTGTCTTGTTAGATTTTATTTACTGAACCTCCGGTACTTCTTTTAATTTCCTTCACCGTTGGGCTTCCTTTATATTTCACACTCCCACCCGTACTTGCTTTCACCTGTAGTTCTTTTTCTGCTTTTACAGAAACAAGAGCACCAGTGCTTACCGTAATATTGCAATTGGAAGTACTCATATCATCACCTTTGAATTTGCTGCCCGTATCCCCTTCAATATCTAACTTATCTGCCTTTCCTGAAAGGGAAATTTTTGAACCTGTGCTCAGTTTTATTTTCAATAATGTAATATACACATCACCATCTACCAACGCCCCTGTATTGGCGTCTATACTAAGAGATGCAGATTTCAATACCCCATTAATTTTCACTTTGGCCCCGGTTGTTACCTGTAGTAAATCAAGCGTTTTGTAGGATACATAAGCTTTCAGGTCTTTGCTCTCCTTCGTTTTATTAATAGAACCCATTTTAGTTTCGTAATGTATTTTAAGAACCCCATTATCTACTCTGGTAACAATTTTGTCTCTGAATTCTGGCGTTGCAGCACTTACGGCCACTTCTTCGGCAATTCCTTCTGTCAGGATAAGCTCAATCCCAGTTGCCACTTCAATACCGTGATACCCGGAAACAGTTCTTTTTTCTGCATGGAGATCATTAATGATTGTTTGGGCGAAAAGGACAGTGCCGGTAATAGCGATAAATAAAAATGATAATAATAACTTCTTCATAAACGATGGTTTAGAGGTAGTACGAAAGTGACGTTGAAAAGTTACAGGTTAAAATAAATATTTCTCCCTTATTTTTGTAGTAGTTCTTAGCCTTTGATTTAAAGGACTTTAGTTTACAGTGCCTGCCTGTCCGGTAGGCAGGTTCCGGGGTGTTTGTCCGCCAAATGGCGAGACAATCTGAGATTAGACCCGTAAACCTGGTCAGGGTAATGCCTGCGTAGGGAGGTGAGCCGCTATCATTGGCTCATAGTTTGACCTTTCTCATCAGCATTTCCCTCTTATTTTTTAACCAAAATTTTAAAAAATGAAGAGGATTATTTTACTTGGTTGTTGTTGTCTAACAACAATCGCAGCTTTTTCGCAAGATGTAAAAGATAGTTTTTACTTACTATCACCGGTTGAAGTAAGAGCTGTAAGAGCCAGTGAGAATTCACCTTTTACAAAAACCAACATTTCTAAAAAAGAAATTGCTAAAACAAATCTCGGTCAGGATATTCCTTTTCTGCTGAATCAAACACCATCAGTAGTTATCAACTCAGATGCCGGCAATGGAATTGGCTACACAGGAATCCGTATCCGCGGAACTGATGCAACAAGAATTAATGTAACACTTAATGGCATACCCTACAATGATGCAGAAAGCCAGGGAACATTTTTTGTTGACCTTCCGGACTTTAGTTCATCGACCGGTAGTATTCAAATACAAAGGGGAGTTGGAACTTCTTCGAATGGAGGCGGCGCATTTGGTGGTAGTATTAATTTCAGCACCAATGAAGTGAATAAAGTAGCATACGGTGAAATAAATAATAGTTATGGCTCATTCAACACCTGGAAGAATACTGTAAAAGCTGGTACTGGTTTGATCAATAGATTTACAACCGATATCCGATTATCACGAATCGTAAGTGATGGATTTATTGACCGGGCTTCCAGCAATCTTAGATCCTTTCATTTATCAAGTGCCTATATCAGCCCAAAATCTTCGCTGAGAATTAATGTTTTTTCCGGAAAAGAAAAAACCTACCAGGCCTGGTATGGAATTGCTGAAGCTGATCTGAAAGCAGGTAAAAGAAAGGTGAATTATGCAGGTATCGAGAAGCCAGGTGAACCGTATGAGAATGAAACAGATAATTATACGCAAACGCATTACCAGCTTTTTTTTAACCAATTGATCAGCCAGCGAATCAGTTTCAACACCGCCTTGTTCTTTACCAAGGGAAAGGGATATTATGAACAATACAAAGCGAACCAGCAATACGCCACTTACAATATGCCTGATGCACAGACCGGAGGTACTCCCATTACCAGTTCTGATATGATCCGGCAACTCTGGTTAGACAATGATTTCTTTGGAAATATTTTTTCTTTTCAATACAAGAATAAAAAAACACAGGCTACATTGGGTGGTGGTTATAACCGGTATAATGGCAATCATTTTGGAAAAGTTATCTGGGCGGAAAAAGGACTGACCGCTACAAAAAAATGGTATGACCTTGATGCTTTTAAGACAGATTTTAATATTTACCTGAAAGTACAAACTCAATTTGCTGTTAATTGGAATTGGTTTTATGATCTGCAATATCGCCATGTGGGTTACAATCTTAAAGGATTCAGGAATAACCCTACCCTGTCCTTATACAATCAATTTAATTTTTTTAATCCTAAAGCCGGAATCAGTTATAACAATAAGGGCTGGAAGGGCTATTTCTCAATTAGTGTTGCTAATAAAGAACCAAACCGTGACGACTTTGAAACAGGCGCCACCCAACAACCTAAACCAGAAAGATTACATGATCTAGAAATTGGAATAGAAAGAACAAAAGAAGTTTATAACTGGTCCGCTACACTCTTTTACATGAGTTATAAAGATCAGTTAGTATTAACCGGAAAGATTAATGATGTTGGAGCATATTCAAGGACCAATATCCCTGAAAGTTACCGGGCAGGAATTGAATTACAGGGCAGTGTAAAATTCAATTCATGGATGAATGCAACTGCAAATATTTCTTTTAGCAGGAACAAAGTAAAAAATTTTACTGAGTTTATTGATGATTATGACATGGGAGGACAAAAAGTCAATTTTTACAAATCAACAGAAATTGCCTTCTCTCCTGCTGTTGTTGGCGGAGCAAGTCTTAATATCCTGCCATTCAAAAATGCAGAGCTAAGTGTACTTGGTAAACATGTAAGTAAACAATATCTAGACAACACAGAAAATGACAACCGAGTATTGCATGCTTTCTACACACAGGATATCAGAACGATGTACACAATAAAAAAGATCCCGATAACTATCGGGAGGTTAAAAGAAGTAAATATTATAGCTCAAATCAATAATATTTTTAATAAAAAGTATGAGCCAAACGGGTATACGTTCAGTTATATATTTGGAGGAGAAACGATAACTGAGAATTACTATTTCCCGATGGCAGGAACGAATTTTATGGTGGGATTGAATGTGAGACTATAGTCAGAAGTCATGAGTCGGGAGAAAACACTTTTAATTGAAGACTATGAACCCTTCTGACTTCCAAATTTTTCCTGCCAATCCAGCATTCCACCTACAACGTTCTTGGTATTCTTGAAGCCCATTGTATCAAGTAACAGACAGGCTTGTCCGCTTCTCATGCCACTGCGACAATGAATAATAACTTCTTCTTCCTTTAAATCTTCCAGCTCATCCACCTGGAAGGCTTGAAACTTGCCAAGCGGTATTAACTGTGCGCCAATATTGAACTCGGCATACTCATGTGGTTCACGGCAATCAAATAAATTTAATTTTTCGCCGGCATCCATCCGGGCTTTTAATTCTTCAACGGTGATGTTTTGCATTTTTATAATTATAAATCTGAAGAAGGTTTTTTATCAGCACTGTCGCTTTTAGCTGGTTTGTCAACTTGTAACCAAACATCTATTGTTTGTCCCGAACGTATCCGAAGAATTCTTTTTTCATCATCAAATCGTTCCGGATTTTGTTTATAAATCCAGGCATTACAAGTGTCTGAAACATTTGCATCAGTAACAATTGCTCCTATTACAATACCGTTTGCTTCGAGGATTTTTTTTGCTTTACAAAATTCCATCCCCGTAATTATTGGTACAATAAACTCTTTGTTGCCAACTCCATCTCCCAATACTAAAGCAATAATGCTGCCCTTCCTGATTTTTGTACCAGATGCAATGAGTGATCCGTTGTAAAACTGTTCAAGAATCGCATTTTTAGCAAAATCTGGTTTGAAAGTAGTGTCGCCAATTTTCAAATCCAACCCTTTTAATACCATTTCAGCATTGCGGTAGCTATATCCCACCAGATTTGGCATATCTACAAGTGGCGGTACTGAACGGCTAACAATCAGATAAATAGTACGGTTTGATTTTACTACTTCGTCTGCTTCCGGTATTTGCTTAATGACTGTATGTGGCTTTGCCGTATCCACATATACGGAGTCCTGAATCTCAAAATCAAATCCGGCTTTCTTAAGAATTTTTTTTGCTTCTTCATAATTTTTTCCGGTTACAGATGGTACGGTGCCTGCCTTACCATGACCGGTAAACCATCCTAATGAAAGAAGCAGGAGTGCAAAAACACCTAACGCTAATATAATACCAGCCAGAATATTAACCCATAAGGGACGATGTGTAATGAATTTCATTCTTAAAATTATAAGTTGCCAATCTGATCCAAATGCTAATCATTGAAACATTCCTGAATCAATATAGTATAAAATTCTTTTAAGTTCCAACCCATTGCTTTTACCTGCTGAGGTACAATACTGGCTTCCGTTTGTCCGGGTACTGTATTTATTTCCAGCATATATGGCCTGCCCTCTTCTTCATGATAAATAAAGTCGATCCTCACTACTCCACCACAATTAAATATGGTATATATTTTTTTTGCAGCTTCCCTGATCTTATCTGCTTTCACTTCCTCCACTTCTGCTGGTGTGGTTTCAGTTGATTTACCCTGGTATTTCGCTTCAAAATCAAAGAATGGCATATTTATGTCGGCTTTCACTTCCGTAAGAGGCATCACAATCATATTACTATTTGATTTGAAAACCCCAACAGTAAACTCTCTGCCACTGATCATTTCTTCTACCAATACCTGGTCATCTTCTTTAAACGCTTTTTCAATAGCCATTCCTAATTCATCAGACGGTCTATTTACTTTCGACATACCAATGCTGGAACCACCATTATTAGGTTTGATAAAAACAGGAAATTTTAATGTACTGATAATTTCTTCCGGGCTTTCAAAATTATTTTTTATCAGAATGACTGATTTTGCTACTGCAATTCCTGCCATAGCAGCTACTGCCACTGCATACCTTTTATTAAAAGTGATTGCTGAAGTAGCGGCATCACATCCTGTATAAGGTATTTTCAACGTATCAAAATACCCCTGAAGTTTTCCATCTTCTCCCGGAGTACCGTGAATTCCAATGAAGACAGCATCAAAATTTATTTTCTGGTTATCCAGATGAAGGGAAAAATCATTTTTATCAATCTCCGATTTACGGCCATCAGGCAATTCATAAAACCAGCCTGCTGAATTAATATCAATTTTATAAACATTAAAAAGTGATCTGTCGAGATGACTAAAAATTGTTTCAGCACTTTTATAAGAGATAACTGCTTCCCCTGAAAAACCCCCTGTTACAAGAGCTATATTCTTCTTCATGTAGTGGTGTAGTGTGTTTTACTCCCGCATTAGCGGGTCTGATTATGCAAATATTGAAGAAAAAAACGTTTAGAGGAAATTTAGACTGCTAAAAATGACTTATTTCTTGTTTTGAGAGTAATAAGAAAGGTGAAGGCAGTTTCTCCTTCACCTTTTTACGACGGGAAATATCACCCGCCACTCTTTGGGCAGCTCTCACTGCTTTTTATATCCTTAGATACATATGTAAGTTACTTTAATTAATAACAGGTTATTCCTGAAAAAGCCAATAATTTATGCACATTTCAATTCAATCTAAATATGCAGCAAGGCCTTTTTTGCCATTAAATCATCTACAGTTTCCTGGTACATTTCATCAGGTATGCAACAGTCAACCGGGCAAACAGCAGCACATTGCGGCTCTTCGTGAAAGCCCTGGCACTCAGTGCATTTATTTGGAGTGATGTAGTATAAATCAACAGAGACCGGGGCATTTTTCTGGTTTGCATCTACTACCGATCCATCCATCAGGGTAAAAGAACCCTTTACAGAAGTGCCATCGGCAATTGCCCATTCCACACCACCTTCATAGATAGCATTGTTGGGGCATTCGGGTTCACATGCACCACAGTTTATACATTCTTCAGTAATCTTAATAGCCATAAAAGTTTATTTAACTGGTTGAGACTTAGTTTTACAGCAAATTTAATTATTGCAAATGAATTTACAATATCGTATTGACTTATTAATTCAATTGGGGCAATATATTTTATCTGGTGATGAGCAATGGGAATCAATCAAAGAAAGGGCTTCCCGGGAAAACGGCTGGTTTATCCCGGAATTTGTCGCCACGGCAACCAAAAATATCGCCGTTTCATTTCTGCAAAAAGAGACATTGACATCCTGGGTTGCATCATACCAACTTCCAACCAGTAACCCAAAAATTGCGGAATTCAAACCAAAAACTGTTGGAATTGTTATGGCGGGGAATATTCCTTTGGTTGGTTTTCATGATCTTCTTTGTGTTTTTATCAGCGGGCATAAAGCAATTATCAAACCCTCCACAAAAGACCAGATACTCATTAAACACCTGGTAGAAAAATTACAAGAATTGGATGCAGAAGTTAAAAACCAGGTTGAATTTTCTGAAATGCTAAAAGGATGTGATGCGTATATCGCCACAGGCAGCAATAATTCTTCCAGGTATTTTGATCATTATTTTGGAAAGTATCCCAATATTATCCGCCGCAACCGTACATCTGTAGCTGTTCTGACCGGTGAGGAATCCACTGTTGAGTTGGAAAAATTAGCGGATGATGTGTATTTGTATTTTGGGTTGGGCTGTCGAAGTGTGACAAAAATATATATCCCTGATAACTATGATTTTATCCCGTTACTGCATGTTTTTAAAAAATATGATTTTCTTTCAGACAATCATAAATATAAAAATAATTACGACTATAATCTGGCATTGCACCTTCTGAACAAAAAGTACTATATGTCAAATGATTCAATATTGCTGATTGAAGACAAAGCCATTTTTTCACCCATCAGCCAGTTGAATTATGAATTTTATAGTAACAATGACGACTTGACAGATAAACTACCGCCGGAACAAAACTTGCAATGTATTGCAGGGATGAGCTTTATACCATTTGGCTTGGGGCAATCGCCAGCTATCAGCGACTATGCAGATGGTGTCGACACGTTAAAATTCCTTGCCGGGTTATAGAAAAAGCGAAAAATCGATGTAGTACGGTATTTTATTTCTCCAAAAATGATCCTATTTTTATAAGTCAAAAGAAGTACGAAAGGCTTGGTAAACGATTTGTTAAACTAATTCAGTGGCAATCAATTAAACAATAAGCATCGTTACTTTGTAGTGGAATATGAAAACTGATAATAATTATTCACTCCCGATAGCTATCGGGATTAAAATCTGAAAAGAATATGAAATGGAAACAAATTTTACTGATTATTGGAATCAGTGCCGTATCTGCCGTAACTAGTGTTTTTATTTATGGCAAAATTAATACTGGAAAACAAAACAGTTTTTTACAATCTGCCAATGGAAACCTGCCGGTAAACTATGCAGGCTTTTTTGATAATGCAGCAGGTGCAGGTGAACCGGTTGATTTTACCAAAGCAGCAAATACGGCTGTACCGGCTGTAGTTCATATCAAAACAAAAACTGCAGCTAAAAAAGTGAATAACCAGCTTCCACGTAATAATAGGGGAAATAGCATGGAAGATATGTTCGAGCAGTTTTTTAATATGCCTTTTGGCCCCCAGGTTCAGCCCGAACAAAGAGCCTCTGGTAGCGGAGTAATTATCAGCGACGATGGATATATCATCACCAATAACCATGTAGTATCAGATGGCGGAGAAGGTGTGGCAGATGAAATTACTGTTACCCTCAGTAATAAAAAAGTATTTAAAGCAAAGGTGATCGGAAAAGATGCAAGCAGCGATATTGCTGTTCTGAAAATTGAAGGTACCGGTTTTCCTTTCTTGTTATATGGCAATTCTGACAATGTAAAATTGGGTCAATGGGTACTGGCTATTGGTTATCCGCTAACATTGGAAACCACCGTTACTGCCGGCATTGTAAGTGCAAAGGGAAGAAATATCGGGATCAATAGTCGTCAAAGTAAAACTCCCATTGAATCATTTATTCAAACCGATGCTGCAGTAAACCAGGGAAATAGTGGTGGGGCATTAATTACTACCGATGGCCAATTGATTGGCATTAATTCAGCTATTTATGCACCAACAGGCACTTATGCAGGATACTCATTTGCCATACCAGTTAATCTGACTAAGAAAATTGTAAATGACCTGATTAAGTTTGGCGATGTTAGAAGACCTTATCTGGGAGTACAGGTGTCTGAAGATAAATATGATGCTGGTGACGGGGCTCATATTGGCTCAGTTGCTAAAGACGGTGCTGCCGCCACAATCGGTTTACAAAAAGGTGATATCATCACCAAAGTTAACGATGCCCCCATTAACTCATGGACTGAATTGCAGGCAACTGTTTCATCTTATAACACAGGAGAAAAAATAAATATCACCTATAAAAGAAACGGAAAAGAAAATACCGTATCGGCAACATTAACTGCAAAAACGGGTACCTACGAACAATTGGCCACCGCCAATATTGGAGAAATATTAGGTGCCGATCTGGAAACATTAGATAAAAGGAAAGCATTGACTTATGAACTGGAAGGTGGCGTAGTCGTAAAGAAGATAAAACAGGGCGGAGCATTTAGCAAAACAAAAATGGAAGCTGGTTTTATCATTACCAGTGTAAATGATATGGACATTACCAGTATTGAAGAATTAAGTCAGGCGATAAAAAGCCTTAGAGGGGAATCGATATATCTGCAGGGAATTTATACAGATGCCAATGGCGTTTACAGGTTTCCTCTCAATATGGAGGATATGCCGTAATACAAATGTGACAATGAGCTGAACCACAAATGTGCAAATTAAAAAGCCGCTTCTTTTCGAAGCGGCTTTTTAATTTGGGATATAAATCTGTTCAATCTTTTATACCGGAAAAATTTGGACTAATAAATAAATACATTTGGTATTACTTTTCATACACTAAATAATCCCAACCCTGCATTTCAAAATTTTTATTTGAAGTAAAATCGTTGGCGGCACCTGAAAAAACATTTTTATACGTTCCAGAGACAGTGGGATCAAGGATTTCAAAATGCAGGTCTTTTTGTGAAGAAAGGTTGAGCACCACCAATACTTCTTTAGTTCCATTCTTCCTTAAGTAAGCAAACACATTTTTAGGGTCACTGGTTGTAATTCTGAATGTTTTTACAGATGGGTCACCGCTGCGAAGGGAGGAGTTATTTGTTTTAAGGTTTAATAAAATTTTATAAAAATTATTCAACCCATTTTCATCGGTCCATGCAATAACATCTTTTTCAAAAAACTTTAACCGTTTCATATTAGGCAACTCCTGTCCAGAATACAAAAGTGGAATACCATTCCATGTTGAACTAAATACTGCTAATGCCTTCGCCATTTCACCATACTTTTCATACTCAGTTCCATTCCAGCTATTCTCATCATGATTGGTGGTAAACCAGGCCCTTATAGTACTATCGCCGAGATCATCATAGTTTTTTAAAACGGTAAGTAGCGTATCCAGTGGTTCTTTCTTCTTATAAAAATCCTCTGTCTTATGCATCCATGTCCAGGTGTAACTGGCATCAAATGCTTCACCATATTCCGGTTTTTCCAGTTCATCAAATTCTCCCAACCAAAACAATGGTTTTACCAGATCCAGTTCTTTTCTTGCTTCTTTCCAGAAGTCAAGTTCTACCCAAAAAGCAAGGTCACAACGGAAGCCATCAATATCACATTCTGTTACCCAGAATTTCATGGCATCCTTCATAGCCTGACGAAGGGCAATATTTTTAAAATCCAGTTCAATAATATCATCCATACCGGAGGCAATTTTAAAATCATTGGTAGCAGAATCTTTCAGAAAATATTCCGGATGCTCTTTTGTCCATATATGATCCCAACCTGTATGATTAGCCACCCAGTCAAGGATTACTTTAAAACCCATTTCATGTGCCTCTTTCACCAATGTCTTAAAATCATCCATTGTGCCAAACTCGGGATTGATAGAAGTATAATCTGAACAGGCATAGTAACTCCCCAACGGACCTTTCATATTTTTTTGTGCAATAGGTGTGATGGGCATAAACCATAATGTCTTTATTCCCATTTCTTTTAACCTGGTTAGATGCTGTGCAAAAGCATTAAAAGTTCCTTCTTCAGTGTACTGACGAAGATTTACTTCATAAATATTGGTGTTGTGTGACCAGTCAACAGGTTTAAATCGGTTTATCATGCTAACAGTTGTTTTTTCGGTTTTAGTTTCATCATCTTTCTTCATCAGTTTGCAGGAGCCAAGCAACATTGAAAAAGAAAAAGCAAGCAATACGTATCGCATAGTTCGAACTTTGTGGGAAGATAATAAGAAGTTTCGGGTTTTGGGTGTTGTGTTACGGGTTGCTGCTGCACAAAATCGCTTAATAATACCACGCAAAACCCGAAACTCAAAACCCGAAACAAAGTTATCTTTGCACCCATGAAAAGTTTTGAAGTTCCTATCATTTATCGCAGTCCATTGATTTCGGCCATTAAAAAGAAGCGGAAAGAGATGGACAAGATGAAAAAGGATTTTACTCCCACCCTGCTGGACTTTGGTTCCTTACAAATTTACCTGGCCCGTCATTTTGGTTTTTGCTACGGCGTTGAAAATGCCATTGAAATTGCTTTCCGGACAGTAGAAGAAAATCCCGGTAAAAGAATTTTCCTGTTAAGTCAAATGATCCATAACCCGCAGGTAAATGCAGACCTGCAGGCACATGGCATTATTTTTTTACAGGACACTTACGGCAAACAACTGATTCCGTTTTCAACAATAACCGGTGATGATATTGTACTGATTCCAGCCTTTGGTACTACATTGGAAATTGAGGAGAAATTAAAACAAATCGGTATTCAAACAGAAAAATATAATACAACCTGTCCTTTTGTAGAAAAAGTATGGAACCGCAGTGAAGCGATTGCCAAAAAAAATTATACCATCATCATTCATGGCAAACCTACACATGAAGAAACAAGGGCCACCTTTTCTCATGCAGCTTCCACTGCTCCGTCTGTTATTGTAAAAGATATGGCAGAAGCAAAAGAACTGGCAAAATATATAACTGGTGAAAAATCTCCGGATAAATTTTATACTGAATTCAATAATCAATATTCAGAAAGATTTGATGCGACAAAAGATTTACAGCGGATTGGTGTGGTAAATCAAACCACTATGCTGGCCAGCGACACACAAGCCATTGCAGATTACCTGAAAGAAGTGGTGATAGCAACTTACCAAACAGAAGAATCCTTTGCGGATACAAGAGATACACTTTGTTATGCTACTAATGATAATCAAACAGCGGTGAGTGGCATGCTGGAAAAGGAAGCTGATTTAGCGATTGTAGTTGGGGGTTATAATTCCTCCAACACATCACACCTGGTAGAATTGTGCGAAGAAAAACTACCTACTTATTTTATTAATAATGAAGAGAAGATTATATCGTCCAAAGAAATACTTCATCATAATTTTCATACAAAAGAAGAAATACTAACAGCTGATTTCCTACCAGCAAAAGAGCCAATAAGAATATTAATTACAAGTGGGGCTTCTTGCCCGGATGCATTGGTGGAAGGTGTGATTAGTAAACTGGCGGATATTTATAGAGTGAAGGATATGATGGAAGGATTGGAGAAAAGTTTTATTTGATTGGGTTGCATTAGCAAAAATTATGACAGGATAAAACTTTCGCATATTTTTGAGTCAGTGGGAATATTACGACCAACACTACAATGACAAAGCCTTCAACTGATAAAGGAATAAAAATTAGTCCAACGTTTTTTCAGAAAGATTGGACAGACCTTGATTTGTCCAAAAACAATATAGAAAATTGGAGTAAAGCAATTGAGATTTTTAAAGACAGAATTGAAGGACGCTACTTTAAACAAATTGAAGTTCTTGATGAAAATAAAGACAGAAATATTGGACTTTTTTCAGGTTTTGCTATAATGTCATTGACTTGTTTATTGATAGAAACAATTGAACAATTTTGGACTGGCAATATTGAAACCAGCAGAAAAAGCAAGACAGGAAAAAAAGAAAATCGTTTGACAAAACTTTTAAGTCCACCCAAAAATGAAGTAAGTAATGACGCTTTAATTTTTTTTAGTTTCTTTCAACGTTCAGAAAACCTAAAATCCTTTTTTGACACAATAGAAAAAGCAAATATTTTCTATACCAAAATTCGTTGCGGGCTTTTGCATCAAGGACAAACAAAAGGAAAATCACTAATTCACATTCGTACTTCAGACCCCCTGCTAATGTGGATTGACGAAAATAAAATTGAAGAAGGATTAAGCATACAAAGAAGACTGTTCGTTAAAGAAGTTCGCTCTGTTTATGAGAAGTATACTGCTGAACTTGAAAATTCAAACAACTTAAATTTTAGACGACAGACATTGGAAAAGAAAATGAAGTATATCGTACAACAAAAGTAAATAAAGTATGAAAAACAAATTAAACCATAAAACATTTCAACTTGCCGTAGAAGAAATCAAGAATGGAGATATTAAAAAAGCAATAGAAATATATGAACATATTATTCAAAAAGTTGATACAAATAAAATGCTATTTGACCGAAATTATATTAGTTTATCGCTATTGCAGCTATTGTACCCTTCACAAGAAAATAATACTGAATTGAAGCAGCAGCAGGTGAAAATATTAAATCTCTTCAGTACTAAAGAAAAAATTAGCAAAATTGCATTAGAGTATTATAGTTTAGTTACAAATTACCTGAACATAAGAATAGATGTTAATAATCCTCTTTATATAAAGTTTGACAAAGCAAAAATGAAAATAAAAAGACATGAAGAATATGAAACATATTTATTTGTAACCGATACTACAACAACTGAAAATAATCCTGAATTACCCCAAAAGGTTGAATTGACAGAAGATGAAATAAATATTGGAAAATTATACTTATACGACTTTTATACTACAATACATTGGGGAAAGTATAAAAACAATTCACTAAAACATATTCTTTATAAAGACCCAGAATATATTTTAAGGTGCATTATTAGATTAGAACATTTTGCAGTCGACTCAAACTTCTTTTTGCTTAATGAACTTAAAACAAACCCTTTTTATTTTGAAGCATTAGAAATTAATTTGATCAAAAACTTAATATTTGAAAAATGGAAAGTAGATGAAGAAGATCCTTCCAGAGAAGAACCGTACAGATACACCGATGAAGACATAATTCGAGAGGTTTTTGAGGGCGACATAGATGCTTGGCTTCAATTTAATGATTAATAATATTTACAAAAAAAGATGGGTACTGAAAACCTAACGATTTCCTTTTGCAAAGCTTGGAATAACCTTGATGCTTCATATCTTGAAAACTGCTTTACAGACGATTTTGTCTATAATAGCCAAATAGTTTTAGCAGATTTGAACGGGAAAGAAGAATATTTTAATTACATCGAAGCCAAGTTTACTGCCTTCAAAAAAGGAATTAATACAGTTACAGCCGAGTTGGGATACTACGAAAATGAACCATGTTTTATTTTAACACTTACTCTTGCTAATCCTATCCGAGCACCTTATGGAAATCCAGAATATGAATCGCCAAACCACCCATTAGTAAAAGAAGTTATTACAACAGTGTTACTAAAATTTGAAAACGAGTTAATTAAATCTGCAATAATGTGTGTAGTTCCTGGTGTTAGTTACATTAAAAGAACAGGAGTTTTTCCAAAATAATATTATGAATTCAAAAAACTCTGAATTAGTAAATATTATTAAAAGAAGTAATTACAAGTTTTCTCCTTTTATTTTCAGATTTTACCCTTTTTCGGAAGAGCAGCTTTTCAAATATAAAAACAAACTTTGGTGGGGTTTTATTTCAGAAAATAAAAATATTAAATGGACTTCCCAATTAATTTATCAATTTAAAGATTTGTTTGAGTGGGAAGACAGAATCTGGAAAAATCCTAGTTTACCAATCTCAATTGATTTTATCGAAACAAATAATTACACTGTAAATTATTATGACCTGGCTTCGAATAAGGGAACACATTGGAATGGCGAATTTATTTGTCACTTTAAAGGCAAATGGAACTGGCATTATATATTGTTAAATGAATCTATTGATTGGACCCAAAAAATGTTTGCTGAGCTAGACTTTTTTAAAAAAAGAATTTCAAACCTTAATGGAGAAAACCTTTGGACAGAAGATTTTATTTTAAAAAATATGGACAAATTTGACTGGTTTTTTCTAAGCCAAAACCCATATTTACCTTGGTCAGAAAAATTAATAGAAAACTTAATGCCAATTTGGTCATCCTCATTTTGGAATGGAATAACAATAAATACAGGTATACCTTGGTCGGTTGAGTTTATAGAAAAGTATGTAGAAACGGATTTGAAACCCGATTTAGCTTTAAAGTGGTCTGGATTAAGTTTGAATGAATCATTACCCTGGAGTTCAGACTTGATAGAAAGATATATTGAAAAATGGGATTGGGATGTTTTAAGCGGTAATAATGGAGTTGCCTTTACTGCCAATCAAATTGCTAAGCACAAAGACAAAATAATCTGGAAACGGAAACACTCAAACTTTGGTGCACTTTCCGATAATACTTCTTTACTTTGGTCAGAAGAACTCATTGACCCTTATTTAAATAAATGGGATTGGGACGATTTATCGAGAAATGAAGGGATACTATGGACTGAAAAAATGATTATTAAATATTGGGACAAGATTAATTTAGATGAGTTGTTTCGTAATCCTAGTTTGCCTTGGTCTTTTGATTTTTTAATGAAATTCGAAAATGAGATTTTAAAAGCTTGGACTATGGACAGCCATACTCAAAAATGCAGACAAATAATATGGAATAAAATATTTGAAAATATTTTGGACGACGAAATGATTGATGTACTATTAAATTAAATCGGGCATCAAACACAATCAAACGAACGCACAGCAGAAAATT
This sequence comes from Chitinophagaceae bacterium, assembly GCA_031400855.1. Taxonomy (GTDB): domain Bacteria; phylum Bacteroidota; class Bacteroidia; order Chitinophagales; family Chitinophagaceae; genus JJ008. Next base: position 93,001 of record JANNQR010000023.1, on the reverse strand, counting down.
CGAACGTCGTCTCACTTATACATCAACTCATAATACTCATCTGCCATCCTGTTACTATCAAACTGTATGCGGACATCCTGCATACCATTCTTCATCACTTGCCTCCAGGTACTATAGTTGTCGTAATATAATGGCAGGATTTCATTTTCTAAAATCTCATAGAGTTTGTTCAAATCATATTCATCCTGCTCATGCGTAGCCATATTAGCATAATCTGCTTTCGGTACCACAAAACCATTATGTCCATGATTAATAAATTCCGGTATCCAACCATCATCAGTAGAAAAATTGATCGCTCCGTTCATGGCCGCAGTCATCCCACTGGTTCCGGATGCTTCCCTTGGTACTCTTGGATTATTCAGCCAGCAGTCAGCCGCTTGTTTCATTCTTTTAGACAAAGCAAGTTCGTAGCCAATCATTACAGCCATATTCTTATGCCCTTTGCTCAGGTGAACAAGCTGGTTAAATTCACTGATGGCCGGATGGTCAACAGGATATGGTTTTCCTGCCCAGATTATTTGTACCGGATATTTAGTACTGTTTAATAATTTCTCAAAACGCTTCTCAGCTGTTGTGATCAAACCTGCTCTTTTATAACCGGCAAACCGTCTTGCCCAAACGATGGTAAACACTTCAGGTTTAAATATCTTTCCTGTCTGGTCAGCTACTATTTCAAATGCTCTTTTCTTCAGGTATTTTTTTCGGTCATCGATACTATAATCGTCCCCTGCATCTGCAAAGCGATACAATTGCTTATCGGCCCAGTAACGCCAGTTTTGTGCGTTCGTGATAGAAATAATCGGGCAGATACCATCAAATTTCTCCCACATAGCTCTTGACACATGGCCATGTAATTGTGAAACACCATTGGCAATATGTGCAAATCGTAATGCAGCAAGGGAATGATTAAACTGATCGCTGTCGTTATTATACAATTTTTTCACTTCATCTACTGAAAGGTCACAGAAGTAACTCATTTTATGACACAGATAAATATCATGCTTTTCATTGCCTGCTTCTTCCGGAGTATGTGTAGTAAAAACCAACCGCTTTTTTACCTCCTCCATTTTATGCCCGAATTTTTTATAGAGATAAAAAGCCGCAGACAAACCATGTGCTTCATTCAGGTGATAGAGTTCAGGATTAAAACCCAATACATCCATCAATTTGGCGCCGCCCACACCCAATAAAATGAACTGTGCCACTTTGGTTGCCACATTCGCATCATACAAACGATGCGTAATGGTTTGAGATACATAATCATTTTCCGGTACATCTGTAGATAATAAAAACAACGGGGCTGTTTTAAAAGTCTCCGGGTTTAAATAAAGTACTTTAATCCATACAGGATGTTCGTGAATATTTATCTGGAATTTGATACCCGTATCTTCCAAAAAAGAAAATTGCTTTTCATTCCATGCTACATCCAAAGTCTGATCCTGGTGACGTTCCTGATCATAGTATCCATATTTCCATAAAATACCTATGCCTACTAAATTTTGCTTTAACTCATAAGCACTGCGTAAATGTGAACCGGAAAGAAAGCCAAGACCGCCGCTATAAATCTTTAAGGGCTGGTGAGTAGCAAATTCCATGGAGAAATAAGCGACTTTTTTTGAATAACGTTCTTCTACAGGGTATGGGACAGAATAATTATTAAAACTCATAATGTGTTCTTTTTACACGAAGTTGCAAGATAGTGGTTTATTAATAAATGATGCTAGTGTTTGACGATCATTTTTACACAAAAAAGAAACAATAAAAATTGGAAACGATTGCAATTCCAGTAGAAAAAATGAATTATTTCTTCTTTGCAGGAGGCTTTGAAACGTTTGTTGGTTTCACATATTTTTTTCTGGAAAAATTTCCATCAAATGTGCAATTCAATCCACGCCGGGAACCGCATCCTTCCTCTTCTTTAAGGGCAACTGAATTGGAATTAAAAATAAATTTCAATATACAGGGATCTCCATTTTCCCTGTACTCCGCAGTGGTTGGCGATTTAAGCATCGCCTCGCCTTTCAACTCGCCGGTGCATTCACCATTATTTTTTTCAAAATGAATAAAGAAGCTGATGCGATCACTCCTGCGGCCATCCCTTACAGAAACAAGGTTCATTTTACCGTTAGCATAATCAGCTGATAATTTATGCTTCCTCGGTAAGGTATCAATTGGATTAATCAACTCTGTTATCCTATCAGTCAGTGCATCCGTCATGATTAACATAAAATTCTTTGCCGCGGCATTCAATACAAACACATCTTTTCCTTCACTCTGTGTGCCGTCAGCATTTTTCAGCATCACTGTTTTAGTGATTGTGTATTTTCGATCCATGACCACGGACTGGAAAGTGGCTTTATTATTATCTGGTCGCAAGGCTGCCATTGCTGCAATGAATTGTTGCTTGCTATCAAAACTGATAATGAAAACAGCTTTCTTATCATTAGTAATTGTTTTCACAAAAAGGTAGGTTTCTGCATCTGGTACCTCCGCTTTTCCGAGGGCATAAATTTTCGGCTTTACTCCTTTGCCATATACTTTACTCAATACTGAATCAGGAACAAACTGGATAAATACTTTATGACTGATCAGCAAAGAGTCTTTTTCTTTTTTCTGTAAAATAGTATCAGATGTCTGATAAGAAAGTTTTACCGGCTGAAAGAACTCAATAAAGTCTGACACTTTCACCGGCTCTTCGCCAGACAGAGAGGGTTTCTTTTTGTCTTTACAGCCTGCAATAACAGCCAGGGATAAAAAAAGGATGAAAAGTTTTTTAATGGCAAACATATTTTCTGATTGGCCACCGAAAGTAAGCGATTCCTCCATTCCTGTCAATAGAAAGTTTTGTCATTTAATTTTAATATTTTAGCTTTGTCTAAAATTATTTTTAGTCATGTTGAATTATTCAACCAGTGAAGAAAATTACATTAAAGCGATTTATCATCTGCAACGGCAGGATGAAACGGTAACAACAAATGAACTGGCCAATGAATTAAAAACCAAGCCGGCTTCTGTTACGGATATGATGAAAAAGCTGAAAATAAAAAAATTATTGCACTATCAGCCTTACCAGGGTTTCCGGCTAAGTAGTGAGGGCTGTAAAGTGGCCTTGGGCATCATTCGTCGTCACCGTCTTTGGGAATATTTTTTAGCTGAGAAACTAAAATTTAGCTGGGATGAGGTGCATGAAGTGGCAGAAGACCTTGAACATGTCAGTAACAAAAAACTCATTGACAAATTAGACGAGTTCCTCGGATTTCCAAGAGTGGATCCGCATGGCGATCCGATTCCGGATGCCAACGGTAAAATAGAAATCAGTAAGAAAATTTGCCTTACTGAATTGCCTTTTAATACTCCGGCTAATGTAAGTGGAGTTAGTGACCAGTCAAGTGAAATACTGGAATTGCTGGAACATAAAAAAATAACCATTGGTGTAAAGCTGGAAGTAAAAAAGAAATTTGATTTCGACAACTCCATGGAAGTACGCATTGGCCGGCAACCGGCTTTTACGATCAGTAAACAGTTAGCAGAAAATATTTTTGTACAAACTCCATAGTATGCAAGCACTAGAAAAATTCTTAAGTGAAATAGGGCCGGTATGGTCAGCATTGATTGCCACTACGTTTACCTGGTTCGTAACTGCGTTGGGTGCTTCATTGGTTTTCTTTTTTAAAACCCTCAGCCGTGGTGTACTTGATCCTATGCTTGGTTTCACCGGCGGGGTGATGGTGGCTGCCAGTTTCTGGTCGCTTTTGAATCCTGCTATTGAAATGTCAGAGAAAATGTATCCATCTATGAGCTGGATGCCTGCAGCAGTTGGATTTTTTTTAGGGGCCATGTTCATCTTTGTTCTGGATAAATTCACACCACACCTTCATATTAATTTTGGAGTAGAAGAAAAAGAAGGCGTAAAAACAAAACTGCATAAAACAACCTTGCTGATACTTGCCATTACACTGCATAATATTCCAGAAGGCCTGGCGGTAGGTGTACTTTTTGGTGCAGCTGCAATAGGTATGGAAGACGCAACGATCTCTGGCGCAATTGCACTTGCTATCGGTATCGGCATCCAGAATTTCCCTGAAGGAATTGCTGTGGCAATGCCACTAAGAAGACACGGTGTAAGCCGACGGAAAAGTTTCTGGTACGGACAACTTTCTGCCATAGTAGAACCAATAGCTGGTGTTATCGGTGCAGTAGCTGTAATTTATATGCAGCCAATCCTTCCATTTGCATTAGCCTTTGCAGCAGGAGCAATGATTTTTGTGGTAGTTGAAGAAGTAATACCAGAAACGCAAAGGGATAAATACACTGACCGTTCTGTACTTGGTTTTATTGGGGGCTTCCTGGTAATGATGATATTGGATGTGGCATTGGGATAATTATGCAACAGTATTCTTAATATGCCCTTTCAGCAAATGCTTAAACCGACTAAAGGTTTCCGGTTTGATGTTAAGATAAGAAGCTAAAAATTTTTGTGGTACCCGCTGCATCAGCTCAGGATTTTTAGTTACAAAGTTCAGGAACCTTTCTCTTGGTGTCATTTTCCTCAATTGTATTTGCCACCTGTCTTTAAGCACCATTGCATATGTAATCAGCAACCGGGCAAGGTGTTCCATCTTGGGAGATGAGGCATACACTTTTTCAAGATCATCATGGGTGATGGTAACTACAGTACTGGGTTCAATTGTCTCAATAAAATATTCTGAAGGCAACCGGCTATGAAATGACTCCTGACTTACAATCAAATGCCCCTCATAAGAAATCTGCGTATTTATTTCATGCCCTCCTTTTTTGTAATATTTCCGGATAAGTCCTTTAACTATAAAATTGAAATGATCATCCACCTCACCTGCCCTGGTAAGCAATTCTTTTTTAGCAAATTTTCTAATCGTGATGACCGGTAATAACAATCCTTCAAATTCTGCATCTGTTAGGTTAACAAATTTGCTGAGATAATCCCGGAAAGGTTTAGTCAATTCCATGGAGTTATTTATTTGCTAAAAGGTACATCATTTTTACTTGATCCAAATCAATTACTAAAAATTAAAATTCTTTACCTTCTTTGGAGCTTTTCTATGATACGATAAGAGTCACATCTGATATTATTGTAAGTTTGCCATAACCTGATAAGGTTCAGGATTTTACTCTCAATTTAAAATCAATTTTAGTATGGCCCAAAAGATCGAAGTTGCAAACCCAGTAGTAGAATTAGATGGTGATGAAATGACCCGGATCATCTGGAAATTTATCAAAGAAAAACTCATTCTCCCTTATTTGGAACTTGATATTAAATATTATGACCTCGGTGTGGAATATCGTGACCAGACCAATGATCAGGTAACTATTGATTCTGCCAATGCTATTAAACAATATGGTGTAGGCATCAAATGTGCCACCATCACTCCTGATGAACAGCGGGTAACAGAATTTAATCTGAAGCAAATGTGGAAGAGCCCTAACGGTACTATCCGCAACATTTTGGATGGCACCGTTTTCCGGGAGCCGATTGTTATCAGTAATGTACCAAGATTGGTTACCAACTGGACTGCACCTATCATTGTAGGCCGTCATGCATTTGGCGACCAATACCGTGCAACAGATACGGTGATAAAAGGAAAAGGAAAACTAACCATGACCTTTACTCCCGAAGGTGGTGGCGAAGCACAAGTGTTTGAAGTGTTCAACTTTAAAGGTGATGGTGTGGCGATGAGTATGTACAATACCGATGAAAGCATCATCGGTTTTGCAAGAAGCTGTTTTAATATGGCACTCAGCAAAAAATGGCCGTTATATCTTTCTACAAAAAATACAATTCTTAAAAAATATGATGGCCGTTTCAAAGACATCTTTGAAGACATCTATCAAACAGAATTTAAAGCGAAGTATGAAGCAGCCGGTATTACTTACGAACACCGTCTGATTGATGATATGGTGGCAAGTGCATTAAAATGGAATGGCAACTTTGTGTGGGCTTGTAAAAACTATGATGGTGATGTGCAAAGTGATACGGTAGCACAGGGTTTTGGTTCTTTGGGTTTAATGACTTCCGTATTAATAACCCCCGATGGAAAAACCATGGAAGCAGAAGCTGCACATGGCACTGTAACAAGGCACTACCGTGACCATCAGGCTGGTAAACCAACTTCTACCAACCCTATCGCCAGCATTTTTGCCTGGACAAGAGGATTAGCTTTTCGAGGAAAATTAGATAGCAACCAACCATTGATTGATTTCTGTCTGGCACTCGAAGCTGTTTGCATTGAAACCGTAGAAGAAGGTAAGATGACAAAAGACCTTGCTGTGTGTATCCATGGTAATAAGGTGAAGCATGGAGAGCATTATTTATATACCGAAGAATTTTTAGAAGCGATTAATGATAATTTGATAAAGAAGTTAGGATAAAATTTATCACAACCCAACCTGCCTGCCGAAGGCAGGTTGCTTATTATTATTATCCCATTTGCGAAAGCAGGTGGGATTTTTTTTTGTTGGCTATGTGGTACATATTTTAGTTGAAAATCAATTAAATTGTGTACCAGCAGTTGCGACAATACATCATTAGCGGTCATGCGGAGAGCAATGTTAACTCCAAACTGACAATAGGTAATAGAGAAATGACAAAGACCTCATCCATTATAATGAAGATGAAATTTGAGCATCACAATCTTAAAGCAAACCTAAAATATTTTACGCTAATATTTTTTGTTCTTTTATCCTCATGGACAACAGCTCAAAGCACCAAGCAGAACTCTTTAATATTGGTAATAAGAAACATCAATGTTGTGGATGTTTTAAATAGTGATGTAGTGCCAAATCTGGATGTTGTAGTAAAAAACAAAATAATTTATTTTATAGGGAAGTCATTTTCTGAAAGTATTCCTTCAAATTCAATTTCAATAGATGGAACTGGCAAATATTTATGTCCCGGACTTTGGGACATGCACTTTCATTTATGTTGGGATAAAAACAATGACACCCTTTTGTTTCCTGCTCTGTTAAAAAACGGAATCACAGGAATTCGTGATATGGGAGGTGACTTAAAAATCATGAACAGTTTCAGAATGGAAACACAAAACTTCAAACCGGAAATTTATGGCGCAGGCCCAATGATTGACGGCAACCCACCTGTTCACACTGACTTTTCATTACCTGTTGACGACAATACAGACATGATAGTAGTTCTTGACAGCTTAAAAAATAATGGTGCTGATTTTTTTAAACCATATTCTTTAATTAAAGAAAAACAGCTAAGAGATATTTCAACTTATTGCGCAAAAAATAAAATGAAATTCGCTGGACACCTTTCTGAATACATTGAACCAGAAACTTCCATTTCGTTAGGACAAAAAAGTGTTGAACACCTTAACAGGTTAGATAATATTTGGGACAGAAGTAAAAACAGATTAGACAGTATAGCCAACCTGATGATTGATAACAAAACTTTTCTGTGTCCAACACTAATCACTTACCAATTGAAAACAAAAGTTCGGGACACTACAATCGTTAACAGCAACTACTCAAAGTATATTTCTGTTTCTCTTATGAGTGAGTGGCAAGCAGCATGGAAAAAGAGACTAACAAGACACACACAACTTGCAGATTGGGACGAACTGAATAAAACATTTCAATCGCAAATGCAGTTAGTTAATCACCTAAGCAAAATGGGAGTAATGATTATAGCAGGAAGTGATTTTGCAGGTATGCCTTATGTGTATCCGGGAATCGGTTTGCATCAGGAATTGCAATTATTAGTTGAAGCAGGACTTTCAAATTATGAAGCAGTGAAAACTGCCACGATCAGTCCGGCAATTTTCATGTCCAAGCAAAATCTTTACGGTTCAGTATCAGTTGGAAAGTATGCAGACATGCTAATCTTAGAAAATAATCCGCTTGATAATATTAACAACCTTCAAGCAATAAAGTTTGTTATTGTAAAAGGCGAAATATATAACAACAAAAAATGATAAAGTATTAAACGAAAATCCTTTCAAATCGAATGACACACTCGGATAGCACGAACTTTCTCGACCTGAAATAGGTTTACACAAAAAAAGAAACTAATGGATATAAAAAAACCATCCGCTTTTCAACGAATGGTTTTCTTTGGAAGCCCCGCCCCGCCTGAGCGGGGTTGTGTTCTTGTTCCAAAGGAATCCCTTTGGGATATCTTTTAGATCCTAAAGTGAGCAAAAGCCTTGTTAGCTTCAGCCATACGATGGGTATCTTCTTTCTTTTTAAATGCTGCTCCTTCGCCTTTTGATGCAGCAACAATTTCTCCGGCTAATTTATCAGACATACTACGACCATTCCTGTCACGGCTATACCGGATAAGCCATTTGATGCTAAGTGAAACTTTTCTGTCGGCACGAACCTCTGCTGGGATCTGGAATGTGGCACCACCTATACGGCGGCTACGAACTTCTACACCAGGAGTAACATTGGTTAAAGCTCTTTTCCAAACTTCATATCCATCCTCACTCGTTTGCTTGGTTACTTTGTCCAATGCATCGTAGAAAATATTAAAAGCTCCGCTTTTCTTTCCTTGCCACATTAAGTTATTTACAAAACGGGTTACCAGTTTGTCGTTAAACTTAGGGTCTGGTGCTAAAGGGAGTTTCTTGGCTTGTGCTTTCCGCATGACTTAAAAATTACTTTTACTTGTATTTACTTTATATAATTTAATTACTTCTTTGCTTTTTCTCTCTTTGTCCCGTATTTGGAACGACTTTGCTTTCGGTCTTTAACGCCAGCTGTATCCAAAGAACCACGGACAATGTGATACCTAACACCTGGTAAGTCTTTTACCCTGCCACCACGTATCAATACAATTGAGTGCTCCTGCAGATTGTGACCTTCTCCGGGAATGTAAGCAATCACCTCAATCTTATTGGTCAAACGAACTTTTGCCACTTTACGCAAAGCTGAGTTTGGCTTTTTAGGAGTAGTTGTATACACCCTTGTACATACACCACGGCGCTGTGGACACTCGTCCAAAGCCCTTGATTTACTTTTAGCCCTGATAATCTGTCTTCCTTTTCTTACTAATTGTTGAATTGTAGGCATTCTTGACCCTTGTTTTTGGGACGGCAAAGGTAACGGCAGGAGCCTTAACCTCCAAAAAAATGACAACCGATTTTTCTGATTTTGAACGATTTGGGGATAAAAGAGCTCAATCATCCGGACAAAGTCAAAATAATATATTGAACTCCTTAATAATCAGCAGTTAAACCTTCTGCATCCAGTTGTATTTGTCTTCTCTTTTGCCTTCTCTTATATCTGCCAGCCATTTTTTGATAGTGGGTGCAGTTTTCCATTTAGTTACATCAAACTTCATTACAAAATCCTTGTAACCAAGTTCCTTAATCAGGGAAATGGTAGCGGCTGTTCCTGTACCGAAAACTTCATAGAGCAATCCGGCCTTATACGCTTCAATGATATCCTGAATACTCAGTGGCCTTTCTTCTACTGTAAAACCCATTTCCTTTAATAAAGTGATCGTACTCTGACGGGTGACCCCATCCAGAATAGTACCTTGCTCCAGATCGGGAGTAATAGCGGTGTTGCCAATAATGAAAAATACATTCATGGTACCGCATTCCTGCACATATTTATGTTCGAAAGCATCCATCCATAATACCTGGTCGTAACCTTTTTTCTTTGCTTCTGCGGTGGCATACATGGCAGCTCCATAATTGCCAGCTGCTTTTGCATAACCTACTCCACCAGGTACGGCCCTTACATAATTTTCTTCAACATAAATTCTCATGGGTGCACTGTAATATGGCCCCGTTGGACTTAAAATGATCATGAATTTATAGGTATCAGAAGGTCGAACACCAATCAGTTCATCCGAAGAGAACATGAAAGGGCGGATGTATAATGAGTGATCCTCTTTGTAAGGTATCCAGTTTTTATCCAGCTCAATCAATTGCCGCATGCCCTCCATAAATAATTCTTCCGGTACTGCCGGCATCTGCATTCTTTCTGCAGAAATATTGAATCGCTTAAAATTATCCTGTGGGCGAAAAATAAATGCATCGCCTTCACTGTTTTTATAAGCTTTGATGCCTTCAAAAATGGCTTGTCCGTAATGCAATGCAGCTAATGAAGGGCTTAATAATAAGGGCTGATAAGGTTTTATTTCAATATTTTTCCACTCACCCCGTCCGAACGGATCATCCGGGCGGGCATTTTCATAATCTGCTTCCAGCATATGGTCGGTAAAATATTTACCAAATGGCAGGTTTTCAAGATTCAGGTCCTGTAGTTTGCTTCTTTCTGCTTTTCTAATTGAAATATCCATAGCTGCTGTCATAATAGTTTATTTTTGCAGGGTCAAAGAAACGAAAAAAACTAACACCCATTTGTGTAAATTATTTATCGGGTTATGGACTTGAATCACATTGAATTACCAGCCTTTCTCGTTGCGGATTTGTACACATCTTCGTTAATAGGTGAAATAAATACGCAAAATGAAAAAATAGTTCCATCAAATGCTATGCAAGGCGAAAACCCTTACTCCGGATCAACCCCGGATTCCAACTGGAAAACATTAGGTGGTAATGGTAAAAAAATACTGATCATTATAAATGATTCAACTGCAATTCATTTACCAGATAATGAATTGACATTTCTTATAGGAATATTGGGCGCCTGTAAACTTAGTCTGGCTGATGTTTCCATTGTAAATCTTAATAATCACCCAGAAGCATCTTATAAAGAATTGACTTCTTTTTTTGCCAGCAGGGTTGTTGTTTTGTTTGACAAAGAACCTGCTTCGTTTGGATTACCCATGAGTTTTCCTCATTACCAGATCCAGGCTTTTGCCGGCATTTCTTTTTTATACTCGCCTTCTTTAAAAAATTTAGAGAATGATAAGGTAGAGAAAAGTAAGTTGTGGGTTTGTTTGAAAAGGCTTTTTAATCTATAAACAACAGCCGTTAAGACAATAAGATGGTAAGTAAAAAATATTTAAAATACTTTCCCCCTTCGTTTCTCCCCGGCATAAAAAATTCCAGCACTTGAAACTGATCTTTGCAACCAATAACCAGCATAAAGTAGATGAAATTCGTTCTGTCACAGGAAGCGATTTGGAAATAATTACATTGAAAGAGGCAGGTATTGATATTGACATTCCGGAACCTTATGCTACGCTGGAAGAAAATGCTACAGGAAAAGCAAAAACCATCTTCGAAATGACCGGTACAAATTGCTTTAGTGAAGATACCGGCCTTGAAGTATTTGCTCTAAATGGTGAACCTGGTGTAAAAAGTGCCCGATATGCTGGTAATAACCGCTCATTTGATGCTAACATTGAGAAGCTTTTAAGTAATTTGGCGGATAAAGATGATCGAAGGGCTCGTTTTAAAACCGTTATTTCTTTGTTAACAGGCGGTACTGAAACGATGTTTGAGGGAATATGTGAAGGTCATATAACAGATAAAAAAAGAGGCGAAAAGGGTTTTGGATATGATCCGGTGTTTATTCCAACCGGTTCTGACAAAACATTTGCAGAAATGAACATGGAAGAAAAGAACCAATTCAGTCATAGAAAAAAAGCTACTGAAAAACTGGTAGCATTTTTGAATAGTTTATCAACAAACCCCTGATTTTGACACCAGAACGCAACCAAATTACTCCCGAAAACGACCTTATTAAAGGGTGCATAAATGGCAATCGAAGATTACAGGAAGAATTGTATCGTCGTTTTTCGCCACGTATGTACGCCGTATGTCTGCGATACGCAGGTAATGCTGAAGAAGCGGAAGACATATTACAGGAAGGCTTTATTAAGATCTTTAAAAAACTAGACAGTTTCCGCAGTGAAGGTTCCTTTGAAGGTTGGATTCGCAGAATTTTTGTGAATACCGCCATCGAACATTTTCGCCGCAAACGCTACCTGATGCCGATTTCAGAAAAGGAAGAGAACACCATTGAAGGAAAATATATTTCTGTATTGGATGAATTGGCAGAAAAAGATATCCTGGCATTGGTGCAGGAAATTTCTCCAGGCTACCGGACTGTATTTAATATGTATGTAGTAGAAGGTTACACACACAAAGAAATTGCAGATATACTCGGAATCAGCGAAGGAACCAGTAAGTCGCAGTTGTCGAGGGCCAAAGTAATACTGCAAGAGATGGTAAGAACATTTATTGACAAGCAAAGAGGAGTAAGATCAAAACAATGAGTAGCGGACCAGAAAATAAAATGTACAATTTCGAAGTACCACCACCAGCTGGCGTGTGGGAAAAAATTGCTGCAGAATTAGACGAGTCAGCACTTTCTGAACAATTTCCTTCCCGGCTTTATAATAGTATGGCTATTCCACCGCCACATATCTGGAATAGTATTGCAAATAACCTGGATGAATCAATGTTTGTAAATGATTATGCTGATAAACTGGCCAATATTGAAATTACACCCCCTGCTGCTGCATGGAATAAAATAAAAACTTCATTAGATACTGGCTATGAAGCCATAACGCCAGTACGAAGAACGATTTCTCCTTTTATTAAATATGCGGCGGCAGCAGCAATACTTGGTTTTATCGCCTGGGGTGGAATTAAGTTATTCAATAGTGATACCCGAAATTCAGTAGTAGTCAATGAAAATCCAAAAAATGGAGTTAATGCTGAAACTATCTCCCCTATTACAAATGAAATTGCAGCAGATGAAAACACAGAAACTCCTGAAATAGCTTTATTAAAAGAAGAAATCCGGAATGATGCGGCCCTTGAAGCAAGCAAAAAAACTTTTGCCAAACTGGATGTAGCTGTTACCCAAAGTAAAATAAAAAAAGCCGCTGACTTCTTTTTTGTTTCAGATGATTACGACTACACACCTTCTGGAACCCCAAGAGGTTTTGATGTGAATACAACAACTGTTTTGCCGGATCCTCCTGCTATTAATAAAGCCAACCGATACATTGTTCTGATGACACCAGATGGAAATATCATTCGTATGTCAAAAAAATTCAGCGATATTATCTGTTGCATTTCCGGCGAAGAGCTTGACAATGATTGTACTGATCAATTAAAAAAATGGAGAGAAAAGATTGCGAATCCCTCCACTCCTCATTCTTCGGGTAATTTTATGGGAATCCTCAGCTTGCTGGATGCCATGCAGGAAAATTAAGCAAAAGAACTCTCCGCTTACAAAGCCCCGGATTAATATATTTGCTAAGTTGCATACCAAATACCTGAAATGAGAAGTTATATCCTTTCATTTTTCATATCATTTATATCAACTACAACCTTCGGACAAACTGAATTAAAGCCCCAATTCGATACGGCAAAAGAATATTTAAAAAACAGGGACTTTAAAAATGCTGAAAAGGAGTTTACCTCAATTCTTGATAAAGCGACTGAGCTGAACGTCAGAAAATTTTCTTTTATTTATCGGGCCTTTGCTAAAAACGGACAAAATGATTTTCCTGGTGCCATCGCTGATTTTGATAAAGCGGTTGAATTGGATCCTGATGATTTAGGCACATACATTGACAGGGGACAATCTAAAGTTTATGCAAACGATTTAGCTGCTGCGATAAAAGATTTTGAATTTGTTCTAACCAAAGACAGTGTAAATAAACAAGGTCAAAATGCCCTTTACTTTATGGGAAGGATTGCTCAGCAAGAAAAAGAGTTTGAATTATCCATTCAATACTATGACAGGTTAATAAAATTAACCCCAAACGATGCCGAATTATATTTTAACCGAGGTTCTGCCAAGGATATGATTATGGATAGCCAGGGTTCAATTAAAGATTATGACCAGGCTATTGAGCTTAATCCTGATTATATGGAGGCTTATGCCAACAGGGGCGTGGCTAAAATCAATTTGCTCAGAAAAAAAGGAAATATCACACTCAGTAAAGAACAAACAAAAGACCCCTGCTCCGACTTAAAAAGGGCAAAACAGATGGGCGACAATGCTGTTGATGATATGATTTTCGTTCATTGTGGAAAATAACACTACCCGTCATGACAAGAATAAAAATTGATTTGCCTGAAATTTTTTCTTTCTCCTGTCACCTACCTGTTCGCATTACTGATATTAACTACGGTGGCCATGTAGGTAACGACACTATATTATCCATCATACAAGAAGCCCGGATGCAATTTTTTAACCATTATGGTTATACAGAATTAGATTTCGCAGGCACAGGAACGATCATGGCAGATGTGGCCATAGAATTTAAAAATGAATTATTTTATGGCGATGTTGTCATTGCTTCAGTAGCAATCGGTGAAATTTCTAAAATCGGATTTGACTTATTTTATAAGTTGGAAAAACAATCAAGCGAAAAGAAAATACTGGTGGCGGCTGCTAAGACAGCGATTGTTTGTTATGATTATGAAAAGAAAAAGGTTGTAGCCGTTCCGGATGTTGCAAAACAAATATTATTAAAATAGAAATCAGCTGTTCCAGATCCTCCAGCTTTCTTCTGCCTGGAGTATCAGCATCTCCTCACCGTTTTTTATAGTTGCACCTCTCTCCTCTCCCTTTTGCAGAAATAATGTTTTGGCAGGATTATACACCAGATCGTAAAGCAAATGCTTTTCAGTAATATACTGGTAAGGAATATCCGGACAGGCATCAGTTTCAGGAAACATACCAAGCGGCGTAGTGTTGATGATAAGAGTAGTATCCATTAAAATACTTTTATCCAAATCACTATACATAAACGCTGAACCGCTATCTCTTTTGCGGCTCACAACTTCAAACTCAATATTAATTTTTCGCAGTACATAAATCACAGCCGCCGTGGCTCCGCCATTACCCAATACCAATGCTTTTTTATGATATGTTTTCAGTAAAGGCTTCAGGCTTTTTTCAAACCCGGTTACGTCTGTGTTATAGCCAGCCATTTTACCGTTAGTTATGTTTATACAATTACAAGCATCAATTCCGTCTGGTATAAAGCTGGTATTAAGGAGAGAAACCACCCTCTTTTTATACGGAATAGTAACATTCAGACCTTCCAGCTCAGGGTGTTTCAGAATCAGGACTGCTAACTCTTCAATAGTTTTTAGGGGAAATAAATCGTAGCGACATTCAGTGATCTCTTCCTTTTCAAACTTCTCTGTAAAATATTTCTTAGAGAAAGAATGAGACAGAGGATAACCAATTAATCCAAATAGCCGCATCAGGCTTTTTCTTTTTTATCAAGGTATAAATCAAATGTATCGCCACGCAGACCAATACGCATTGTTTCCAACGGAATTACTTCCGATGGTGCAATATTGCCCAGATTGGAATTGCAACCAACCAATTCAATAAAATATAATTGCTGGGCTTTTTGAGGGGCTTCCCAGATAATTTTTTCTGCGGGTATCTGTGTCAGAATTTCCTGGACAAGCCCTTCTCTTACTTCACCACTACCCCGGTAAATACCGACATTGCCGGCTTCTCTTGCTTCTGCAATTACATAGGTGGAACCGGCTTCCAGTTCAGCTTTCATCAGTTCTATCCATTTGTAGGGAGGAATGATATGCGCTGCATCTTTGCTTCCCACTTCACTTAACACGGTTCCATGTTTGGTCAATTTTTCGATATAACCACACTTTTCAGCATGAGGAATATTGATAGAACCATCGCTTACTTCCATATAACTGATGCCAAATTCCTTACACACATTTATATAATCGTCAAACTGGTTGCGGATAAGGAATGCTTCAAATAAAGTACCGCCAAAATAAACCGGTATATCATATGAACGATAGATCTCCAATTTCTCCTTCAAATTGGGGGTAACAAAAGAAGTTCCGAAACCAAGTTTCACAATATCCACATGCGGATGTGATGCACTCATAAAATTTTTAGCTTCTTCCACACTAAGTCCTTTATCCATTACCATGGTCAAACCAAATTGGCGTGGTTTCAAATTCCTTTCCGGTATTTGCGACAGATTAAAATTCATAATGAAGTATTTAATTCAATAATGTTTTGCAGATGGCCGCAAAAATAGGGAAGAAAAAGCAGAGTGATGCTGATTCAGAAATAGGTAAATCAACCAGTTCAGATCGATTTATTCCGCTTAAACCTTGCAACTACATCAACAACCTGTTGATTTTGCAAAATGGCAGGTTTAAGTTCGACGAATTTTTTAAGCATTTTAGGAGATTGTTTCATGGCCTCTTCTAATTGCAAAAGGCCTTCTTTTGTTTTACCTAAGATAATCAATAAAGCTGCTTTATAAAAAACAAACAAGGGTTTACCGGAAGTCATTCTCAATGCGGCTTCTGTTTGTTCCAACGCTTCATCAAAATATTCAGCTGTGTAGAGACAACGGATCAATGATTCCCAGCCGGCACTATTGCGGGGACGTATCCTGACTACATTGGAAAAATATTGTACAGCATCTTTAAAAAGCCCTAACTGCATTTTACATTCACCCATCAGCAGGTTAAAATCTGACTGCTGTTTATGAAATTTCATCGCCGTTTCCAGTTGTTTGATACAGCTTTGCCATTGCCCCTCATTAAAGTAGGTACAGGCAATTTTATACATCAACCTGTTTTCATCCATTCGAAGATGTAAAGCTTTTCGATAATGAATTCTTGCCTGTGCAAAGTTTTTAAGCCGGTCATAACAATGACCGATCGCTTCAAAGATCACATCTTCAGGTTTTGCTAATTCATGTACTTTTTCTAATACTTCGATTGCTTCTTTATACTTCCGCAGGCGGATGTATGCATCTCCCATATTCCGGTAAGCATAATCAAATTTTTCGTCAATAACGATTGCATACTGATATGCATCGATAGATTTTTCGTAGAGTTTTAAACCCTGATAGGCTGCCCCAAGATTAAACCAGGCAAGTTCGTTATACGGGTACTCATTAATAATTTGTTGATGAAGCCTGATACTCTCCTCGTTGCGGCCGGTAAAATCTGTCCAGAAACAAATCTTATATAATGCTTCTTCATTATTGGGGTCCTCTTCCAAAATCATTTTCAGACAATCAAATACTTTTTCAAAGTCTTCGTAATCGTCATAAACATCTGCCAGTTCAAACAAAAGTTCAACTTTTTCCTCGCCCTCAAATAATGAAAGGGCCTCTTCGAGCAATGTGACTGCTTTTTCTGGTAGATCAAGAGCCAGGTAAGCATCTGTTTTTAAAATGTAAAGATTAATGTCCCCACCGTCTAATACAGAAGCATGTTCGAGAATTTCCAGCGCATCCTTGTAACGGCGATTAGCCAACAGGATATCTGCTTTTTTAATCAGCAATATAGAAGAGTATGGGAATTGCTCGGCAGCAATTTCTGCAGCTTCCATAGCCCCTTTCAGATCCTCTTTTTCCTGATAGTAGTCTATTATTTTTTCGAAAGCATCTTCTTCAATAAAAGAGTGGTGCCGACCATTTTTGAAATTTTCATATTGTTTAAGCAGTTCCCGAAGTTGTTCCCGATCTTCCCTGAAGGGGTTGTTTTCTTTCATCAAAAAGGTATTTGGTGAGCAAAACTGTTAAAGAACCGAATCAGACAGCAATCCCGATATCTATCGGGCCCTTTGCCCCCTGAAATGTTTTATTTACAACAAGTTATGATAAAAATATCATCCAATAATGAGATAGTTTTTCCACAAATGTGGAAAATAGTATTTTATTTTAAGCAACGAATTGTAACAAAATGCCCTCTCTGTACGTTAATAGAGTATTAAAGTTCTGAAAAACTGTTTGTTTTATATTGTTTTTTGTGATTACTTTTGTAAAGAATGCGTTATTCAAGGCCAACTATATTAAAAATCATTAGCAGAAAATTAGCAGTTATACTGTTGATAACGTGTTCAGCTGCAGCTTCTTTTGCTACACTGGGTGATGGTAAAAAGAAATCTGATTTACCTAAGAGTTCTTTACTTAGTTCTAAAACAATAAAGCCAGGAACGTTTTCTTTAAGATCAGGATATACTTACCGGGGTACTCAGGTAATAAATTCAAATACTCAAAAAAAGTATATAAGCCTGAATAATACGATTACCTATCAAAAGGGCAATACTACTTATATTGTTCCTCTAAAAAAGAAAGTTATCTTAGATAGAGTAAAAATAGATCTTAGCAACCGCCAGTTCCGTAAAAATTAATTCCCCCCCCTTTTACTTTCTTCAAATGTCATTTTCCTGTAACCAGAAACAGGGATATCAAACTTTGACTGTGGAACAGGATTAATAAAATTGATATTGGATACTGTATAGGTAACTGTTCTTTTGCCATGAATCGCTTCATATTGCATGGCAAGTCCGGGAAGATTTTTATTAATATACTCAAAATCTTTATTTTCCGGAACGAGGTCTTTTGTAAAATAAACAGTAAAAGAAGTACTGTCTGTCAGCTTTCCAATTGCTTTCTGACATTTGTACCCTATAATAGTTTTGTACTCGTCGTAATAAGTAAATTTTATCCCGTCATATTTCTTGTTTGATTGCTCCCAATTTTCTGGTGTCAATGTGATCAAAAACTTCTGTTCGCCATAATTTTTTAAAATCACCACCCCACCGGTTTTACCATCAATGATCGTGGCTTGTGTGCCCAATGAACTGATCATTTCTGAACGGCTGGAATTACCTTTTAGATATAAGATGCTGGTAGCACCATCTAATAAATCTGCAGCCTGTGGTTTAGAGTTATTTATATTGATAACAATATCGTACGAAATTGTAGCTTCTGTTAGTTTACGGGGTTCCTGCGCCATTAACTGTGGAGAAGCAATTAGAATAAACAATGCAATAAACAGGTGATTTGTTTTTTTCATTTCAGATGTAATCTACTTATAGTATTATAAAAGACGTGCCAAATTAATAAATAAGTTGCACCTTGTTCCAAACTCTCAGCATTTCAGTCTATTGTTATAAAAAACCGGGAAAATCCCGGTTTTTTATAAGGTAGTATTAACAAATAAGAATTAGCTATTGCTGTGTTCTAACGTCTATTTTTTTGCTGCGCTTGTTTAAGTTTTTTTTGCTGCTCCTGCATCTGTTCCATTCGCTCCTGCCATTTGGATTTTGTCTTTGGCTTTTTCCGGTTTTCATCAATTTTGGCTAATATCTTATCATGGTCAATAATATAATTCTGAATGACAAACTGAATACCAAGGGTTACAATATTGGATACTGTATAATACCATGTCAATGCTGCCGGGAGTCGATTAAAAAAGAATAACAGAAAAACCGGGAATATATAGGGCATGTACTTCATTACCGGATTACTTTGATCCGGTGTCATACTCATAGCATAAATAGATATCAGGAAACTGGTAACTACAGCAGCAATATTAAACAGACTCAGGTGACTTCCGAGTAATGGAATGTGAAAGCCAAATTTTATTGGCGCATCAAAAGCGGCCAAGTCATGTGACCATAAAAATTCAGCACCCCTTAGTCCTACATCCGCATTAAAAAGGCTGAAAAGGGCAAAGAAGATTGGTATCTGCAATAAGGCAGGTAAGCAGCCACCCAAAGGATTCACCCCGGCTTCCCGGAACAATTTCATCTGATCCATACTCATGGCCTGGCGGTCTTCACCATGCTTCTCTTTCAGTTTGGCAATTTCTGGCCTAAGCATTTTCATTTTTGCGCCACTCAAATAACTTTTATAAAGCAACGGAGAAGTTACCAGTTTTATGAAAATGGTTAGTAATGCAATAGCCAGCCCCATGCCACCTGCAAAACTCTTTAGAAAATCAAAAATTGGAAGAATCACAAACTTATTAATAGGGCGTACAAATGAATAAATACCTTGTCCAAGATTCACCAGCTTCTCGAATTTTTTGTCATAGGATTTAAGGATGTGATAATCAGAAGGGCCATAAAAGATACTGAATGGAATTACAGAAGGCGAACCAGCCGGCACCTGCAATTTCATATTAGCGGTCGATTGTACAACCGTTTTTGTACTATCCGGAAGACCATCATTCCAGTCCATTTTGCCAGATGTAAAATTGTTGTTTGCAACCAGGGCTGTAAAAAAGAAACGTTGCCTTACTCCTATCCAACTAACTGCTTCATCAAAATTTTTGCTGCTTTTGCGACCGATGGTATGATAATCAAAACTGCCATCTTTTACATAACCCACCTGTGTGTTTTGTTTCTCATACGAAATATCCGACTCCTGTTGTGCAGCTGCATATTGCCAGGTGAGGTTCATTGTACCCTGAGTAAGTAATGTATTGGCACCGTTCATTTTTACATTGAAATCAATCATGTAATCATCTGGCTTCAATGTATATTCATGAATGATATAGGCGCCACTACTATCCCCCGCCTGTAGTGTAAAAGAAATAGTTTGAATCCCTTCTTTTGAAGATGAATCAATTTTAGAAAAAAACAAGTCGCTGGTTTGTGCACTACCGCCATTAGCAGTTTTTCCGGTGTTGATTGAATAACTTATTTTATCAAAATCAGAACTTGCCAGCTTTAGTAAATTACTATCCTGCCCTTTGAAATTTTTAAGCTCAATTTTTTTAGGTTGTCCTCCCTTTGATGTAAAGGTTACTTTTATCAGCTTATTCTGCAGTGTGACTAATTGTTCTGTCCCTTTTAGCGTATCCTTAAAAATACCGGTTACTTGTTTTTGGTCAATAGAGTCTTTGATCCTGTTTAATGAATCCTCAACAGGTTTATTTGCTAACTTGTTGGCACTATCTTTTATCTGCTGAATCTTTGCTTCTTCTGCCTTCTTTTTGCGATATTCCGACTGCTGTTGATTGGTAAAATAGAAATAGCCAAAAAACAAAGCCGCCAATACTACAAAGCCGATGACGGTATTACGATCAAACTTCATTCTTTACTTTTTTTGGGGTGGGCAAAGATAGGGGAAAGAGGCCGTAGGGCAGAGTCGTAAGTCGGGAGTCAGGAGTTTAGAGTTGGTGAATAGCAGGTTTTACCTCCTGAGCCCTGATTCCCAAGTATTAACTCTCTTAAATTATTAAATCATTTCACTCTGTAGAAGTGGATTTTTCACTTCAGTTTTTTTTTCAGAATAAGCCTTAGCAGCCTTTATAAAATGAACAAAGATGGGCTGGGGGTTTTCTACCGTACTTTTTAATTCAGGGTGATATTGAACGCCAATAAAGAAAGGGTGACCGGGCAATTCTATAATCTCCACCAGGTCGGTACCCGGATTTTTTCCACTTGCTTTCATACCGGCTTTTTCAAACTGTTCCAGGTATTTATTATTGAATTCCCAGCGATGTCGATGCCTTTCACTAATAAGTGTCTTTCCATAAATAGTATGGGCTAATGAACCCTCCTTAATTTCGCAGGGATAAGAGCCAAGCCGCATAGTACCACCTTTGGCTGTTACTTTTTTCTGTTCATCCATCAGGTCTATCACTGGTTCTTTTGTATCCGGATCCATTTCGGTGGAATGGGCATCTTTTAATTCCAGCACATTTCTGGCAAATTCAATGACAGCCATCTGCATGCCAAGACAGATGCCGAAGAATGGCAACCCGTTTTCCCTGGCATATTTTACGGCTACGATTTTTCCTTCTACACCCCGATGACCAAAGCCAGGAGCTACCAACAATCCATCAAGACCAGTCAGTTTTTCTGACACATTATCATCCGTAATAAATTCGCTGTGAATATTAATGATTTGTACCTGGCATTCGTTGATTGCACCGGCATGAATAAATGATTCAAGAATTGATTTATAAGCATCCTGCAACTCAAGGTATTTACCAATTAAACCGATAGAAATTTTGCTTTTGGGATATTTTAGTTTATCCAGAAACTCTTTCCATTTTGTGAGCTCAGGTTCTTTATTATTTACAATGTTTAATTTCTTCATGCAGATGATATCCAATTTTTCCCTCATCATCAGGAGTGGAACTTCGTAAATAGTTGATGCATCAATAGCTTCAATTACAGCTTCTACTTTCACATTACAGAATAGAGCAATCTTACGGCGTAGTTCGGGCATTAATGGTCTTTCTGTTCTGCAAACAAGAATATCCGGATGCACCCCTTCCTGGCTCAGCATTTTTACACTGTGCTGCGTAGGTTTTGTTTTTAATTCTTTTGCGGCTTTTAAATAAGGAATCAGTGTCAGGTGAACAACGACAGTATCTTCCTCCGGAAGCTCCCATTGCAACTGGCGAACGGCTTCTACAAAAGGTAAACTCTCTATGTCACCGACTGTGCCTCCTATTTCAGTAATGACAATATCAAATTCGTTATTCTGTCCCAGTTGCAGCATTCTTCTTTTAATCTCGTCGGTAATATGAGGAACTACCTGCACTGTTTTCCCCAGGTATGCCCCTTCTCTTTCTTTACTAATAACAGTTTGGTAAATTCTTCCGGTGGTAACGTTATTGGCCTGTGATGTAAAGATATTGAGGAATCTTTCGTAGTGGCCGAGGTCCAAATCTGTTTCGGCTCCATCTTCTGTTACATAACATTCGCCATGTTCATATGGGTTCATGGTTCCGGGGTCAATATTGATATACGGATCAAACTTTTGAATAGTTACCCTCAATCCTCTTGCCTGCAGCAATTTGGCAAGCGAAGCAGCAACAATACCCTTGCCTAAAGAAGAGGTAACACCACCGGTTACAAAAATAAATTTAGCCATATAAAATGGTTATTTGTTTAATTCAATTACAGTAAAAATATTCTGATGAAAAGCCCACCCTATTTTGACCAGCGGAAGCAATGAAAGGAAGAAATTCCGGGAGGTCATGCAAAGCTAAAAGAATTTTCCGGTCTCGCCTAAGGCGAGAAAAATTTCATATCCACAGTTTGAGAAAATGAAGGTGGAAAAGAAGATTTGTTACTGACTGCGGGGATACAGTTTCAAGGATTTAACGGCCTTCCAGCTTACGTATCCAAACCCGGCAACCACCGGGCGGTATACTATCTTCTTCCTTACCCCAGGGGTTTATTCTGTCAATAGTAATTTCAATATTGCCAATATAAACAGGCTTAAAATTGTTACCTGCAAAAATGGTGGAGTCTTTCCGTTTAATTATCAACTCACAATAAGGTCGTTCAGCACCTGATTCCCATTGTCTTCCACAGCCGTTATTGGTAATAGATAAATCCAGTTCCTTTATTTTCACCGTTTGCTTACTGGCAATTACCAGCTTTTTGTCTGTAAATTCTTTGGGCTGGCTGCTGCAACCGGCTGTTACGAAAAAACAGGCTGCAATTGCAATGGTTGATAAGGCAAATTTCATTCTTTAAATTACAAATTAACTTGCGATTAGCCTATTTTAGTATTTCAACTATGTAACATGAAAAAAATACTGCTTGTATCCTTCAGCTTTGTTTTCTTATCAATTTCCCATGCACAAAAAACTTATATATGGTGTGGTACTTTGATTGATGGTATTTCCAACGAGCCAAAAAAGAACATAACCATTGTGGTAGAGAAAAATAAAATTATTGCGGTAGAAAACGGTTTTTCCAAACCAGGTACAGCAGACAAGACGATTGATTTAAAAACAAAAACCGTCACACCCGGATGGATAGATATGCATGTTCATTTTGAAGTAGAAACCAAAAAAGGAAATCTTGCCGACCGATTTGCACTAAATCCAACAGATGTAGCCTTTGAATCTTTAAAATATGCTAATGTTACCTTGATGGCTGGATTTACTTCTGTAAGAGATTTGGGTGGAAGTGGTGTAAATATTTCGTTACGGAATGCTATCAATAAAGGATTAGTTATCGGACCAAGAATTTATACGGCTGGGAAATCTATTGCTACGACAGGCGGACATGCAGATCCAACAAACGGATATCGTAAAGATTTAATGGGAAACCCAGGACCAAATGAAGGCGTAATAAATGGTGTAGAAGATGCCTATAAGGCCGTAAGACAACGATACAAAGAAGGCTCTGACCTGATAAAGATAACAGCAACCGGCGGTGTACTAAGTCAGGCAAAAGACGGAGCCAATGCACAGTTTACCGAAAAAGAAATAAAAGCAATTGTTGCTACTGCCAAAGATTATGGATTTAAAGTAGCTGCTCATGCCCATGGTGCTGAAGGAATGAAAAGAGCGATTCGGGCTGGTGTAAATTCTATTGAGCATGGCACTTTTATGGATGATGAAGGCATGCAACTAATGAAACAATATGGTACCTGGTTGGTACCTACTATTACTGCAGGAAAATCTACGGCAGACAGTGCTAAAATTCCGGGCTACTATTCAGACATTGTTACTCCCAAAGCATTAACGACAGGCTTGCAGATACAGGCCACTTTTGCAAAAGCATATAAGGCGGGAGTAAAAATTGCATTTGGTACGGATGCCGGCGTATTCCCACATGGAAAAAACTGGATAGAATTTGGCTACATGATAGAAGCAGGCATGCCAGCTATGGAAGCTATAAAAGCAGCTACCATCAATGCCGCAGAATTATTGGGTGAGAAAGATAAACTCGGCAGCATTGAAACCGGTAAACTCGCCGACATTGTTGCAGTTGATGGTGACCCATTAAAAGACCCGTTGGTTTTTGGGAAAGTGGTGTTTGTGATGAAGGATGGTGTGATTTACAAACAATAAATTCAATCCTTCGCTATCTTCTTATAACTCGTCACAATACCCCTTATCAACGAAGAACTAAAACCCTGATGTTCCATTTCATTCAACCCTGCAATGGTGCATCCCTTTGGTGTAGTCACTTTATCAATCTCCTGTTCGGGATGTGTATTTTTTTGCAATAATAATTCCGCTGCGCCTTTTACTGTTTGTGCTGCAATCAAAGAGGCGGTTGTTGCATCAAAACCAATTTCAATACCGCCCTGTATGTTGGCACGGATATATCGCATGGCATAGGCGGTGCCGCAGGCTCCTAAAATTGTAGCAGCATCCATCAGTTTTTCATCGATCATAACTGTTTTACCCAACTGGTCAAACAGCTGCTGTATGTAGGATAACTGAGAAGGCGAAGCACCGGAATGAGCCAGGCAAGTCATACTCTGCTGAATAGCTATCGCCGTATTGGGCATTGCCCTGATAACAGGTACTGGTTTGCCGATGGCTGCCTGTAATTGTTCAATCCATGCACCGGTGATTACGGAAACCACCACATGTTTCTTGGCATTAAAAACTGCTTTCAATTCTTTCATTATTTCTGCATAATTATACGGCTTCACAGCCAGTATAATTATTTCACTATCCCTTACTGCTCTTTTATTATCACTGTGCACCATGCAGCCTCTTTCAGCAAACCGGCTGAGTGATGATAGATTTCGACGAGTTATGGTCAATTCCACCGGCCGGCTGAATTCACTTTGAATTAATCCATCTGCAATTGAAGCACCAAGATTTCCCCCGCCTATAATTGCGATTTTTTTAGACATATCATTGATTTTAGTAAAGATAATATCAATTCAACTTCGATTTTTGTTTAACAAAAAGCTTGTTTGTAGGCGAAAATATAAACAAAATAAAATATTCGATATTTTTAAAACCTTTTTGTTTACCGGCTGTTATTAGCTAAAACAAAATAATTATGAAAAAGAATTTCTTATCTCTCTTCGCAGTTTCTTTATTAACTGCTACACTTTTTACAGCATGTAATAACAGTGGTGAAAAAAAGCCAGCTGAGGATACTGCTAAAAAAATGACTGAACAACCAGTAACTGAACAACCAGCTATGGATGCTCCAAAAGATGTTGTTGATATCGCCATTGGCTCTCCTGATCATTCAACACTTGTAACAGCTGTGACAGCAGCAGGTTTAGTTGAAACATTAAAAGGTGCTGGGCCATTTACCATTTTTGCTCCAACTAATGCAGCATTTGATGCATTGCCTGCAGGAACAGTAACTGATTTGTTAAAGGCTGAAAACAAAGCCAAATTAACAAATATCCTGACTTACCATGTGGTATCCGGAAATGTAAAAGCTGCTGATCTAAAAGATGGTCAGAAAGTAAAAACATTACAAGGAGAAGAATTGACTGTATCTATTAAAGATGGTAAAGTAATGATCAATGGTGCTAATGTAACAACGGCTGATCTAGCCGGTAGCAATGGCGTCATCCATGTTGTTGATGCTGTATTAATGCCGAAGAAGTAATTTTTCTTTACTTGTTGTGAATATTTCAAGAGAAGGAGTGGCGAAAGCTGCTCCTTTTTTTTGGTGTTAAAACCTCACCCTATCGCTATTCATTTATATTGGAGTAACTGCACACCCTCTCCTCAAGGAGAGGGAATCCGTGTCTACAAATATCGGGGTAGTAATGAAGTTAGGTCTTAGGCTAATAGTACTCCTTCTTCAACAGGTAATTTTTTACATATGCTCCCACCCCATCTTCTAATAAATAAAATTTTTCGTTGTAACCAGCATCCTGCAGTTTAGCCATATCCGCTTCGGTGAAGTATTGATATTTGTCACGGATATCTTCCGGCATATCTATATATTCAATTACAGGTTTTTTTCCCATACCGGCAAAAGTGGCTTTCACCAAATCATTAAAAGTTCTTGCTTTACCTGTGCCCAGATTGTACAATCCGGAAGTAATTTGATTTTCCATCAGCCAAAAACAAACCTTTGCAACATCTTCCACATAAATAAAATCACGGAGTTGTTCTCCGTCTTTAAAACCAGGCCGGTGAGATTTAAACAGTTTTACTTTTCCGGTTGATTTAATCTGGTTAAAAGAATGAAATATTACACTTGCCATTCTTCCTTTATGATATTCATTCGGCCCATAGACGTTGAAGAATTTTAATCCTGCCCAGAAAGGCAGCCCCCCCACCTCCGCCGGTTGGCGGAGGGATTTGGTCTCACTAACGATCCACTTGTCAAACTCATTCTTGGAGACCCCATACGGATTTAATGGTTGCAGCCTATCTAAAATATCATGACTGTCTTTGTAACCAAACTCTCCACTACCATAAGTGGCTGCCGAAGATGCGTAAACCAGTGGAATATTTTTTTCTGTGCAGTAGTTCCAGATACTTTTTGAATACGCCAGGTTCAATCTTTCATGAATCGAATAATCAAATTCGGTTGTATCCGTTCTGGCACCCAGGTGAAAGACGAAATCTATTTGAGGATTTTCTTTGGCCAGCCAATTAAACAAATCTTCTCTTTCTACTTTTACAATAAATTGTTTGGAATCAAAATTGAACCATTTATCTTCTTCACTAAAATCATCTACTATAATGATATTAGCAAAGCCTTTTTTATTAAGATAACCAAGCAGGTAACTGCCGATGAACCCGGCAGCCCCAGTTAACAAAATCATTTTTTTCTTATTCGCCATAGGTAAACATCAAATATAACAGTGAGACTTGATTAAGCAAGGGTCTGTGATTAGCAAGTCTTCGGCCAGTTGGCGGAGAGACCTGCCTACCGGACAGGCAGGTTTAGAGGGGGCCTAATGCTGATCCAGCTTCTTCTTTTGACAAATAATTTTCAATAGCTGTATCATATTTTTCTTTCCATTCTTCAATTTCGCCCCATTCCATTCCATCTACTTCAACAGAACCACTTGTAACAATCCCAAGCTCTTCAAATAGATGGCTACCCATTGCTTTTTTCAATTCATTAAATTTATGAGCCTTTACCGTCACCACGACCCTGCTTTGTTTTTCTCCAAACCATTGCGCATCTTTCCTGATATTGTAATCCGCAGCTACCACATCAAAACCAAGATTGCGGCAAAATCCTGATTCAAGCAGCGTAACAAACAAACCGCCTTCACTTACATCATGTGCAGATTCTATAAGATTGTTTTTAATTAACTCTGCAACTTTTTGCTGCAATGCAAATTCTTCTTCCAACTCAAAATGTGGTGCCGGAGATAATTCTACTCCGCAAATCTTATTCAGGTATTGAGATGAATTAATATCATCAGATGACTTCCCGATTAATACAATCACATCACCTTCTTCTTTAAAGTCGAGTGTCATTTTATCAGCAATATTTTCCAGCAAACCTACCATTCCAATAGTTGGAGTAGGATACACAGGGCCATCAGGATTCTGATTATAGAAACTTACATTGCCACCTGTAACAGGTGTATCAAATTTGCGACAGGCTTCTCCCATTCCTTTTATGGCTTGCACAAACTGGTAATACACTTCCGGGTCGTAGGGATTTCCAAAATTCAAACAGTTGGTAACACCGAGCGGCAATCCACCACTGCAAACAATATTTCTTGCTGCCTCACTGACTGCAATCATAGTTCCTACATATGGATCAGCATAAACATAACGGCTATTACAGTCTGTAGTAATAGCTAATGCTTTGGTAGTTCCTTTTACAATTACCAATGGTGCATCCGTTGGGGCATTGGTAGAAGTATTATTGGTTCCCACCATGCTATCGTATTGATTAAAGATCCATCTTTTGGAAGCGATGGATGGTAATTGAATTAATTGTTCAGCAACAGCTTTCATGTCTTCGGGAGCTTCAATAGCATCTGGATTGAATTTTTTTATTTCAGCAAAGTATTTTGGTTCACTGTATTCTCTTTCATACTGCGGAGCACCGCCGCCCAATACTAATTCATAAGCTGGTAATGATGCTTCCAGCTCTCCATTCTTAAAGAAATTCAGCATACCATCATCAGTTACTTCACCTATAACAGAGCAGGGCAAATCCCATTTTGTAAAAACTTTTATAACTTCTTCTTCTCTTCCTTTTGTTGCAACGAGTAACATTCTTTCCTGGCTTTCACTCAGCAACAGCTCCCATGTTTTCATGTTGCTTTGCCGGGTAGGCACTTTATCCAGATCAATCCGCATACCTACTTCACCTTTTGCACTCATCTCAGCAGTTGAACAAATAATTCCTGCGGCTCCCATATCCTGCATACCTACTACAGCGCCGGTTTGTATTACTTCCAGACATGCTTCCAGTAATTTTTTTTCCTGAAATGGGTCACCAACCTGTACGGCTGGCAATTCCTGTGTACTTTCTGCGGTAATATCAGCCGATGCAAAAGAGGCGCCGCCTATTCCATCTTTACCAGTCGCACTTCCCACAAACATGACCGGGTTTCCTTTTCCGAGTGCTGTGGCCGAAACAGTTTCACCTGCTTTTACAATACCAACACTCATGGCATTCACCAACGGATTAGTATGATAGCATTTATCAAAATAAATTTCACCGCCAACGGTTGGAACACCAAAACAATTTCCATAATGTCCAATACCATGCACAACACCAGCTAATAAATGTTGGGTTTTAGCTTCTTCCAGGTTTCCAAAACGAAGTGAGTTAAGTGATGCAATCGGTCTTGCCCCCATCGTGAATATGTCTCGATGGATACCGCCTACTCCTGTAGCAGCACCTTGAAAAGGTTCAATAGCAGATGGGTGATTATGTGATTCAATTTTGAAAACAACTCCAAGCCCATCTCCAATATCCATGAGGCCAGCATTTTCTTCACCGGCTTTTACCAGCATTCGTCCACCCTCCCTGGGTAATGTCTTTAACCACTTGATAGAATTTTTATAACTGCAATGCTCACTCCACATGCCGGAGAATGCACAGAGTTCATTAAAGTTGGGTGTTCGTCCCAGCTTTTGTTTGATGAGTTCAAATTCATCTGCTGTCAATCGTAGCTGTTCTGCGGTTTTAACGGTTACTTCCATTGCAATAAAATATTGAGATGCAAATTTACAGGTTGAAGCTTACTGCGTTAACAGAACTTGTCAACTTTGTGCTGACAATCACGGCAATATTGGCTATTTTGCGGGATAAAATCTAGCTGCTTTGGAGTACCTGCTTTTTGTTGCGTTCCTAGTATTTTTTGCCTGGCTGGCTACCAAAGTAAAATTCTTTACCCGTACAGGTTTAAGTCAATCCCAACTGATCATTATCTTTTTATTGAAGGTAATGGCTGGTATTTTTTATGGCTGGATTGGTATCTATTATGGTGGTTTGGCACAAATGCAGGATACCTGGGGCTATCATGCCAACAGTATCAATGAATATCATCTACTCTTTAATGACCCACATGAATATCTGACCAATCTTTTCCGAGATCCGTATGAAGGAGGAGTTCAGGATTTCTTTGGAACCACTGACTCCTATTGGAATGACCTGAAAGGAAACCTGTTTATAAAAATTCTTTCCGTTTTCAACATTTTAAGTTTCGGGCATTACTATGTCAATGTTATTTTTTATTCTTTCATTACACTTTTTGGAGCTATTGCTATCTACCGGGTAATGACTGATGTTTTTCCCGGCAGAAAGATGGTTATTTTGCTGGCTACTTTTCTTGTTCCTTCTTTTCTTTACTGGACCAGTGGCATTCATAAGGAAGGGCTCATTTTTACCGGCATCAGCTTGATTGTTTACTGTATTTATTTTGGTACAAAAGAGAAAAAATTTGGTGTTAAGCGGATATTTTGCATAATTGCAGGCCTGCTTGTAATTCTGGCACTCAGAAATTTCCTTATCATCATCCTGGTTCCGGCTATTGTGGCCTGGTTAATCGCTATTCGCAAACCAAAGTATGGCTTAGCTATATTCAGTTCATTATACCTGCTATTTGGAATTTTATTTTTTACTGCCCGCTATATAAATCCAAAACTTGATTTTCCTCAGGCTGTAGTAAACAAACAACAGGAGTTTAAAAAATTACAGGCAGGCAGCTCTACTATACCGATGAAAGACCTGGAACCAACTGCTGTAAGTTTTTTAAAAAATACACCCCAGGCTATTAATCTCTCAACCATCCGTCCTTATCCAAAAGATGTAAGGCATATACTCTCCTTAGCTGCCGCCATTGAAATTAATGTGTTGTTGCTGCTATTTATTCTGTTTCTGTTCCTGAGAACTAATGGCAATAAAGAACAAAACCTGATGTATTTCTGTATCTTTTTTTCAATGACAGTACTGCTGGCCATCGGCTTTAGTGTAAATAACCTTGGCGCAATAGTCAGATACCGGAGTGTAATAGTGCCACTGCTGGTGATACCGATGGCTGCCCAAATTGACTGGAGCAGGCTGGGCAATTTGCTTTTTAATAGCATTAAGAATAAAAATAATGTGACTAATTCTGTTTAAAATCCCTCTATTTGCGATAATTTATACGTTTCACTCACATTTTTTCCCCAATCTTCTTGCCTATAGACTATTTTTTGCAAAAATAATTGGCATACTTGTCGTAATGTGTTTGTTTTGCTGAAAATTATAACACATGTCACTTCGTTTTAATGCAATTAATAACTTACTAACCAATTCAGATGTAAAGGTGGATTCTTCTGCTAAAATCACCAGCATTTTTGGTAGCAATGTTTTTACCCTGAAAACAGCCAGAGAATTTTTGAGCGATGAAGCCTTTAAAAGCCTCCAATCTTCGATCAAATCAAATCAGAAAATTGATAGGGCAATGGCCAATCAGATTGCGAATGGTCTTCGGGCCTGGGCAGAAAGTAAAGGTGTAACTCACTTTACACATTGGTTTCAACCACTGACAGGTACTACCGCAGAAAAACATGATTCTTTTTTTACATTAAAAGGTGATGGAACACCGATAGAACAATTTGAAGGTGATGCATTGGTACAACAAGAGCCTGATGCTTCTTCATTTCCAAGCGGTGGTTTAAGAGCAACTTTTGAAGCAAGAGGATACACAGCATGGGATCCTTCCTCCCCTGCTTTCATTATGGAAATAGGCGGTGGCAAAACATTGTGTATCCCCACCATCTTTGTTTCGTACACCGGTGAATCATTAGACTATAAAGCCCCGTTGCTAAAAGCATTGGATGGATTAAATAAAGCAGCGGTAGATGTTTGTAATTACTTTGATAAGAATGTAACAAGAGTAACCGCCACACTTGGTTGGGAACAGGAATATTTTGTGATAGATGAAGCATTGTTCAATGCAAGACCTGACCTGGTCATGACAGGAAGAACAGTATATGGGCATAATTCCGCCAAGAACCAACAGTTAGAAGACCATTACTTCGGTTCTATTCCTGAAAGAGTGTATGCATACATGAGGGATTTTGAAACTGAATCCTATAAATTGGGTATCCCCCTTCGTACAAGGCATAATGAAGTGGCTCCGGCACAGTTTGAGTGTGCGCCGATATTTGAAGAAGTAAGTGTGGCAGTTGACCATAACTCCCTATTGATGGATGTAATGGAAAGGGTAGCCCGCCGTCACAACTTAAGAGTATTACTACATGAAAAACCATTTGCTGGTATTAATGGTAGTGGCAAGCATAACAACTGGAGTATGGCAACTGATACGGGAGTTAATCTTTTGGCTCCCGGTAAAACGCCAAAGACCAACCTGATGTTCCTGACCTTTTTTGTGAACACTATTAAAGCTGTACATGATTATGCAGATGTACTGAGAGCATCAATTGCTTCTGCACCGAACGACCATCGTCTTGGCGCCAATGAAGCACCACCTGCTATTATTTCTGTTTTCATCGGGCAGTATCTTTCTAAAGTATTGAATGATGTAAAAGAAAGAGTGTCTGCCAAAATGGACGAAACAGACGAAAGCCTTTTGAAGATTGACATCCATAAAAGT
The DNA here is from genome assembly GCA_031400855.1 of Chitinophagaceae bacterium. Taxonomy (GTDB): domain Bacteria; phylum Bacteroidota; class Bacteroidia; order Chitinophagales; family Chitinophagaceae; genus JJ008. Next base: position 60,534 of record JANNQR010000023.1, on the reverse strand, counting down.
ATTCCGGAATTGTTAATGGATAATACTGACCGTAACCGGACATCACCTTTCGCTTTTACAGGAAATAAATTTGAATTCCGTGCTGTGGGCTCTACGGCTAACTGTGCTAATCCAATGACGGTGCTGAATACCATCATGGCAGATACACTTAAACAATTTAAAAAAGAAGTGGATGAACTGATTAGTAAAGGCGAGAAAAAAGAAATTGCCATTATGCAGATTATCCGTCAATACATTGTGGCCAGTGAGAAAGTATTGTTTGAAGGAGATGGCTATAGCGATGCATGGGCAAAAGAAGCAGAAAAAAGAGGATTGCCAAATGTAAAAACTACTCCGCTGGCTCTTGATGCAATGATAACAGACAAGGCGAAGAAATTATTTGAAAGCAACAAAATTTACACCCACTCCGAATTGGAAGCCAGACATGAAATAGAACTGGAAAAATATATAAAGAAAGTACAGATTGAAAGCCGCATTATGGGTGAGCTGGCTACCAGTCATGTGCTGCCCGCTGCTATCCGCTACCAAAATCTACTGGCGAATAATATCAAAGGATTAAAAGATGCAGGATTGGCAGAAAGTTCTTACAATAACCAAAAACAGATATTGGAAAAAATATCGGAGCATATTAACAAAACAAGTGACCTCGTAGAAAAAATGATTGGCGCAAGAAAGATTTGTAACAATATGGAAGAGACCCGTTCCAAGGCAATTGGCTACCAAAGCCAGGTGAAGGATGTGTTTTTTGATGAGATCCGCTACAACGTTGACAAACTTGAATTACTGATTGATGACAGGGAATGGTATTTGCCGAAGTACAGGGAGTTGCTTTTTCTAAGATAAAATATTTTTACTATTTTTTAAAAAACCGCTTTGCAAAAACTGGATAGCGGTTTTTTAGAAAAAAAGACTTGGTTCTGCAGTTGTTGGAAAATAAAACATGATTTAACTATTTCGATGGCAGCTTTCGATCATTAGCCAGGTAATCAGTAATCGCTTCTTCTACATCCACTTCCATCAGGTTGGCGAGGGTTAACAACCACATCAAAACATCTGCAAATTCTTCTTTCGCATTTTGTTGGTCACCATTGGCGATAGCCGATGATAGTTCACCTACTTCTTCATGAAACCACATAGCGGTATGAAAGATCCCTCTTGCACTATCCGTCTTAAAATATCTATCCTTTACTATTTGTTGCAATGTTGAAATTTCCATTTTCTACAAATTAAAAATGATTATAATTCCTCTTTTGAAATTTTTGGCTCTGCTCTGCTCCCACTGTACAATTCATATTCAAGCAGGCGGCAATCAATCGTACTGGTATAAAATTCTATCCGTCTTTTTGCTTTTAAACCAATCTTTTTGGCCAGATCCATATTCCCTGTAAAAACATAACCAAAATAACCACCGCAGTTTTGTTTCATAAAATCACCAATACGGGCATAGGTTTTTTCCAATGCTGCTATTTCGCCCAGCCTGTCACCATATTCAGGATTTACATAAAAAATACCGTGAACATCCGGAGGTATTTCGGTAGCAGCAAAATCACAAACAGCAAAATCAATAAGGTAAGCTACTCCTGCAGCCACGGCATTTTTCTTAGCATTCTCAATTGCTCTTTCACTATAATCAGTAGAGATGATCCGAAGCCCGGGGACATCTATAATTTGTTGTTCCAACAAAGCGTCTTCCTTTAAATAAACTGCTTCATCATAACCCTGCAGATGCATAAACGCATAGTTGGTTCTGAATAACCCCGGTCGTCTGTTGGTAGCAATCGTGGATGCTTCAATTGCCAGAGTTCCTGATCCACACATCGGGTTTACAAATGGTGATTTTCTGTCCCATTGAGTGGCATAGATAGTAGCTGCAGCTAATGCTTCCAGCATAGGCGCCTGGCCGGGTATTTTCCGGTAACCATGCCGGGCAAGTGAATCGCCGGATGTGTCGATAAATATTTCAGCTTGCTCATTTTTCCAAAACAAGTGAATAACAGCCCCGGTAAGTTCAGAACCAGTTGAAGGTCTTGTACCTTTTTTTTCTCTGATCCTATCCACAATGGCATCTTTGACCCTCAGATTAGCAAACATGCTGTTATTTATAGTAGGATTATTTACATTACTGGTAATCGAAAAGTAACCGGGATCGGGTAAAATATTTTCCCACGGATAGTCAACCAGATTTTTATAAATAGCATCCGCATTTTCAGCTTCAAATTTTTTCAAACTATAAAGGACCTGGCTGGCACAACGCAGGTTGAGATTTAGTTTTATGCAATCGTTTATAGAACCGGTTAGCCGGACTCCGGTAATAAACGTTTCGTTTATTCCGAAACCAAGTTCTTTCACTTCTTGTTCAAGATAAGGAGAAAGCCGTTTAGGGCAGGTGATGATGACAACAGCTTTATCAGTAAATAAATTCATATGATGATAAAGATAAAATGTTCTGGCCTGAAATAAATGAATAGTTTACCGGATATGGAATAGTAAGTTTATGTATACTTCAATAACAACTGTGAAAAAAATATTGTACTACTGCATATCCCCAAAAAATAGAAATATTTTTACATGTTATTAATACATGATTGTTTAAAGTAAAATTGATCAAAGCATTCGGGTCATAAATAAAATTTCCCGTAACTGCTTTATTGTTTCCTGCTTCCCCTTCAGGATGCTACACAAAGTTCAAACTCAATAACAATTTAATTACCAACCATTTTTGGCCACATTACCTTATTTATTTTTTTTCAATATTCAAAAGGTATATCAATAAAAGGGGAGAAAAGAAACTAATAAATATAGTTTACGATCGAAGAATAACACAATCAGGAAGATATAATAAATAAATGTTTAGAAGTAAACCTGCTTTAATCAACGCTTTTTCAAAATAAAAATAAAATCACCTCCTTCATCTCCCGTTTCAGCTATAACACCATCCTGAGGTACAGCAGAAGAGTTGTTGATGGCTGCTGTTCTGATACTATCAAATAATTGTTGAGATGAAAGAAAAGGTATAGAGTTATCAGATAACCGTTTGATCAGGTATTTCAGGAAGGGAGAATAATCCGGCACTTTCGTCATCGTTCCACTTGTCATAGCTCTGCGGCTTGTCATTTTATAAAGTAGCTGAATATCTTTAGAAGCACCAGCCAGTTCATCACCAGACCTGCTTCTGAATATACCTCCGCTAAAACAGGCGTCAGAAATAAGTAACGTATGCGCCGATTTGATACCACGAATCTGCTCCCGCAAATCACTATTCGATAGCCAGGAAGAAGGATCATCAGGATGTGCATCCTTTGCCCACCAATATCCCTGTTTGACATCATTATCCCAGAAACCATGACCCGCATAAAAGATGAGTAAATTATCATCTGGCCCTATCACTTTTCTTAACCTGTACAATTCAGCGAAAACAGCCTGTCTTGTTGGATTTAAAAGCAGTTTGGTAGTTGATGTATCAAATAAATATTTTTCTGTCAATATATCTTTTAATGCTGCGGCATCAATTACAGGGTTATCAATATCCAATCTTACATCATCGTAATCTGAGACACCGATAATAAGTCCATAATATTTAACCGTTTTTACATACTCCTTATTGGTCAGGAGCAGTCCATCTGATGCTACCCCGGATTTTGTTTCTGCATCTTCTTTCCCCGAAAGGCAATTGTTAATAATTTTCTGCCATTCAGGAGTTGCCATTAATTCAGCATCAATCTGACTCATCGCATTTAAGTCAGGGAATTTTTTTTCTATTTTGGCCAACATACAATAGCAATATCCACTAGCCGAATCTTCAGACATACCTTCTTTTGCAGCTTCCACACAAGTATTTACAAATTCAATTCTATCCTTATGACTCCATTTATTTGTCTCCAGGTTTGTCTTCTGCTGGGCATGAAGAATCAAGGAATTAATTGACAAAATGAAAATTAATATTTGCTGTTTCATCATACAAATTAATAAAATTTAACTGAAGGGTAAAAACAAATTATTCAGACTTTTTCTTTCTAAGGCAACGGTATTCAGAATTGTGACAATGGTTTCTCTATTTCTTCAATGTATAATTTCATTTTTTAAGCTTTCAAAACATTAGTACCGCAAACAGAAAAATATTTTTTATGAATAATAATAAAGAAAATATTCAACAAAGTGCTGATGAAGACCCTGATGGTATACTTACTATCTGTGGTGGCGGATCAAGAAGAGATTGGAACGGCATACATTATAAACAGGGAATGTCAGAAAAATTGTGGGAACCCCGAAATTGTCTGCCAATGTCACAACGATTCCGCCGGGAGGTGTGGCATTTGCCCAAATACATGTAGATTTTGAATTGATCCTCTATTTAATACAGGGAAAAGTTCGTCATGATTTCGGACCGGAACTTAAGAAAGTATTGGAAAATGAAGCTGGTGATTTTATTTATATAAAACCCGGTGTCCCGCATGAAGTTTTTAATATGAATGATACAGAACCAGTTGTTGCTTGTATAGCACGGACATCACTAGATGAAAAGGATAATATCATAGCTTATGACCACAATCAGGAGGATTGATGTAACAAGATTTTTCAATTACATCGATTATATGAGCAGGAGTAAACCTATTTCACCCGAACAAGTAACCAGCAAGCTAGAAGGTTTGAATGAACTGATAAAAAATCCTGAAAATAGAGTCGACCATTTAAGTTTGTTCAAGAGCATAAGACACTGCAAACCAATTGATTTTTGGCTTTTTTATAAATAGCTTTCAAGACAGATCAGGAAGAAATACAATTTAAATCAGCTGTTTAAATGATTTACTTCCTGAATTTAGTGACAAGAAAGCTCTTATTTTACATCAAATAAATATGCTATTATGGAAACTATTAAGAAAATTCTTGTGCCAACTGATTTCTCACCAAACGCAACAAAGGCGTTGGATTATGCTGTAGAGCTTGCCCGCCATACACAATCATCTATTCTATTGTTACATATTGTGGAGTCAAACGAAGTAATGGAAACAACAGAAGAAAATATTGAGAAAATGGAATTGATCAAAAAAAGCATTCAGCAGACAAGCCCTGTAGTTGTCAATACTAAATTGATCAGGGGTTTAGCCATCGATAGTATCCTCGATACAATAAAAACAGATGAGATTGACCTGGTGATCATGGGAACAGTAGGCAATTCAAGGCTTAGTGAAAAAATATTTGGAAGCAAAACAGCTAAAATAATAAGTTCCAGCCCAATAGCTGTTTTAGCGATACCCTTATTGAGTGAATGGGGTACTCATCCCGATATTTTACTCGCAATAAACGATTTCAAGGTAGATGACAATAAACTAAACCCTGTTATTCAACTGGCAAGACTGTTGCACTCCACTTTACAAGTGGCTATTTTTACTGATACTGATGATGACTATGTGGAAGATTATGAAATGCATGAAAAAAAGATCATCGCATTCAGAGATGCGCTGAAAATAAAATATCCTGACCTTGAAATTAATGCAGTTCACTTAGCCAGTCGTCACTTTATGGATAGTTTGATAAATTGGATTGATAAGAATAATATAGGTATGTTGGTTATGCTAACTCATAAAAGGAATATTTTCGAAAGCATTTTTAATCATAGCTTAACACGGAAAATGTCGTATCATACCAATATTCCTTTGTTGTCAATACCGGTATAGAATATAAATAAATATTAAAAATAAGTCCCCTGATTTTCAGAGGACTTATTCATTTCATGAAGTTCAACTAATTATTTTATAAACTTTCTGTATATGTTTCCATCCTCACTAACAAATGAAGCCTGATAAAAACCTGGTTTCAATTCGGGAATTTCAAGATGGTCTCCTCTTTTATTATAGTAATAATGTTGACAACAGGAATTGTATAAACCACCAGGTAATTGGAAATAAAGCCCTTTGTTTTAGTAATAGTTACATCATAGATCCCCATACTACTAAAAGAAAATCACGGGGCGATTTTTTTAACAGCCTTCAAATCGAAAAGTGATGAACTTTACAATGATGCTTAAACCGGTTGTGATTTATATTCCTGTAAACCCAAATATCTTTACATCCACTTAGAAAGAAATCGGTTATACTCATGCCGCAACTCATTGAATATTTTTTCAAACGTTTCTACCTGATCCTTTAACTTACTGTGCTCCTCAACTAACGATGATTTCATTTTACCGGCATGATCCTGTGCATCTTTCGCTACAATACTATCATGTTTATGAATGTCGTGTTGCAATTGATCGATATTGTTTCGCTGAACAACAAACTGGTTTTGAAAATGCTCTACCCCGGCCATCACATCTTTACCATTATTTTTCCGGACTATCTCCAGCAGCCTATTTTCCAGTGTATCTAATTCTTCGTCATAAAATCCAAAATCCTTCAGCCATTGTGAATGATCACTGCCACAATGAGTAACTGTAGTATAATTCATCGTTTAATTTTTAGTGTAATAAGTTGTCTTGTCTGAATAAAATTCAGGGAAACAGTGTTTATAAAACATGATCGAACTCAAGAAGCGGGATGATATACTTCATAGCACAATAAAAGTGATTAACCCTGACATAGGCAGGAACGAAGTTTCGAATGAAACCTGGGAACTCCTGAAAAAATTTCCCCAGTCGTTTACTCCCGATAGCTATCGGGATTCGAAGACCAACAAGGGCAAAAAAAAGGGAGAATAAGCTATGCATGTGGTTGGTGGACATACTTCGTCAAGCTTACTACGCCAACCATGGCCTGAAAAAAATAAAACTAGTCTCCCTTTTCTACCTGTATTTTCTTCAACATATTTCTTGCACTATCACCTGTAACACCATGTGGATCCAGTTCAATTGCTTTGTTATAATACTCGATTGCTTTATCAATTTTCTTTGCTTTCCAGTTGGCTTCAGCAAAACTATCCCATGCGTTAGCAGATTTTGGAAACAGTTTGGTATTCAATTGAAAAACAAAAAGAGCAGCATCAATTTGTTTTCCATTAAGCATATTATATCCCGCATCATTGAATTTAGTTTCAAAATCATAATAACGATACTTGGAATCAGCTACCATTTTTGTTGCTTCCTTTTCCACTTCATCCAGTTTGCCAGTAATAAACAACTGTCGCAAACGGTCTACCGGATCTAAAACAATATCTTTCTCATTAAAATTCAGACATGCTTCCAGCACCGGGTCTTTATTTGATTTGTACTCTTCAAAACTCATATCAACTGCCAGTTGCGGTGCCAGCCAGTCAGCATTTTCCCATTGGGGTTTATCCTGCCACCAGGCGAAGGAAAGAAATACAGGTATTTTCGTTTTTGGTAAATCCACCTGGCGTGTATCACCATAAAAATTAATATTCTCAGCAGTAGGTTCTCCAACAAATAAAGCATTTGTGTAGTTGCTAAATTCATTCACAAGGTTCTGACAGGCAGAAAAAGTGCGACGACCGATGATCACAAATAATTTTCCGGGCTTGTTGATTTTTTTGTTTTCTATAATTCCGGTGATCACTGGTTTATTCCTGTAATTATTTCCACCGCCATTCAGTCTCACATCAATCACCAGCTTGTCCACATCATTCTTATCAATAAATTCAAATACTTTTTTATAAAAGGCAGCAATCGTTTCCTCTTTATCATCCAATACCTGGCTATGCCGTACATAAACAGTTTTACTTTCGGGAAGATATTCGTAATAATAATTTTTACCGATATTCTTCAGGTAATATGGCGTATTGCTTTGGTCTCTTCCACTTGTCCAATCCGTGCCAGGCTTTACAAAACCATAATCTCTTGGCAAGTGAAACCCTTCTTTTGCTTCAAAAGTTTGTTCAAATATTTTTCCATTTTTCTCCAATGTGTAAGTCACATTTGTTTTCAATTCTTTGGAAACACCCTGTGCATGCAAAGCTTCGGGGATTGCAATAAAATCCAATCCGTACGCCTTAAAATACTGTTCATTTTCAGCGGGAACCAATGGCTTTATTGCATCCAGTACCTGCATCACTGGAACTCCTTCCACTTTCACCAGCTTTGCACCTATTATTGAGGCATATTTTTTATCAGCTCCCTCCACATACAAACCATCGCTGAACCAATAAAAATTAACCGGTGCTACATGATATTTAAACGGGCTTTGCCTCCATCCTAAAGAGGTATGTCCGTACCGGAACATAGATACTATTCTGCCAATGCCAGCAATGCGTTCATGATCCTGCATTTCCGGTATTGCTTTGTATAATTTTTCAACTGCTGCATCAAAATCAGCAGCCGTTATTTTTTTGAATAAAAAAGAATAATCCTTATGAACAGTTTGTTGCAGGAAACGCAGATCAGTTTGCCAGTCAGTGGCCGTAAGTTTCTCAATAGAAATTTTTGAGCTGGCAGTTGTAACCGGATGCCCATCCTGTGGATAGGCTGATGCGGCAATAAAGCAGTATAAAAAAATGAGGAAGATATTTTTCATGGTTGCTATTTTTTTAAAGTTATTCAATATAAACAGGCGGTAGTTATCGTAATTGATAAACGGTTAATACAAATTGCGAACTTTCCGGTTTTGTATAACCAGCATTAACCCGACGCTTAGGGCAATAAAAAGGTTACAGGTATTTTTTGCCGTTTAAATAATTTCTATGCCGGCACTTTCATATCGGTTTATCCTACAATTCGTTGTGAAGCAATGCAGGAACCAACAAATGCAGTGTGCCCTCTTGAAGATCAATGGAAAAAATTATTTTCGTACATTCAGGAATGGATAAAAGAGCCTTTATAAAAAACATCTCGCTGCTTGGTATTACGCCTGCCTTCAGCCAATTGGATAAATGGATAGCAAAGTATGAACACATACAACCAGAAACACTGGCTGCCGATGAAGATTTCTGGGATGGCATCCGAAAAGGATATCGCCTGAAGCCGGATTATATCAACCTCGAGAATGGGTACTATTGTTTTCTATCAGAGGAAGTGCTGGAACAATTTATCAGCCATGTTCGGGAAATAAACTACCAGGGATCTTATTATATGCGTACAAAAAGATTTGATGACAATAAAGCCATGGCCGAAAAACTGGCAGCACTGGCAGGTTGTTCTAATGAGGAATTAGTGATCACCAGAAATACTACCGAATCGCTGGACCTGGTGATTGGCGGCACACATTGGCAGCCCGGTGATGAGGCAGTAATGGCCGAACAGGATTATGGCGCCATGCTCGATATGTTTAAACTGGCGGCCAAAAGACATGGTGTTATCAATAAAATCATTTCCATTCCCAATCATCCTTCTTCAGACGAAGAGATTGTGGATCTGTATGCCAATGCCATCACTGCCAAAACAAAATTGCTGATGGTATGCCATATCATCAACATTACCGGCCAGATACTTCCGGTAAGAAAGATCTGTGATATGGCACATAGCAAAGGTGTAAAAGTGCTGGTAGACGGGGCTCATGCATTTGCACATTTCAGATATTCAATTCCTGATCTGCATTGCGATTATTATGGCACCAGCTTGCACAAGTGGATGAGTGTTCCGCTGGGTTTAGGTTTCTTATATGTAAAAAAAGAAAACATTGCAGACATATGGCCCTTGCTGGGTCCCAACACTAGTTATCAGGAAGGTGATATTCATAGGTTGAACCATACCGGAACGCCACCTGTTCATACTTACCTAGCCATCACAAATGCAATTAATTATTATCTGAAAATTGGTGCAGAAAGAAAAGAAGCAAGGCTACGCTACCTGCAACACTACTGGACAGATAAGGTGAGAAACCTGAAAAATGTAATTGTCAATACTCCTGCACAGGCTGAACGTTCATGTGCCATTGCAAATGTGGGTATCGCTACTATGAAACCGGCTGACCTTGCAGATACATTGCTGAAAAAATATAAGATTTATACGGTGGCTATTGATTATGCCAATGTGCATGGGTGCCGTATTACTCCCCATGTTTATACCACTCCAACAGAATTGGATCAGTTCGTAAAGGCATTGAGTGAGTTGGCAGAAGTATAAAGTTGGTGAAAAATTATCGGCAGGTCTAAATTTCCTCTATTTGTTTGTCATGCCTTCGGCAGATAAATTGGTGATTTGATTACTCACCTGGCTTGGCGCAATAGCAACAAAGGCCGTTTACTCTTTCGAAGACCAACAAAGGCAAAGAAGGCTGTTTAATCTTTCGAAGGCGACAAGGCTAATAAGAAAAACTTATTTTCAACCAAATTTATTGAATACCTTTTCCCTCCAATTTCATTTACCAAAAAACAACAACTCATGAGAAAACAGATCATATTCTTTTCCTTCCTTATTGGCGGAATCATTTCAGCATCTGCACAAACAGACGCCACCGACAAAATAAAAAAAGAAGGCCTCAGCAATTCCAAAGTAATGGATATCGCTTTTCATCTTACTGATGTAAGCGGACCACGACTTACCAATTCACCCGGCTTTTCCCGGGCAGCCAATTGGGCCAAAGATGAATTGATCAAAATGGGATTGACCAATGCAACACTGGAACCATGGGGCGATTTTGGAAAAGGCTGGGAATTGAACAAATGTTATCTCGCCATCACATCTCCCTATTATTTTCCAGTGGTGGCCATACCAAGAGCATGGACAGGCGGCACTCCCGGAAAAAAAGCAATACAAAAAGAAGTGATACTCATCCGAGCCAAAGATTCTGCGGAACTCTACCAGAATTATTCCGGCAAAGTAGAAGGTAAGATCGTCATGATGTTTTCGCCGGATACATTAAAACCATCCTTTACAGCGGATGGCACAAGGTTCACCGACGAAGAGTTGGAAAAAATGGCCAACTCCAAACCCGACACCAGCCGCCGGCAGGGAAATTTTGGAAACCTCACTCCCGATCAGTTAACAGCTATGCGGCAGCGGCAAACCCTGCAACGGCAGATGGGAGATTTTTATAAAAATGAAAAACCTGCCTTAGTACTTAGCATGAGCCGTGCCGGCAACGACGGAACCTTGTTTGTACAAGGTGGCGGCAGCTATGCAAAAGATGGAGAAAATAATTATGGATATGTGATGTTATCCAGTGATGATTATTTACGAATACAGCGCCTCATTATTTCCGGGCAAAAAGTTGAAATGGAAGCAGAAGTGAAAACAACATTTTATGATAGTGACCTGAAGGGCTATAATGTGGTAGCAGAGATACCGGGCACAGATCCTGTATTGAAAGATGAATGGGTCATTGTGGGCGGACACCTGGATAGTTGGCAGGGAGCTACCGGCGCTACAGATAATGCAGCCGGTTGCGCTGTAATGATGGAAGCGATGCGTATCATCAAAGCATCAGGATTGCAACCGAAGCGCAGCATCCGTATCTGTTTATGGAGTGGTGAAGAACAGGGATTGTTGGGTTCCCGCGGCTATGTAAAAAATCATTTTGCCGACCCGGTGGATATGGTGCTGAAACCTGAGCATGGAAAAGTATCCGCTTATTATAATTTGGACAATGGCACCGGCAAGATCCGTGGTATTTATTTGCAGGGTAATAAAGATGCAGGTCCTGTTTTAGCTAAATGGCTTGAACCATTTCATGACATGGGCGCTAAAACAGTAACGATTGATAATACGGGCGGTACCGATCACCAGGCTTTTGATGCGGTGGGTATTCCCGGCTTCCAGTTTATACAGGATGAAATAGAATATGATACCCGTACTCATCATACCAATATGGATACGTATGATCATCTTGTTCCTGCTGACCTGGTACAAGCAGCTACCATTATTGCATCCTTTGTGTACAATACAGCGCAAGAAGATGAAAAAATTCCAAGAAAAATTTTACCCAAACCACGAGGGACAGTCCAGAGGGGTTTTTAAATTATAATGTTGGATTAAACAAAGAAGTTCAACCGGCGGGTTGAACTTCTTTGTTGTTTATTACATTTTCGAAGACCAGCAACACCAACAAAGGTCGTTTACTCTTTCGAAGACCAACATAGGCAAATAATTATTACTCATACATTCTCACCAACTAAACTTAGTATGTTTGAGAAGCCAAACTAATTCTGAATGACGCAACGACAACGGTTAAAATTTAATAAACTTGGTATCATAATAATTACCTGGCTCTGTATAGGATTTTTGAATGCCTGCTACGATTATTTTGTATTGAGTTCGGGTTTATCAGCAGGTTTCTCTCCTGATTTTAATTTTGGTAATCACCTTGTTTTTAGTTTGTCTGCTGCACTTCTCGGTGCATTAATGGGTGGAAGTTTCCTTGTATTTTATGTAAACGAAAAATACCGGGACAAACCGTATGGCTTTACATTGCTGGCGGTGCTACTCTCCTTTATAATTATCGTAGCCATCATTACTGTAGTTCTTGCATTTATAGCTGCCCAGGTCCAAACCGGAAAATCATTTTCGAATTTCGAAACGAAACAAGCTTTTAATGCATTTCTGACCAATCGCCTTCATGCAAAAAATACATTGGTGTGGTCGTCAGTAGTTGCTTTAACACAAATTTTTTTGCAGTTTAATACCAAGTTTGGCGAAGGCAATATGTGGAATCTTATCCGGGGTAAATACCAGACTCCCAGGGAAGAAGAACGAATCTTTATGTTTGTTGATATCAATTCATCCACCACCATAGCCGAGAAACTGGGAGATAAAAAATACCACCATCTGTTAAAAGATTTTTTTGCCGATATTACCAACCCTATTCTTGATAATAAAGGAGAAATCTATCAGTATGTTGGTGACGAGGTAATAATATCATGGACATACAGTAATGGCACAGAGGATAATCGTTGTATCAATTGCTTTTTTGATATGAAAAGAGAAATTGATAAGCATCAAAACAGATATAATGAAGAATATGATCTTTTACCAGGGTTTAAAGCCGGAATACATTGTGGTAGCGTAATAGCGGGGGAAGTTGGAATTATTAAACGGGATATTACTTTCTCCGGCGATGTACTAAATACCACCAGCCGCATACAGGGAAAATGCAAAGAGTTCAATGCAGAAATAATTGTATCAGATGATTTACTGAAAATATTACCGCTTGAAGGAAAATATACAACTCAATTTCTTGGCTCCATAAAATTAAGAGGAAAAGAAAAAGATGTGGAGCTCAGCACATTAATTCCTTTGTATGGTTAGACCTGTCAACCAAAAATTATTTCGCCTTCATCCGGTTGTTCTTTGGATTATGTTCCAAATCCACAAGGCCTAACGTTTCCATCAGTGGAGGAACATACATGCCAAATCTTCCCCGGAATCCTTTCTTCAAACCATACCATCCACCCACTGGATTTTTGGGCGAACGACCCCATGCTTCCACTGTTCCTTCTTTGGCGGGTTTTTGTTCATCTGCACTTCCCAATTCCATCCAGTCACCGTGTTTTTTTAGCATAGCATGACAATCATCTATACAACTCCATTGATAATGCAGGGTGGTGCTGCCTACTTTACAAACCAGTATATCATTCTCTTTATACATGAAATACTCCGATGATCCTGGCGGTGTCTTTAATTGCCAGGGGTCTTCTTTAGTACCCTTACCTTTTGCTTTTGCTATAATTTTTTATTTTAAGGTAAGATTTTTTTTAATCCAAAAAATCAGGGCTTATTAGATAGCTTCCTCTATTCGTTTGTCGTGCCTTCGGCAGATAAATTGGTGATCACCTGCTCACCTGTCTTGGCGCAACCCCGAAAAAATCGGGACAGGCACCAACAAAGGCTGTTTACTCCCGATAGCTATCGGGATTCGAAGACCAACAAAGGCAAAATATTTATGATTAAATATAATTTTGTAATTTACAATTGAAAATAAATAATATGAGTAAAGCCGTAAAGACAAAAATATATCAACTGCTGGATGGCATAGAAGATGAAGCTGTGCTGAACCAGGTAATGGAAGATGTCGCTTTCTATGCTACAAAAAAAGACATTGTTGACCAACTGTCTCCTGGTCAGTTGAAAGAATTGGACAAAGCCATTGAAGAAGCTGATAATAAAGAAACCATTTCCTGGGGTGACTTTAAAAAAGAGATGAAGGAATGGAAGAAAAAATAATTATTGCCAAACGCTTCCGCAATAATACTCTCCGAGTCTACCAATACCTGCTAAAAGAATTCTCTGCTAAAGCTGCTTTCAACTTTCTTGATCGTTTGGAAAAACGGATTGAGTTTATTTCTAAAAACCCAACAATAGGTAAGCTATCCGTTAAAAGAAAGAATGTACGGAGTATTTTATTTACTCCTCATAACCAGATCTTTTACCGTTATCAGAAAAATACCATTGAAGTTCTTTGTCTGTTTGATATGCGGAAGAATCCGAAGAAAAGGCCATATTGATATTTGCAGCCGCAGTTGTTGTTGAGTATGGCATTTAATGTTGGCCCCAGCAACGGCCGGAGTTAAGTTTTCCTCTATTCGTTTGTTGGTGATCTGCTTGCTCACATGGCTTGGCACAACCTGCCTACCGGCAGGCAGGCACCAACAAAGGTCGTTTACTCTTTTGAAGACCAACAAGGGCGAAAAACTGATGTAATTGGTATTTTAAAAGCCTCCATTTCTTATTTAAAAAGGAGGCTTTTGTTTGGGGACAGAAAACACCAATAGCGATATAAGCAATAGTATTGTAAACTATACTACTCAAGATTAATTTTCAGAAACCTGATACCTATGATTACTAACCACAGTAACCAAATGGTGCTGCCAATAAATCCTGCCATATCCCAAACCGGAAATCCTTTGATTACAGTTGCCAATAATTCAGCCTGTGCCAGTAAATAAATGAAGGAGCTGATAAACCCTACCCAGCCTACCCATTTCGGCATCAACTTTAATTTTAAAAGAGAGATAGAAATTAATACCGTCCATATGATTGTAAATAATTGCCCCAGATGCTCTCCTAACAGCACACCGGCAAATTGATGAATAGTTTTAAAACCAACAACTACCGCTGCCTTTGTTGCTTCATCGGTTGCATGTACATAACTATCAGCCAGCACAGGAAGCACAAAAGTCCACCTCAATAAGCCAATCATCTGTACGATTAATCCAATTACACCAATGCTGGTAGCAATACGGACCAATGAAGATTTGTTTTCTAACTTTTGGCCAATAAGAATATAAGCAGGTATCAATGGAAGACCCATTAATGCAAAGGCAAACCATGTGGCAATCAATTGCCCGCCGCCTTCATTAAATTTTGTCAATATTACCCCGGTATCTTGTCTTAAAATATCAGGATATTCAAAAATGATAGTCAAAATAGTGTACGGAATAAATACACCGGCAGCCCCGGCGATCAGTAACCATCCAATTGTTTTTTGGTTTTTCATAATTGTATCGTTTTGATTGTTGTGATTAACGATATAAAGATATATTGCCGGAAACGGCCGGCACCGGACAAATGTCTATAAATAAAAATCAGGAGAAGTTGTTGCGGATACGGCTTAAATGTCTGGGAGTCACTCCCAATATAGAAGCAAGGTATTGGAGTGGCATTTGTTGTAACAGGGCCGGTTCATTTTTCAATAGTAAGGCATATCGTTCTTCGGCAGTAAGTATGATCAGGTTGGTTCTGGTATCATCCATCCCCACTACCAGGCTTTCCAGTGCGGCAATATAAAATGCTTTAAAAGCCTCGCTTTCCTTCTTCAGCCTCTTCATATCATTATAATGTATAGCCCAGATTTCAGCATTGGCAATAGCCCTTATATTTTCTTTACTTGGCTGCTGTTTAAAAAAACTGCTTAACGAAAGCAGGAACGAATTTGCTCCCGTAACATACGTTGTTATCTCCTTCCCATCTCTTACATAGAAATATTGAAACAACCCTTTGGTGATAAATGCCATGTACTTACTGGTCTTGCCTTCCTGCACAAAATAATCACCTTTGGCAATTTTCTTTAATTGAAAGCCGGTGGTTATCTGCTCCATCTCAGCGGCAGGCACGCCTTTACCCAAAAAATAAGTTAGTAGTTGTTCCAAAAGATGGATGTATGGTGATAAACTAATTAATGATTGAAGTTAAATATTATTTTATACCCGGTAAGGAAAGATGGCCTTTAATTCATTTGCGTCGCAGTTGGGGCTGCGTATGGCATTCCCCCCAGGGCAGGACAAGCTGTGTGTTGGCTTCACCAATTTATCTGCCGAAGGCATTACGGCCTGAATTAAGATTTCCTCAATTCGTTTTTTGGTGATCACCTGTTCACCTGGCTTGGTACTACACCAACAATGGTTGTTTACTCTTTCGAAAACCAGCAAGGGAAAAAGATTATTCTGTTCTAAAATATTTTTGATATATTAGTTTCGTCATTGCAAAGTTACTTGTGTTGCAATCGCTATTATTATAACTTCAACCAACTCTATGCCATTCAATCCCCTTCTTCTGTTGCGTGAAGCATCCAAAAAAGTTCCTGCTATGAAATATGCCTTTGGCATTGTTGGTATTGCTGCAGTTATCGCAATAATAAAAGGATTAGGTATTAAGAACTCTTCCATACCAATCGGCACAATACTTCTGGTATTTGGCCTGATGATATTAGTCTTTGTTTTTTCTGTTCTGGTTAAAAACAAAAACAAATCTATACAAAACGCCGGGATCATTTTGTTATATGGAGTTGTGCTGTTAGCTGTTTTATCCGGTGGATTATTAATTAGCTCCATTTTTTTTGATTTCCCTAAACCGATCAATCAAATAGGCATATTTCGTCAGGTTGAAAAATCAAAAAGCGATACAACAGTAAAAGATCAGGATAAGGTTATTAAAACTGAAAATAATTCGCCTTCAGATACCGCCACACATTCTTCTGCTACTACCCCGGTTGTTCTGACAGAAACAGATCATCCGTTTAAGGAGTTTACGTTAACTGCCGGCCAACAGCATGTGATGAATGACCTGCAGATTACACTTACTTTGCCAAGTCAGTTTCCTGTAACAACTACAGATATAAACATTAAGGCTGTAAAAATCAGGATATGGAGAAATATTATTCAGCCATTATCTGATACGGCGGTTTTGGATCCCTCCGGATCTCAACCAGGAGTTGAGGTTCATCTATTCACTCTAAATGCTATTACACCTGTTGCGATTACCAATGTAGGACAGTTTAAATTTTATTTGTACAACCCGGTATATGTTGGCAAGCGAGTCGCTTCTGTTCAGGTGAAAATGTATAGAAACTAAACTGGGGATTACCAAGTATGCCCACGGCATAGCCGCCGACAATCATGTATTGCTCCTCCTACTGGCCCACCAACGGCCGGAGTTAAGATTTCCTCTATTCGTTTGTCGTGCCTCCGGCAGATAAATTGGTGATCGCCTACACACCTGGCTTGGCGCTACAGCAACAAAGGCCGTTTACTCCCGATAGCTATCGGGATTCGAAGATCAACAAGGGAAAAAAAGATTGAAGGTTAACTTACTTAAGAAAGGAATCCATCATTTCCTTTTCTTTTTTGCGGATTATCTTTTTGTGACGAATATAACCAATGATTAAAAGCACTAATCCGGCTATGCCCAAAACGCTGCTGCCAATAAGGTAACCCACTTTATAACCTGTCTCTCCTTGCGGAAACTTAAAATTGCCTGATGCGAAATAAAGTAGATTGAAAAATATGAGAATGATACCTGTAATTATCAATACGTTTCTACCTTTCATACTAGCTAAGTTAGAAAACTATCTTTAAACAATGGCTTACTAAATACTGTTAGGTTGGTGGAGATACTTCGGCATGCTCAGTACACCAACTGAGGCGTGTTACTTTTTTGGAACACCTGCCAAGGCGGAAAAAAAAATTAGATTTAAAAATGGTGTTCCCGATTATTAATACTACCTTCTGGCTCTATTCACCAAAAAAAATATAATTATGAGAATCAAACTAAGATCAGCGGCATTAATCGGAATGGCCGCATTTATTTTTTCTGCCTGTTCTTCATCAAAAGAAGAAACAAAACCTGTAGATATGGAAAAATTAAAAGTCGAGATCCAGGCCATGGAAGATGCTTTTTCAGCAGGTGAAAAAGCAAAAGATGCTGATGCAGTAGCAGCATACTATGCAGATGATGCCATTAGTTATAGCAGGAACAAAGTTCCAGCTGCAGGTAAAGCTGCCATAAAAGAATCTATTGCAAAGGGTATTGCTGAAGATACAACCGGTCAGATCAACGTTTATAAAGTAGTTGATCTTTTTGCCGAAGGAAATATGGTAGTAGAAATTGGTTCATGGAATACAACTCAAAGTGACGGAAAACCAAAAGATAACGGTCACTATATGTCCTTATTCCAGAAACGTGACGGCAAATATGTTTGTGTAAGGGATATGAATGTTTCTTCAAATCCTGCTACAAAATAAAGCTGGCTACAAAATCAATTCACATCCTTTCATATTGGTGGAGTCTATTCATAATAGGCTCCATTTTTTTACGCCATAGTTGGTGTTGAGCATGGCATTGTGTGCTGGCCCCACCAACGGCAGGAGTTAAAATTTCCTCTATTCATTTGTTGGTGATTTGCCTGCTCACATCTTGTCCCGCCTTATGCGGGATGGCTTGTCACAACCTGCCTGCCGGCAGGCAGGCACCAACAAAGGTTGTTTACTCCCGATAGCTATCGGGATTCGAAGACCAAAAAAGGCGAAAAAGCCTACCTTCCCTCCTTTCCCAATGCAATTATGAACCAACAATTTGATGTGCTGATAGATAGTTACCTCGCCAATAAAGTGGGTATTGATAATAATTTTCTTACAGCAACACTCTCAAAAGGTCTGCAACAAAACATACAACAACTACAGGAGGATAAAGCGATGACGGATGCAGGTATAGGCAATAACAAATTAAAAGATGCCAACCAGCAAATGCGCAGCGATAAGATATGCTGGTTAGATAAAAGCAATAACAATGTGTACGAACAGGAATTCCTGGAGCAGGCAGAAGAATTTATCTGCCATCTGAACAGTACCTGCTACACCGGTATCAACAGCTACGAATTTCATTACGCCGTGTACGAAGAGGGCAATTTTTACAAACGGCATATTGACCAGTTCCGGTCGGATAATAAACGAAAATTCTCACTCATCAATTACCTGAACGAAGACTGGCAGGAAGAAGATGGCGGTCAGTTATACATATACCGGGAGGAGACGGCGCAGAAAATACAACCTGAGTCAAAGACAGCCGTATTTTTTAAGAGTGATGAAATGGAACATGAAGTGACCCTTTGTAAACGAAGCAGGATGAGCATTTCCGGCTGGCTAAAGAGGATATAGCACCCCACTCTCACTCTCTATTCCGTCCCCTATCTTTGCCTCTCAACGAATTACAAAATGAACCTCGAATTCAATAAGAACGAAGACGTACTAAAACAAAGCCTCAGCGAAATGCGCCGCAGGCTCGAAAAGATATATGAAGGCGGCGGTAAAAAAGCAATAGAAAAACAAAGAGAGAAAAATAAACTCACTCCCCGTGAACGGATCGATTACTTAATTGATAAGGGTTCATCTTTTATTGAGATCGGTGCATTTGCCGGTTATGAACTATATGCCGAACAGGGCGGTTGCCCTGCGGGTGGCACGGTGGCTGGTGTGGGTACTGTAAGCGGCCGCCAGTGTGTGATACTCGCCAACGACCAGACGGTGAAGGCGGGTGCATGGTTTCCCATTACGGGTAAAAAGAATTTGCGGTTGCAGGAGATAGCGATGGAAAATCATTTGCCGGTTATTTACCTGGTGGACAGCGCCGGTGTTTTTCTGCCAATGCAGGATGAAATATTTCCCGACAAAGAACATTTTGGCCGCATCTTTCGCAACAATGCCCGCATGAGCGGCATGGGCATCACACAAATAGCTGCGGTGATGGGCCCCTGTGTGGCGGGCGGCGCCTACCTGCCCATCATGAGTGATGAAACACTGATGGTGGAAGGCAATGGTTCTATTTATTTAGCAGGGCCTTACCTCGTAAAAGCTGCCATCGGTGAAGACATTGACAACGAAACTCTCGGCGGTGCGGTGACGCATACAGAAATAAGCGGCATTGCTGATTATAAATTCAAGACCGAGCAGGAATGCATGGACCATATCAAGAAAATGTTTTCGATGCTCGGCGAAAAACCGAAAGCAGGGTTTGACCGAATAGCGGCGAAAGCGCCTAAGAAGAAGGCAGAAGAATTATATGGTTTGTTTCCGCATGATGGTAAGCCGTATGATATGGTGGATATTATTGAACGGATAGTAGATAAGGAACAAGGTGCTAACGAAAAGGTACAAGGTACAAGGTACAAGGCACAAGAAGGGGAAGTCATTAAAGATGAAGAGGTCTCTTCGTTTGAACAGTTTAAGCCGGATTATGGTAAAACAATAGTGTGTGGTTATGGCCGCATAGATGGATGGGCTGTGGGTATTGTGGCGAATCAGCGGCTTGTAGTAAAAGCTAAGAAATCCTCCCGACCCGATGGTTCAGGCGGAAGTGAAATGCAGCTGGGCGGTGTTATCTATAATGACAGTGCGGATAAAGCTGCAAGGTTTATATTGAATTGCAATCAGAAGAAAATACCGCTGGTGTTTTTACAAGACGTTACCGGTTTTATGGTCGGCAGTCGCAGCGAACATAGCGGCATCATTAAAGACGGTGCTAAGATGGTGAATGCGGTTGCAAATTCTGTGGTGCCAAAAATTACCATCATCATTGGTAACAGTTATGGCGCCGGCAACTATGCGATGTGTGGCAAGGCCTACGACCCACGGTTTATTTATGCATGGCCTACGGCAAAAATTGCAGTGATGGGTGGTGATGCGGCTGCGAAAGTGTTGTTACAGATAGAAGTTGCTTCTTTAAAAGCAAAAGGCGAAGTGATAACTCCGGAAGCGGAGAATAAATTACTGAGTACTATTAAAGGACGGTATGATAAACAGACATCACCTTACTATGCAGCGGCAAGATTGTGGGTGGATGCGATTATTGATCCGGTGGATACGAGGAAAGTTATTTCGGAAGGAATTGCTGCGGCGAATTGTAATCCACAGATAAATGAATTGAAGACAGGTGTCTTTCAAGTGTAAATACATACACACGGATAACACGGACTGGACGGATGAACATGGATTAACTGCTGACGCAGTTTTTGGATTTAACAACAAATACAGGTTAGCCACGAAATCACACGAATTTACACGAAGAATACAGCCTCCGGGTTATTATTGCAATCCTGTAATTAAAACATTGAAGACACTCTGATTAATGTTTTCCTTTTCGTGTCAATTCGTGAAAATTCGTGGCCAAAAAAATTATGAGTACAACCGTTACAATATATACCGATGGTTCGGCAAGAGGCAACCCCGGCCCCGGTGGCTATGGTACTATATTAATGAGTGGCCATCATCGCAAAGAATTATCGCAAGGCTATCATCATACTACCAATAATAGAATGGAACTAATGGCGGTAATTGCCGGATTGAAAGCATTGAAGAAAGAAAAAATGGATGTGACGGTGTATTCAGACAGTCAGTATGTGGTGAAGGCATGGGAAGAAGGCTGGCTGAAGAACTGGATAAAGACAAACTTTAAAGGCGGTAAAAAAAATCCCGATCTGTGGTGGGAGTTTTGGGAGTTATCGAAAAAGCATACGATAAAATTCAAATGGGTGAAGGGACATGCAGATAATCCTTTTAATAATCGTTGTGATGAATTGGCAACGGAAGCAGCGGATGGGCATCATCATAAGCTACTACATGATGAGGGGTATGAGGGAACGGCGAGTTGAGCCTCACCCCATCACTACTCTGATAACAGAAGACTCTGCTTCCCCTCTCCTTCAGGAGAGGGGGTGAAGACTCTGCGAATCAAAAACATTTTTGTGGGGTGAGGTCATAAAAAACCCACCAGCATACACTGATGGGCTTCAAAATATAGAGAATGGATTATGCTAAAGTAAATACCGCTTTCTTTTTGGTAATAAAATTATAAGCAACCAGTATCACGGGTAAGAACAGAAGTGTTGCAATCAAAGAATTTCTATAAAAAGGAAGACCGGCTTCGTAGCAGGTCATTAAACCACTAATACTTTTTGCATAAACAACTTCAGAGGATGCTGTCCACACCATAAAGTTGGAGACAAGGAAAAAAACGGTAGGTGCTGCGATTGTGCCAGCCAAAAGACTTAGATAACTTCTGCCCTTCAATGCCCAGCCAATTAATACCGCCGCCATCAGTATCAAATAATTTTTCCACTGGCCACTATAGAATCCGGCGTAAGGAAATAAATCTTGCGTATATAATAACTGTATCACTGCATCGCTGATAAACAATGCCAGCAATGGCAACAGGAATGACATATCTTTTTGCTTCATGATAAAACCAGCGAACAATGCGATAGCGATTACCGGTGAAAATCCAGACCATGTTAATTCCGGTCCGAAGAAAAATTTACATACCGTTGCAATTGCTACTAATATGATTGTAAATACGATCAGCTTTTTGTTAATCTTCATAATAATTAATTGAAAGAAATAATAAGTTGCAAAAATAACTTAAATGAAGCAAATAGCCTTTCTATTTATCAACGATTGTTGATATTGCCGGAAGCCCTGAAAACAGTGGATTTGGCGGCAGCGGCCAGATAAATCACCTGCCCCGGGAATGCCACAGCTGAAGGATTGCCTTTTTCAAGTTTTAGTGCAATTTTATCATCATCCACTTCTACTATTCCCTCAGTCAGCAGCAGGATTTCTTCTCCGTTCGGAATAAAAGGGATCACATCACCCGATTCCATTTCAAAAAAGCTAAGTTTAAAATCGGGTACGGGGGTTTTGTAGATAAATTCATCCTCATTTGTTTTTCCGGCAGTAAGTATTTGTGGATAAGTGGCTTCACATTTTACATGTTTCAGCAATTCTTTTACATTAATATGTTTGGAAGTAAGTCCACCCCGTAACACATTATCCGAATTAGCCATAATCTCTACATTCTGTCCTTCCAGGTAAGCATGTGGAACTCCGGCAGCCTGATAGAGACCTTCCCCTTTTTTAAGGTGAACAAGATTAAAAAAATAAATAGAAAAAATACCCCGGTCAATATTGTCATCTTTTATAAATATTGCTGCTGCCCTTGCTGCCCAAAAATCTTCGTCAGATTTATCCGGCTCATCATCGGTATTCGTTGTTGTAATATTATCAAGGAGTGGTTGTAAAATCCTGTTCACTTCTTTCTGTGGCATTTCCATAACATGCCTGTACAGACCTGCATAACCCGATTCATTAAAAACAGGTAACAACTCCCGCAGCTCCACTACATTCAGTAAGGTATACACTAATTCTTCCGTTGGTTTAAACCCATGCAGCAGCCAGAAATCACTTAATGCTACAACTAACTCTGGTTTATGATTAGCATCTTTATAATTACGCTGCGGAGAATCCAACGGGATTTCTTCTGCATTTTCCCTGGCAAATTCTTTTTCCGCAGCTTCTTTTGAAGGATGCACCTGTATAGAAAGCATTCCCCTTACATCAAGTACTTTAAATAAAAAGGGAATTGAAGGAGCAATTGAAGAAAGCGGTGTAAGTTCAGTGCCACCGGTATTTACCAGCGCCTCTCCCAGGTGATGTGTACCCATCCAATATTCAGCAAAGGGTAATTGTTTCTTATTTTCAATACTCAGTAAAGATGGAATAAATGTAAAGCCCCCCCAATCAAAATGTTTAACAGCCCCTTTGAGATGATAAATACCCGGCATAAATTATTTTTCTTTATTTTGACACAAAGATAATGGATGGCCTCGCATAATGAATTAGGTAAAGAAGGTGAAGAAATGGCAGCCAGATGGTTGGTTGAAAATGGATATACCCTATTGCATCGCAATTGGCGATACTCTTATCATGAACTTGATATAATAGCCACGAAAGGTAAATTTTTACATTTTGTAGAAGTAAAAGCAAGAAAAGCATCTCCATTTGGTGGTCACCCGGAAGACAGTGTCACAAAAAAGAAATTCAAAAATTTACAAAAAGCAGCTGATGAATATCTGTTTTTAAATCCGGGGCATCAATGGATTTCGTACGATATTCTTTCTATTACGATGCAAAGAAATGGAGAAGCGGAATATTTTTTTATTGAAGATGTGTTTTTATGAGGTGAATGGTCAATAGTGAATGGTGAATAAACAGCCTCCGCCTATTCACAATTCACTCACGGCTCTCTCCATCATCTTCTCCACCAACCTGTATGTAGCCGGACAATACTCTACATTCTGTTTATGTATATGCACATAGTCTTTGAACTTTTTGGATAAATGCGGGAAGCCGGAACAATCAGCGGGACGAACTTCATAAATGCTGCATTTATTATCCTTCAGGTTTAAGAACTGGCAGGGTTCCACTTTATTTATCCAATCCCTTTCGCCACCTCTTTCTCTTTTTAACCATTTGGTTTGAAATGCTTCGACGGTCATATTTAAATGAGCGGATATTCTTTTCATGTCCTGGTTGGTAAATGTCGGTGTCATCGTTTTACAGCAATTTGCACAGGTCAGGCAATCAGTTTCGGCCCACACTTCCTTTTCAAGTACGGCAATTTTTTTATCGAGTCCTTTAGGTGCTTCTCTTTCCAGTTTGGAAAGAAACCGGCGCATACTGTTTTTCTTAAGTTTAGCTTTTTGTTTAAACGACCGGAGATTAATGGGTTGCATAGTACTCATAAGCCCGAAGATAATGAATAGGCCGTTTCAGTCAAGAGGATAAAATAATTTACTTACCAACGATTTGCATTGGTTATTTTTGTTATCAGACCAAACAAACAAAAATGAAATTTTTTATTATTCCTGCAATAGCTATTCTTCTTGCTTTCTCAATCACTGGTTGCAAATCTTCCGGCGCTGGTGCACCAAAATTATTTTGTGATACCGCCTGTTTTAAAGATACCCTGAAATTTACCGGCGACCATAAACAAGCACCAACTGTTTGGCTGACAGCGAATGACTGCAAAGGTGACAACCTGGTCTGGAGTTATAATGGTATGGGTAGTGAACGTAAAACCAAGTTTGATTATCCAGATGCCAAACTGAATAAAAATTTTGTTCGTTGTATTTTTAAAGGTATTGAATTTGCTTACGTTTTGTTTAACGACTGTGCCACCGGCAGGGGTTACCAGATAAAATTACCATATGACAAAACACAAAGTTTTGTGATGAAAACCAGCGGTATCAATAATATAGACCCCAGATTTTCAATTAGCGACAATCTGCTGGCTTATACCGACCGGGGTAATATTTTTTTAGAAGATATAAACACGGGTAAAAAAGCCTCGATGACCTTTGGTGAAAAAATAGACATTGATTATGATCTTATCCATGATTATATTGATTCTGTCAATATCACCAATTCAAGAATTTGGGTAAAAGTAAAAATCAAGGATGAATGGAAAGAAATTGAAAAGAAAATAACACTGGAGTAAAGTGTACCATTTTGCTATTAGAACTTGCGACAGAATAAACTTCAACGTATAACCAAAAATTCAATCTATATTGATGTGGGAGCCTTATAAAAAAGGATTCAAAGCATACTTACAATTAGAAAAATCTCTTTCTGATAATTCCGTTCAGGCTTATCTCCGGGATATAGAATTACTGACCCAACATTTACTGGAAAACAAAACATTAAAAACACCTTCAGAAATTACTTTAAAGGACCTCCAGCATTTCATCAAATGGATATCAACATTGGGAATGATGGCTTCTTCTCAGGCAAGAATTATTTCCGGTCTCCGGGCTTTTTATAAATATTGTTTACTGGAAAATATTTCCAGAACAAACCCTACGACCTTACTGGAAGCACCCAAACTAAAAAGGTCATTACCCGATACACTCAGTTTTGAAGAAATAGAAAGTATGATTGAGCAGATCGATCTGAGTAAGGCCGAAGGCGGCCGGAATAAAGCCATCCTGGAAACAATGTATAGTTGCGGGCTTCGGGTAAGTGAAGTAGTGAACCTTAAAATTTCACAGCTATATCCGGATGTAGGGTTTATCAGGGTAGTTGGCAAAGGTGATAAGGAAAGATTGGTACCGATTGGGGGTAGTGCTATTAAGTATATGACTATTTATAAAAAAGATATCCGGGTACATCTTGATGTAAAAAAAGGGAATGAAGATGTACTCTTTCTCAACAACCGGGGAAGTAAATTATCCAGGGTGATGATTTTTTATATCATTAAAGATCTGGCATTAAAGGCCGGAATAAAAAAAACAGTTTCACCTCATACTTTCCGGCATTCCTTTGCCACACATTTGATAGAAGGTGGAGCAGACCTGAGAGCAGTGCAGGAAATGCTGGGCCACGCAAGCATCACGACTACTGAAATATATACACATCTTGACCGGGAGTTTTTGAGGAAGACGCTTGAGCAATTTCATCCGGGGTTTAAAGGATGATATTATTGGATGATTATTTTTTCAGCGAATTTTTTATTTGTTTTTTTATTTATCAGCACAATAAAATAACTACCGGCTGCTACTAATGGCAGATCAATGTTTAATAATCTTGCTTCGGAATCAATCCAGATTTCGGAATGATGAATAACCTGTCCGGCGAGGTTCATAAGCTGAAGCAGATAGTATCCTTCTTCTATTTTTTTAAAATTTATATTTACAGCAGTACCTGATTGAACAGGATTTGGAAAAACAAACAGCCTGTTTTCTTCTACAAGTATTTTTATTTTTTTACTGTTTTCGTCTTCAATGACAGAAATTGTTTGGCCTTTTACATATGAAACGCCACCGAGTCTGTAGCAAACTCTTCCGGTAATTCCTAATGCAGTTACTACTACTTCCGGTAATACCACATTTGATCTTAGTTGAACAAATAATTTTCCTTCTTTATAAACTACTTCTGCTTTTATTACATTGCGGCTTTCATACCCGGTCGAAGAAACAATAAAACCCGCCGCATTCTCCAGCCAGTTCTTTTTGATTTTGAAAATACCATTTTCATCAGCCATCACAACTTCACCCGGTTTACCTGTTTCAATATTGGCAAAAGGAACTGCCTGGCCATTTTCGTCCACCACTGTTCCTTCTATTTCGCTTTTTATTACCTGCACCCCTATTGAAATTTCGCCCATTTTTTCTATTACACAAACCTGTTGAATAATTGCTGTATCAACTAATTCTTCCACATCTCCCATCATCATCTCAACAGGTTTTTCTGTTGGAACAACAATTGTATCGCCAATAACCGGTTTAATATTTTGTGGCCTTGCCACCATACCCATCATTTTATAATCGTTATAAACTGGCCTGCGGGTTGTATCCTTACCGGATATTTTATTCACTTTTATCTCTCCTTGTGTTTTATTGGCTGACACTTTCATTGAAACTAAAAAAGCAGGCAAAGCAATCTGGAAAAAATATTTGACCCAGGGAATCCGCTTCCTGGGTATTTCAATGGGCCGGTCCAACTGATCTGTCATAAACCGGCCACAAACAGAACCAGTGGAAGGTTTTTTAAAAAACTCAGCCACCTGCCTGTCACTCATATCACTAAAATCCACTACTTGCTTTTGACAGGATCCACAGAATTTTCCCTTATCCACAGGGCTCATATTTTCCCAATTTTCATGACAAGGTTCTGCGATGGTAAGTTGGAGTTTTTTAGTCATAAAATATTTTTTTATTGGATAACTACTTTTTGAGATGCAGCAACCTGACCGTTTTCATACAATAACCTGATAAAATATACCCCGGCCGACCAACGACTGTCGGTTTGAAGCCGAAAAGTATTTTTTCCATCAATTGGTTTAAATGTTTGCTGCAGCAAAATCATTCCATTAAGGCTTACAACCTGAACGATTTTTTCTTGTAAACCATAATTACCTATTTGAAAATTCAGAATCCCCCCTTTTTGTATTGGGTTCGGGAAAATTCTACTACTTAATGGCATTAGATATTCCTTTTCTTTTTTTAAAGAATCTGTTGTAATTCTTATTCCTCTAACCCCACATGACCAGCCGCAACGAATGATTCTTCCCGGGCAAACTATTGTAGAAAGAACAACCTCGTCACAGGTTTTAAATTCTCTTTCCAATAAAATTTCATTTTTATTATATGAAAAATTATTTTCAACCCATTGCTCCAGCGTTTTGTGACCAACAGCCGATACAGTTATTATATAATTTTCGGATCTTTTTAGTTTGTCCGTTACTACCTCCCCGCTTTCATTCGCCATTAGCTGAAACCGTTCATTCCTGGCTTTTATAGGAGTGAATAAAATTGTTGCACCTTCAATCCTGCTTCCGTCAAGCATGTCTTTGATGATGAATGTTCTTATCAATGATTTTTTAGTGGTTATAAAAATCGCACCGTTTACACCATCTGGTCCGTATAAAGCCGTAGATGCTGCGCTTTTTAAAATCTCAACAGAAGAAATATCAATAGGGTTTATCTTTGAAAGAGTATCAAGTTTAATTACCCTACCATCTACGATTAAAAGTGGTGTCGTATCGCTACTAAAAGTTCTAATGCATCGCAAAGTATATCTTTCATTTTTAAAAACTCCCTGGCTGGTAGTTGTAATATTTAAACCGGCAACCTTTCCCGTTAAACCGTTTTGTAAATTAACTGACTTGTGTCCATAGAGTGGTTTCACCAAACAATTATTTCCATTACTATTTCCTTGCAGTGTATTTTTTAATGCAACAGGGTCGATACTTATTAACTCAACGGCTGTTAATGTTTTAAGATTTTGAACTTCGTTGTTTGAACCGGAAATGACGGGAGGCATCTGACTCCATATCATTGAGCAAGAGAGTAATAAACAGAGTATAGAAATTATTCGCATTAGTTTGGTTTATTTTATCACACTTGGACAATCGCCGTATGGCAGAAAGTTCAAAAAGAGGAGTTCCGTAAAAACGGAACTCCGATATCACTAACCGGCTGTTAAATGATTAGTATCTTATTACTGATGCTGCTTCATCGAAAATTGCATATCGTTATGTATAGAAAGTATTAATAAACAGGTGGCCGTGCAAAAAACCGGGCTGGTAATGCAGTGGTGCCCGTTCCAGCTACCATCCTGATTCTGAATGTTTACCAGTTTGCCAGTGGTGGCATCATACCATTTTTTCCAACTATCTCCGCCCTGCATCATTAATGCTTCCCCCGTCATCAGGAAACTCATAAACTCCTCGCCCCCATTATTTCCAAAGCCGGCCAGCACATCATCCCGCTGGGCTTGTTGCTGCGAAGATTTGTTAATGGAATAAGCCGTCATTAGCTGCTTGGCATCAGTTGAATTAATACCAGCATCACGGAGATTTTCTTCTGTTATTTTGTCGTCAGTAATTTTGCCATCTTTTTTTGCCTTTTCTATAATGTCTTTTGCCCTTCTTGATTCTTTGGCACTTGCCCTTGTAGTACTGGATAATCCATATAACATGACCCCTGCAGCTTTGTCAGTAACTACTGCATTCGTATTTGCATCAAAATTTGAATTCTGGTATGTGTAACCTCTTGCTAAAACGGATGAATCAACTTTTCTCCCTACCGCATCTGCACTTTCCAGTGCATTATTCGCCAGGGCTGATTGCAGTACGGGTGCCCAGCCACCATCCCGCCAGCTACCATCTTTATCCTGCCCCTGTTGAATTCTTCCCACACATTTATCCAATGCTTTTTCAATTCTTTTTTTCATTGCTTCATCATTCAGGTTATACCGGAGAATGTTGGTAAAAAACTGTGCGGTCAGTATCACATCAATATTCCTTCCCAGTTTTATTTGTGGTTGTGTATTAGTAAGTGTAGTGAGGTAAGGTTGATTATCGGGACAATCTTCCGTAATTTTTAATAAGAAGTCAGTTGCCTTTTTTAAATTTTTTGAATAATCTCCATTGTCCAATGTGTTATCTGTTCTCAGTAAAGACATTGCTACCAAAGCAGTAGTAGCCGGGTCACTTGTTACAGCATGTGGATCCTTTACATCCTGTCTTGCATGTGTGCCCGCACCCCATCCCCCATCAGGTGCTTGTGCATTACCCATCCAGCCCAATCCTTTCTTAATAGATTCATCTACTTTCTCAGGAGTTTTAAATGTGCTGATATTTCTCCCTTCTTCTGTGGTATCAATACCTAAAATTGTTTTCATAATACAGACGTGGTTCAGGCTTGGATTACTACAACATTTAATTACCTGCTTCTCAGGTTTATCATGGCTGATGCTGGTGGTAGCCAATAAGCCTGCAACGGCAAGGGCTGATACTGAAAAAAGTACGTTTCTTTTTTTAAATAAAAATTTCATGGCATTTTGTTTAAAAAGCCCCCTAAATCCCCCAAGGGGGACTTTCGAAGCAGTTATAAAATTGTGTTTCGAAAAAATTGCCAGCCGGATAGAAATTTAACCGCAGAGATGGGGAGACACAGTGTGTTTTATTCTCTGCGCCCCTGCATCTCTGCGGTTATTGTATTTATTTTTTACTTACAGGCATTGACCTTACTTCCTTTTTTGTGTCCTCTTCCATTTTTGGTTCAGGCTTTCCCTTAGCCAGCATTTGTGCACTCTCCACCAAACGCACAAACTCTGAACGATAACCTTCTTCATCAATGCCCTTTGCTTTACGGGCAAGGCTTAACACATTATCAAAAGATGAAGATGATTTGAATTCAGAATTGCGGAGTAACATTCCAAATTCGGCTACAGATACTGCAAACCGGAAATTATCTGATGTACCAGCTATAGGAATTTGTTTGTCCTTAACCGGATGCTCAATCAATTTACTAACCGAACCATCGGGTTCTTTGTAGCGGAATTTCACGGTTAATATCTCATCGGTGTTAGATGATTTGCTAAGTGGTTCAATATTTTTCTGATACTTTAATGAATCAACTCCTTTTAAGAAATCGCTTTGTACACCCACCGGTATTACTTCATAGATTGCTGTTACAGTATGTCCACTGCCCAACTCACCGGCATCTTTTTTGTCGTCATTAAAATCTTCTTTGGCGAGCATCCTGTTTTCATAACCGATCAGACGGTACCCTTGCACTTTAGCAGGATTAAATTCCACCTGTAATTTCACATCTTTTGCAATGGTGAATAATGTACCACCAAATTCATTGACCAGTACTTTTTTAGCTTCGCTGATACCATCAATATAAGCATGGTTACCGTTTCCTTTATCCGCCAGCTTTTGCATTTTGGCATCCTGGTAGTTACCCATTCCGTATCCTAATACTGTAAGGAATACGCCGCTTTTTCTTTCTTCCTCAATCATTCTTTCCATGGCATCGTCACTACTTTCACCAACATTGAAGTCGCCATCCGTACAAAGGATTACCCGGTTATTACCATTTTTTACCAAATGCTCTTTGGCTGTTTTGTATGCCAGTTTTATACCTGCACCTCCGGCAGTAGAACCGCCAGATTCTAATTTATCAATCGCTTCTTTGATCTTTATTTTTTCAGAACCGTTTGTAGGTGGCAATACTAATCCGGCTGCACCTGCATATACAACCATCGAAACTTTATCCTGTGCTCTTAACTGATCCACCAGCATTTTCATGGATGCTTTTACCAATGGTAATTTATTGGCAGAACTCATAGAGCCGGATACATCTATCAGGAAAACAAGGTTAGATGAAGGCAAATTATCAGTAGATATTTTTTCTCCCTGCAAACCAATCAATACCAGTTTATCGTCTTTATTCCAGGGTGCATCAGATATTTCTGTGTTAATAGAGAACGGGTCTTTGCCAATTGGCTGCGGATATTGGTAGTGAAAATAGTTGATCATTTCTTCTATACGTACAGCTCCGGCAGGCGGCAATTGCCCCTGATTTAAAAAACGGCGGACATTACTATAAGACGCTGCATCCACATCAATTGAAAATGTGGATAGAGGATTGTCTTTTACTTTCAGGAATTTATTCTCATTGATATGATCATATCCTTCCCGGCTAAATTCTTCTTCATCTTTATCAATGCCATAATACCCAGTGGACGGTGCTGGCTTTAACTCACCTGTGGCAATACCACGGTTATAGGTTTCCATTTTCTTTATCTTTCTTCCATCATACTCTTTGTTAACGATCACTTTATGTGTAAGTGTATTTGAAGTTTTCATTGACACATTAATAACAGTCCGGCCGGCAATATTTTCCTGAACAGTGATGTAACCAACAGCTGAAAAAACGATCTTTCCTGAAGATTTGGCTATTGCCATATGATAAACGCCTTTGCCATCAGTCATTGAACTCTGTGTGGTTCCATTTATGGAGATACTGACCGACGGTATTGGCGAGCCTTTTTCGTCAGTAACAGTACCGGAAATAGAATGAAATTTGATAGGGCGGAAGGCCAGCATGATTAAAAAAAGCGGCGCAATGAGGATAAGAATACGTTTCATCAGGTTATTTTTTAATGGTTATAAAATAAACGGGTCATAAAGTGATTTTCAGCTATTTTGATGCAGGTGTTTCTTGAATTGCATAAAATGATTTTATAAAGATTTTGAACCTCACCCATTATCTGCTCATTTAAAAACGATTTTATCCCTCAATTCCCTCTTCTTCTGGAAAGGGAATTGAACAAGCATTTCATTTTGAAAACAACTATTCGTCGGGTGAGGCGGGGTAAGATCAGCTGAGCAACGCTATGCAGATGAACGGAGCCCTTCGCTTTGCTCTGGGTAAACTGTGCAAGAGACGATCATCCGTGTTACAGAAGCTGGCTTCATTAATTTTAATTCACTAATTTTAACCATTGGCTTTTATAAAACACATATCTCATTCAACACTAACCGATAAGGAGCTGGTAGCCTTGTACAAACAATCGGGTGAAATGTCCATATTAGGTGAACTTTATCAGCGATATATGGAGTTGGTATATGGTGTATGCCTGAAGTATTACAAAGAGCCGGAAACAGCTAAGGACAGTGTGATGCAGATTTTTGAAGAATTGGTACAAAAATTGAAAAAGCATGAGGTGGACAACTTTAAAGCCTGGTTGCACCAGGTAGCAAAAAACCATTGCCTGATGCAGCTAAGAACCCCGAAGAATATGAAGACAGTGGAGTTTAAATCAGAGTTTGTGCAATCAGAGGAAAATGTGCATCTGAATGGTGTACTGGAAAAAGAGGAAAATTTCACTAAAATGGAATACTGCCTCGGTACACTGGCAGTTGAGCAGCAGGAAACGATCAGGCTCTTTTACCTGGAAGGAAAATGCTATAACGAAATAGTAGAAATAACCGGGCAGGAGTGGAATCAGGTGAGAAGCCTGATACAGAATGGAAGGAGAAATTTGAAAATTTGTATGGAGAAAACTGAGTCGGGAGTTGGGAGTCAGGAGTTCGGTCGTTTATGATTTTGAATTTAAAATTTTGATTTTGAGATTTAGTGAAATAAATAATTTTGTAAAAGACTTTATATCCCTTTGGGGACATAGGCATGGCAATTGATAACAACATAAAAAACTTTACCGCAACAGATATTGAAAAATATCACCGGGGCTTGCTTTCCAATAAGGAAATGCATGACCTGGAAAAAGCAGCTATGGATGATCCCTTCCTGGCAGATGCGTTAGAAGGATATGCTATTGCCGGGGTAAATGCAGGTAATGATATAACAGACCTGAAAAAACGGCTGAGTGAAAAAATGGAAGGTGGAAAATTGGTAATGATGAATGCTGCACCCCAAAAATCCTTTAGAACACTTCGTGCCGCCATATTTCTGGCGTTTGTAGCCGGAGCAAGTTTATTGATCTACCAATTTGGTTTCAATAAAAAATCAGCACAAATAGCAAGTGCAGAAACTGCCAGTAAGGAAGATAAAAAAATAAATGATACTGCTATAAACAGTACTATTTTACCTGTTGGCACTACGACCATTGAAAAGCCGGTTTCTGAAACTTCCGCAGAAAATTCAAAAAAAGAATTAACTATTAAAAGTGCACCTGCTGAAATAAGAGATATTGCATCTGCACCCGGAGCTGGTAAAGATGTTATCAACAATCCTTCAAAAGTTACCAGCAATGTAACTCCTAATGATGGAGTGGAAAATAAACCTCAACTTAAAAGAGAAATGGCTCCGATTCCTGCTCCGGCTCCAATAAAATCAACAAATGAAAAAGCTGACGATTATAAAATATCAGACAAAATTGCTGAGAGAAAAGATATTGAAAAAGAAGAGGCCTTAAAAACTTTTTCATTGAAAGGCAAAAAGAGGGATGCAAATGATTTGGGTTTAATTACAAAAGAGAAAGAAGCAGCACAAAATAACCGGGATGCAGCAGCGAGTCCCAAACTTAACCAACAAGGTTTTTCTAACCAGGCAACCAATCTTTTCCGTGGCAGAGTTACAGATGCAGATAATAAAGGTGTTCCATTTGCTAAAGTGATTAATGTACAGGATAATAATGCAGGCACCTATACTGATCCAAACGGAAATTTCAATTTGATTTATCCGGATACAGTATTGACTGTGCAGGTTCGTTCAATTGGATTTGATAATACAAATGTTCAATTGAGAAATAACGTTATCACCAACCAGGTTATCATGCAGGAAGACCGTAAAAGTTTATCGGAAGTAGTGGTCAGTAATCAAAAACCAATTGTAACTAATAATAGCCGTGCCGCTAATATAAAGCTGGAAGAACCAGAACCGGCGGATGGCTGGGAAAACTATGATACGTATGTATCAAATAACCTTGAAGTGCCTGAAGATGTTAAAACAAAACAGGTAGGCAGTGGCGCAGTTGAAGTTTCATTTGAAGTAAATAAAAACGGGCAGCCTGTAAATATTAAAGTAGAAAAATCCCTTTGTCCCAAATGTGATGCGGAAGCCAAACGGCTGATAAAGGAAGGCCCTAAATGGAAACAAAATGCCACTAAAAAAGGCAAGACTACTGTAACTATCTCCTTCTAAATAAACCAGTTACCTTTTATATCTTTTTTCTGCAGCCCCAAATTATCACTTCAATCATTGCAGGTGAATCTCTTACCTTTGCGTTTCATAAAATGCTGATAAAATTGATCCATACTACATATGGTGATAACTAACTGGCATTCTCATAAAACCAAAAAATACAAAAATGAAAAAATTTTTTATCGCAGCTGTCATTGTAACTGCATTCCAATTTACAAATGCACAAACACTGACTACTCCACAGCCTAGTCCTACACAGACTATCAAACAGAACTTTGGACTTTCTTCGATCGAATTGTCTTACTCCCGTCCTGGTATGAAAGGAAGAAAAATCTATGGTGATCTGGTGCCTTTTGGAAATGTTTGGCGTACCGGTGCCAACCAAGCCACTACCCTGACTTTTGTTGACGATGTAACCATCGGTGGAACTAAAATAAAAGCTGGTAAATACGGACTACTCAGTATTCCGGAAAAGAAAAACTGGACCTTGATTATTAGTAAACAAACAGATGTTACCAGCCCTGCTGCTTACAAACAAGAACAGGATGTGGTAAGGGTGGAAGCAAAAACAATGAACATGGATGAAAGCATAGAGACATTTACCATGCAGTTTGCCAATATTAAAACCAACAGTTGCGAACTCCACATTATGTGGGATAAAACAGCCGTTTCATTACCTATCACTACCGATGTAGAAACCAAAGTAATGGGACAGATAGAGCAGCTGATGAATAAAGACAATCGTCCTTACTACAATGCTGCTATGTATTATATGGACAATGGCAAAGATCTGAACCAGGCCCTTGCATGGTTTGATAAAGCAGTAGAGTTGCAACCAACTGCTTTCTGGATGCACCACCAAAGAGCTAATTGCCTGGTAAAACTGGGTAAGAAAGATGAAGCAAAAGCAGCAGCAGAAAAATCAAAAGAACTGGCGACTACAGCAAAGAATGATGATTATGTGAAGTTGAATGAGAAGTTGCTTGCGGAATTAAATTAATAGACTGAAAAGATTAAGCGAAAGCCCTGCTTATATAGCGGGGCTTTCTTTTTGCCTGAGAATCTGATTGAGTATCAATGAAAAAAAGATTACTCCTAATGCTCCAATTGGATTTAGCCAGAGAAAACCAAGGCTGAAATAGCCATACTTTGTAAGGGCAAATATGGTTAATACAACAGCTTCTGTCAACAATGCTGCAGTAAAAACAACATTGCCATTCTTTATTTTTTTACATAAAAAAGCAACAAGAAAAACACCCAATATTACTCCGTAAAATAATGAGCCAAGTACATTTACCGTTTCGATCAGGCTGTTACCTAGGTCATAGGCAAACATAGCAACGACAATACTGAATACACCCCAACCAAATGTGTACAATTTTGAAACCTTGTATTCCTTTTCTGCTGTTGATTGTTTTTTAGAAAAGCGTTTATGAAAATCTATCATCGTACTTGATGCAAGAGAGTTTAAGGCAGCCGCTATACTTCCCCAGGAGGCTAGAAAGATAATAGCAATAAGTAAACCCACAAGCCCTACGGGCAGGTAATCAACCACAAATCGCAGAAAAATATAATTAACATCCCGGGTATCTTCATTTGGAAAAACTTTTTTGATAATGGCCTTGTATTGTTTCCGGATGCTATCTGTATTTTTATTAGCTGTATTAATTTTTTCTTCTAACGCTATTACAGAATTTACGTTGCCTGCATCTTTGGTTTTATTTAGTTCCGTTTGCAAAACCGGTATTACAGAAAACTGGATTTTATAAGCCGAATCTAAACTGGCAAGCTGTGGCCCGTATGCAGTCTTCATTGCTTTATCAGCCAGTGCCTGATTAAAAAAAATAGGTGCTTGCCTGAACTGGTAAAAAGAAAATACCAATACTCCAATTATAAGTATCAGGAATTGCATGGGCACTTTTACCAACCCATTCATCAGCAGTCCCATCCTGCTTTCCCGTAAGGATTTTGCAGTAAGATAACGACCCACCTGGCTCTGGTCTGTTCCAAAATAGGATAAGGAAAGAAAAAAGCCGCCAATGATTCCACTGAACAAATTGTACTGGTCGCCCCAATTAAACTTACCATTACTAAAACCAGTAGTTATTACATTTAGTTTTGCTGCGTTACCGCCCGTTTTAAGTGCATCAATAAAACCCACTCCTTCCGGCAGCATTTTTACAACCATGTATGCTGCCAGAAACATTCCTGTAAAAATGATAAAGAGTTGTATTTGTTGCGTATAAGCTACGGCCTTAGCTCCACCGGTAATGGTGTAGGTAATCAGTAGCCCCCCCATAAAAATATTGGTAACATAAATATCCCAGCCAAGTAATGAGGAAAGAATAATGGATGGAGCAAATACACTGATGCCGGTAGATAGCCCCCGTTGCAGTAAAAACAAGAAAGAAGTAAGAGTTCTTGTTTTGTTATCGAAGCGGTTTTCCAGGTATTCGTAAGCTGTATAAACTTTGAGCTTCCTGAAGATGGGTACAAAGAAAATACAGATAACTACCATTGCGATCGGTAAACCGAAATAATATTGAACAAACCGCATACCATCATCATATGCCTGGCCGGGTGCTGTTAAGAAAGTAATGGCACTGGCCTGTGTACCCATAATGCTCAGGAGAACCATACCCCACGGTAAGCTGCGATTGCTTAAAAAATAACCATCGAGATTATGAGTAGTACGGCTTTTGTATAAGCCATAAGTGATTATAGCAACAAGTGTGACAACAAGTACTATCCAATCCAACTGGTTCATACCCCTAACCCCTGAAGGGGAATTTTAGAAACAATAATAGTATAGTGCCTCATACTAATTAAACTGTTGAGTGAAAAGATAAAATAGCCCAATAAGGATGAATAGAAACAAAATCACCAGTGCATACCAGTAATTCCAGTTTTTAAAGAATGGTGCCTTATCGTTATCGGGTGTTTGCATGCAATTATTTTCGGGTGGTTCTCAGCCAGCCAGTCAGTACAATCACAGTACCAAGAATCAACCCGATTAAAATTCCAATTCTTACTTTCTTTATTAATATACCCACCGCCAATCCGATGACGATGGCAAAAATAAAAGCCATCTCCCCTCTTCGTATGCTTGGTTTTCTTCCTTGACTCATAATAGTAATCATTAATTTATCTGAGACCAAAGTCTCCGCCAACAGGCGGAGATTTAGGGGGCTTTTAAAATCCTTTTTTCTTATTCAATGCAATGATATTCGCCATCAACCTGTATGCACCCGGCACACCTGCCGGCAACTCTCTGAAGAATACAATTCCGGTGTATGTAAACCAACCTTTCCCGAATTTCGCAACAATCAAACTTCCATCATCCGATTTTTCACCGGGATCATTCATGCCAATTAGTTTTTCAAACTTTCCCGATGTATCGCTGGCATGATAGATACTGCGTTCCTGTATCCATCCTTTAAAATCATCCTGCACAATTTTATTAGGGAAGTTAAATACAGGGTGTTCTGGTTTTAATAAACTAATTGTAGCATTCTCGTCTGTTACCCTTGTTCTTGTTATATTGAAATTATACGGACCAATCTTTGCCCTTACCGGGCCTATCTGGTTGCTGGTGTTATATTGTACAATTAGATTGCCACCTTCATTCACATACTTCATCAACTTGTCATAGTACTTATTCATCCACTCGTTGGTATTGTATGCTCTTACCCCGGTTAAAATTGCATCAAACTGGCTCAAATTATTTTTTGATAGCTCTTTATTAGTAAGCAAAGTCACTTCATAGCCCATTTGTTCCAATGCCTCAGGCACTTTATCGCCTGCACCAACAATGTAGCCGATTTTTTTCCCGTAAATTTTTAAATCGAGTTTTGTGTTGGTAACAGCTGCGTTAGTAAAATAAGTGATATAGGGCACATGGTCATACTTTACTTCCTTCATTCCTACATGAAGCAGATCCTTTCTGCCATTGTTTGCATCCATAGCAAAATGATATTCGTTATCCCTATTGGCAGTTACGGTATACGAAACAGGTATTGTTTTATTCTTTTCATCAAATACCAGTTTATCAGGACTGTATTGAACTTTTACATTATCTGTTTGCTCCCTGCCAACACTATCTAAAAAAGTACTGAACCCTTTTTTCTTACCCGTTACATTCAAAACACCGCTGAATGTATTATTATCTTTTGAGATTTTGACTTTATCATCAGGCGATATTAAAGCTGGTGGCAATACTGTTAACGGCTGATATAATTCGCCTCTAACTGGATCAGTGAATTTATACCGGACTGCCCGCATAAATGTAAGCAGCTCTCCGTACATTTTTACCTGTATATATGCAAAAAAAGAGGGGTCAACATCCGGCTGACCAATAAATTTTTGTTCTGATACGTTGTAATAACCTTCCTCCATTTTTTTAGCTAGCCAGTAAGGTTGTGTAATTGGCTTCTCCACCGGAATGTAAATGTTTTTTGAAAAATTGAAGTTCTTGTTTTTTTCCAATGTCTTTGAAAAGGTTGAATCAAAATTATCAATGGATACTTTTTGCAACACGACATCAGCCCCTAACCGGTTATTAAAAGAGAAATTAAATCGTAATGAATCAGTTTGTACAGCAAATTGTTCTGAAGCAGTAGCATCCAAAAACAACCCACTGCATTGGGCTATCAACTGGTACACTTCTTTCGATTTCTGAATTTTCCAATAGCCATCTGGTAAAGCATTAATGCCTTTATACAGTTTTACAAACCCTTCCACTGATTTTTCAGGACGTAAGAAATCAAAGGATGCAGAAAGTTCATCAATCATTTTTTGAATCGCCTCGCCACCGGGTACTCTTTTCCAGGTCAGATCAACTCCATCCATCAAATCATTCGAAGGCTGGTCGCCTTTAGTTGCTTTAAAATATTCAAGTGCTTCGCCCCTTGTGGCTGGCACACCAAACCCCTGACTTTTATGCTGACTACGGCTTTCAGCCGCTATTTCACCATAGCTTTTTCCAAGTAATGGATTGTATCCGCCCACATCTATTTTATACTGGTCATCTCTTGTTGTATTGTTACCTCCAAAGTTGAAAGTATTCCATAGCACTCTTTTTGCCTGCCATACCGATACATACTTTAATTGCTCCGGAAATCGGCTGGGATCAGCCGCAGCAGTGAATGCTTCATTCGCCAGAATGCCGGAAGCCGTATGATGACCATGACCACCCTCACCTGTTGTGGGAAATCGATTTATTATTACATCTGGCTGAAATTTTCGTATCACCCACACCACATCACCCAATATTTTTTCTTTGTCCCATTTGTTAAAAGTTTCTTCCGGGGTTTTGGAATAACCAAAATCGTAAGCTCTTGTAAAAAATTGTTCGCCACCATCTACCCTTCTTGCAGCTAATAGCTCTTGTGTCCTGATTAATCCTAATTCAATTCCCTGTTCATCACCAATTAAATTTTGACCTCCATCGCCTCTTGTCATAGACAGGTAACCAGTACGGAATAATCTGTCTTTTGATAAATAAGTTATAAGCCTTGTGTTCTCATCATCAGGGTGAGCCGCTACGTACAGAACTGACCCAAGAATATTTAGTT
This sequence comes from Chitinophagaceae bacterium, assembly GCA_031400855.1. GTDB lineage: Bacteria > Bacteroidota > Bacteroidia > Chitinophagales > Chitinophagaceae > JJ008. Next base: position 20,078 of record JANNQR010000023.1, on the reverse strand, counting down.
TTTTGATTGCCTGGTACATTTCGGCCGATGTCCAGCTTTGCGGAGCTTGTGAATGGGCAACAGGAATGATAAAATAAGCAATAAATGTAATCAGCAATTTCTTCATAATCGGAAATTATTCTGCGAATATAGCAGCTATTTATGAAGCTGATTGAACCGGCTATATAAATATAAATGACAGGGCATTTTATCCCTGTAAACTGTAAAAAAGGAACAAAAAGAGTGAAAAGATTATTCGAATCAATAGAAATTATTTAACCTTAAACCCGTTTGCATCGGCAAATTTTCGTTGTACCGCCTGCATATCATTTATAGCAGCTTGTTGTCCATTTATTATTTTAAGGAGATCTTCCTGAACTTTTTCTCTTGCTTCTGCCGTTGCTGCATTGCCGAAATCTTTATAACCTGAAAATCTTTTTTTAAAATATTCAAAATAACGTATGGATGCCATCCTAAAATTATCAGCTTCCTTTGCTTTTGGTACCTTCATTGATTTTATTTCATCGATTTTTTGCTGAACAAGTTTCTCCATTTTTGATCCTGCTACAGCTATGCTATCAAATTGTCCTTTTTCTACATATTTTTCAACATTTTTTTCTGTTGCTGTTATTTCCGGAATCAGGCTCCTTTCTTTTTTGATAATATCTTCTGAGTAATTAAACGCAGACTTTGATTGACAACCCACCATAGTTATAAAAACCAGTCCGGTAAGAATCATTTTAATATTCATAAAATTTGATTTAACTAATAAATATTTCTGTTCTGTATAAAAATGTGATATTCCCTGTGAATTTATTTTAATGCCCAATTAAAAATACTGCATTACAAAGTAATAATTTGCTATTCTCCCAAAAATTCCGGAACATCACATCATCAGTCATATAGCTAATGGTTCCGCTGCCGATTTTATACCCCAGGAATTCATCAGGTGATTTTAGTTGCGCATGGGCAAAAGAAAACGATCAAATAAGCGCTGCCGAAAATAAAAGTCGCTTCATCATATTTTTAGTTGATTTATCCGGCAATATACCGAATGACCCGTTAATTGTGGGTGCATTTCCCTGATTACAAATCCGGTCTTTTCAGTAGTTTTATCTTTCTGAAACTAAAACTACCACATGCAAAAAAATTATTGGTTTATACTTTCTGCTTTTTTACTGCTGACGAGCTGTAAGACGGCAAAGAAAAACACCCAGTCTTCCGTCAGCATTAATCCATACCAGTATTCTATACAAAAAAAGGTAGTGGCGGAAAACGGAGCAGTTGTATCGGCCCATCCATTAGCCAGTAAGGTAGGCGTTGAAATATTAAAAATGGGTGGTAATGCTATTGACGCAGCAATCGCCACGCAACTGGCTTTGGCCGTTGTTTATCCTAACGCCGGCAACTTAGGCGGTGGCGGTTTTTTTGTAGCGAGATTGGGTAATGGTCAGCTTGTTTCAATAGATTACCGGGAAAAAGCTCCAGGCAATGCCCATCGTGATATGTATGTGGATGCTGATGGCACAGCAAGAACTGATAAAAGCCAGGATGGTCATTTGGCCAGCGGTGTGCCCGGAACTGTAGCTGGTTTATTTGCTTCACACAAATACGCAAAGCTCCCGTTTGCAAAACTCATTCAACCTGCCATTGATCTTGCTGAAAAAGGTTTCGTTATCAGTGAAAGGGAAGCTAAATCATTTAATGGTTTACAGGAAGACTTAAAAAAGTTCAACTCTATGATGCCAGTCTTTGTAAAACCTGCCGGTTGGAAAGGAGGTGATACATTCATACAAACTGACCTTGCCAATACATTAAAAAGAATTAGTGAAAAAGGAGCAGCCGGTTTTTATGAAGGCGAAACAGCAAAGTTGATTGTAGAAGAAATGAAAAGAGGTGGCGGTATCATTAGTCTTGATGATTTGAAAAATTATAAAGCTGAGCCAAGAGAACCACACTCATTTATCTATAAAGGATATCAGATTGTAGGTATGCCAATGCCAAGCAGTGGCGGTTTGTTGTTGCACCAAATGATGAAGATGATAGAAGATAAGAATATCAGTGCGATGGGTTTTCATTCTTTACAGGCAGTGCAATTAATGACAGAAGTGGAACGCCGGGCCTTTGCCGACCGTGCAGAATATATGGGTGATGCCGATTTTTATAAAGTGCCTGTTGCCAGGCTTGGCAGCGATGCATACCTAAAAGAGAGGATGAAAACATATAATCCAGATAAAGCCACTCCGAGTTCTGATATAAAACCTGGAGTTGTTATAGGAAAAGAAAGTGAAGAAACTACTCATCTGAGTGTGATAGATAAAGAAGGGAATGCTGTTGCAGTAACCACTACACTTAACAACTCCTATGGCAGCAGAACAGTGGTAGGTGGTGCCGGGTTTTTAATGAATGATGAAATGGATGACTTCAGCATTAAACCCGGTGTTCCGAATATGTATGGTGCAATTGGTGGCGAAGCCAATGCCATCATGCCTGGCAAACGAATGCTTAGTTCGATGACACCAACTATTGTATTAAAAGATAATAAACTCTTTATTGTTGTGGGTACACCCGGTGGAACTACCATACCAACACAAGTGTTTCAAACACTGGTCAATATTATTGAATTCGGTATGAGTGCAGAAGATGCAGTGTACAAACCCAAGTTTCATCATCAATGGTTGCCTGACGAAATAATGGTTGAAAAAGGTTTTCCACCTGCTGTAAAAGATGCGCTTCAAAAATTGGGCTACTCCTTCAGTAAAGAAAGAAGTGGTATAGGCCGTACAGAAATAATAAAAGTGTTACCAAACGGAAAATTTGAAGCCGTTGCCGATAACAGGGGCGATGATGCAGCCGAAGGATGGTAACTCTGATTAATAATTGAAAATAAAAAAATAATAATTATGTCTTCCGTAGGAAAAGAATTTATTACATCGGCAAATAAGCGGTTAAAATATTACAAAGACCTCGGCGATAAAACATTTGAGCAATTGAATGACTGGGATTTTCATTACCAGCCGAATGAAGAATCCAATAGTATCGCCATCATCATTCAGCACATGACAGGCAATATGCTGAGCCGTTGGACAAATTTTTTGGACGAGGATGGCGAAAAAGAGTGGCGGCAACGGGATGATGAGTTTGCTATACATGATTATAACAAACAACAGTTGCTCGATTTGTGGGAAAAAGGATGGGCTTGTTTCTTTACCGCTCTTGATTCCATCAAGAAAAAAGAGTTGAAACTAACTATCCTCATTCGCAAAGAGCCATTGTCAGTGATAGATGCCATCAACCGGCAGTTAGCTCACTATCCATATCATATTGGTCAAATCATACATATTGCTAAAACTATCAAAGGGAAAAACTGGAAAAATCTTTCCATCGCCAAAGGGGAATCACAAACTTATAATGACTCAACAGGAGGATTAAAGGATCCCGCCAGGAAGTTCTGATACGCTTTGACGTACGGTAATTAAAAGCTATTTTGTGGCTTTATTATTTGTTTCCTTTTATGAAAAAAGTACTGATTCTCGCCACCACCCTTTTCATGAGTTTGTTTGCAAGCAGCCAGGTAGAAGTGGGTGTTTTTGCCGGACCTCAAGCCACAGCTGCCCGTTATACGATACTCAATCAAAAGCAAAAAAATGAATTTAAATATGGCTTCCAGACTGGAGTAGCCTTGAAAGTTCCTTTTGAAAACAAATTGTTTTTCGCCCCTGCGGCTTTTTACAGCATGAAGGGATATAAGGTTACTTTCTCAGAATTTGCTTTTCCACCGGATACCAATGCAGTAAATAATAACACGACCATCCACACTTTTGAACTGGCAGCTTTGTTGCAATATGATTTCGGCTCTCAACCCGGTCATGTATTTATAAAAGCAGGGCCATCATTAGATTTTCATTTATTCGGAAAAGAAACTTACAACCTGATGGCTGGTGGAACTGTAAGTCAAAACATGAAATTCAGCAATGGAGATTATGGTCACTTCTCTGCGAATATGCTGGCGCAAATTGGGTATGAAACCAGCGGTGGCTTTATGTTTTTTGCCCAATACACCCACGGCATGGCCAGCACCAACAATGCTGATGGCGGCCCTAAAATCCGGCACCGGGCTTATGGTATTTCTATCGGTAAATATCTGAACCGCAAAAAAATTGTGATTGATACGAAGAATAAGGAGTAGTTTTTTATAAAATTATTTTCTGTCAAACATTTTTCTTATTTCCGACGCTGACAATATACTTAGCAGCAAATCATCTTCCTCTATACGTTTGCTTAACGTCAACCCCCTTTTTATGGCGTCTTTTAAATTTCTCTCACACCGCTTTTTATTCCCTGCTCCTGCTTCTGCTCTTGCAATCATGTAGCAGGTATTATTGCTTTGCGTATCAAAACAAAGCATTAATTCAGCAATAGTTGCGGCCTTGCTATAATCCCGGCTATTCATCAACTGAAAATAATATTCCAGGCAGCTCCTGGTACTATGATCATAGCATCGCTTGCCGGACAACTGCATATAAACGCTTTGGTCTTTACTCATTTGTTTAACCCTTTCGGCTTTCTGAAGCCAGGCATCCTTTTCAAGGCTAACAACTGAGTTTTGAATCAACAATTGATTAAAAGCAATCGAGAATTGATTCATGTATTTTCGTTCTTCCTCCATCACCTGCTCAAAAGAATTTCTATCAGTTACAAAATTTTTATGATTCGCAATTTCAATCGACATTAAACTGGCCTTTGGTTTAAGTATAGGAATTCTTTCTAATTGTTTTGCCTCTGACCATGCTGCATAAAGAAATCCCGAATTAACTTTCAGGTTAATGCTGTTCCATATAATTGAATCGAAACTTTCAGAAACAGTATTTATTTTATCCGGCTTATCTGTCAACCATAAAAATGCAAGGCTCATTTGGGTTACTGGCGGCCAATCATGGCCTCCATCGAACACCAGCAAAATATTACTGATACCTATTTCATCTAAATAATCATTGTCCTCGACCAGCTCTCCAAAATTCATATCCTTGTCACCAACAATTGCAGAATATGCCTTTAAATTCTTAGAAGAAATCTCTTGTGTGCCGGCAAACCCTGCTCCACAGGCAATAACTCCGGAAATTTGCGGATACGCCATTGCAATAGCAGAAGAAGCTCTTGCCCCCCCCTGAAAAACCAGCTACCCAAACCGTCTGGGAATCTACTGAACGATATTGTACCAGATCATTATATATTGTAACAAAAGACTCAAATGAAGAAGTCTCATCAAAATTTTTGCTGTTGAACGAACATGCCATTATCACTCCATATTCTTCTGCCAGTGAATAATATTTGTCGACAGGTAAATTACCTCTAGCAGCAGGGTCAAAAAAAATAATTACAGGATACTTTCTTTCGAAAGAGTAATGAGAAGGTAAATAAAGGGCATACTCCTGTGTTGAATCAGCACTACATTTAATTCTTTGCAGTTGTTTTGCTTTACTTTGCTGTGCAGCAATTAATTGAGAAAACAAAATCAGCAAACTCAGTATTCTTATCCGCATTTTTAATACCTGTTGTAAATTATCACTATTTTCCGTTTCTGCTAAACGTCCCGTTTCGCAGCTTTATTTCATTGCTTTTAGCAATACTACTTTTCTGATTTTCCAACTCTAAACCTTTTCAAATCTATCTCAATTCCAGAAAGGGCAACCCTTACTACCAATTAAAAGTGAAAAATTGATGTCCGGCTCTTTTAGGTCAGAAATTTGAGTCAACTTGGTACTGAATTTGCCTAAAGGAAGCGATTGCCTACTTTTACAACTTAAATGGCTGACACTGAGGAGATTTAAAAAAATATTGAAGTGGTTTTTTCTGTCCCTGCTTTTCCTCATTGTGGGGTTATATATTTTTATTCAAACCCCCTTTGGCCAAAACTGGATAGGCCGGCAGGTAACCAAGCGGCTGAGCCGTGACCTACAAACAAAAGTCACCATCAAGCATGTTGATTTTTCCCTCTTTAATAAAATGCACCTGGAAGGGGTGCTGATAGAAGACCAAAAAGGTGATACGCTATTATATGCCGGTGATGTGAAAGTGCGGATAACTGACTGGTTCTTTTTTAAAAAGGAAGCCGAGTTGAAATACATCGGGCTGGAAAATGCACTGATAAAATTTCAACGGACAGATTCTGTCTGGCGGCAACAGTTCATATTCGATTATTTTTCTTCCTCATCCGATAGTACTAAAAAGAAAAAGGCAGGCATCAAATTCAACCTGAAAAAGGTGGAGATGAAAAATGTGACGTTCCTTAAAAAAGATGCCTGGTTGGGAGAAGACTTAACTATTCAGATAGGTAGTATGGATATTGATGCTGACAAACTAAGTCTGTCAGGTAATCAATTCGAAATCAATTCACTTATTCTGAAAGATCCATTGGTATCAATCAATAATTATTCAAAACTCAAACCCTCCTCACCCCTCACCTCACTCTCAAAAGATAGAGTGGGAAAGAATGACCCAATTGAAGAAATAAAGCAAGCTATCTCCTGGAACAAGGGAAAAACTATTTTCAAAATTGCTGATTTAAAAATCATCAATGGTACTTTTAAAACAGAAAAAGGAGATGGTCGCCAGCCATTAGCCTGGTTTGATGGCAAGCATATTTTATTTACAGAAATAAATGGAGAGCTGAGCAATGCCAGTTTTATTGGCGATACTATTTTCTCCCAACTGAAATTAACAGCCAAAGAAAGAAGTGGCCTGGAATTAAAAAAACTGGAGGCTGATGCAAAGTTTACACCAACAGGCATGGCGTTCAGCAATATGGAATTGGTTACCAACAGAAGTACTCTTCGCAACTACTTCTCCATGTCGTATGATGATATGAAAGACCTTGGCAATTTTATTCACAAGGTAAAATTAGCTGCCGTTTTTGATGACTCGTATGTGGACAGTGATGATATAGCCTTCTTTGCCCCCGGAATGAAAACCTGGAAAAAGAAAATAAGCCTGAAAGGAAAAGTAAGAGGAACCATTGATGATCTTGTTGGCAGGGACATGATTGTGCAAGCCGGTAACAGCACCGTCTTAAACGGCGATATTACAATGACAGGTCTGCCAGACATTAATCAAACTTTTATAGATTTTAAAGCCAATGATTTCAGAACAACTTATCATGATGCGATAACGATTGTGCCAGCTATGCGCCGGGTAACAAGCCCTGACCTGCGAAAAATTCAATACGTAAATTTTAAAGGGAGCTTTACTGGTTTCATAAGAGACTTTGTAACCTTTGGCACCATACAAACAAACCTGGGAACTATTACAAGTGACATCAATATGAAACTGCCACGAGGGCGGCAACCTATCTATTCCGGAACTATTGCTACTGATAATTTCCGGTTAGGAGAATTTTTGGGTGATCCTAAAATAGGAATAGTTTCTTTAAAAGGCACACTTAAAGGAAGCGGCTTTAATGAAAAATACCGAAATACATTGATAGATGGGAATATCCGTTTTGCAGACTATAATAATTACCGGTATGAAAATATTACAGTAAACGGGAAGCTGGATAAAAAAATGTTTGAGGGAAATGCTACTATCCGGGATAAAAATGCGGATATTGTTTTAAATGGAATTATTGATTTTAACAGTAAAACTCCCCGGTTTAATTTGATTGCTGCAGTCGGCAATTCCAACCTGAAAAACCTGAAGCTGACAAAAGACAGTATCACTTTTGCCGGCAACCTGAATGTAAATTTTGAAGGTATCAGTCTTGATAATTTTCTGGGCTCTGCAAAAATTACGGATGCCACATTAATAAAAAACAGTAACCGGATACCATTCGACTCATTGACATTTACTTCTGAATTTAAAGACAATAAAAAAATTCTTTCTGCCACTTCCAATGCATTTAAAGCATCTGTGGAAGGCAACTTCAGTCTTGTTGATTTACCCAATACCTTCGCTTACTTTTTGAGCAAATATTATCCATCCTATATAAACGCTCCAAAAAGTGTTGTCAGTAACCAGGACCTTAAGTTTAAAGTCACTACGTATGCCATAGACGAATATTTACAACTATTAGACTCCAGTATAACCGGGTTCAACTACAGTCATTTTGATGGGAACCTCAATCTTGCAAAGAACGAATTAAACTTTACTGCCGATGTGCCACAATTTAAATTCAGGCAATACAATTTTGACGAAGTAAAAATTATTGCTACTGGTAACAGCGACAGTCTTGTACTGACAGGTGAAACAAGAAACATCAAAATAAATGATAGTTTAAATATACCGTTTGCAAACTTTGACATTCATGCACAAAAAGATTCGTCCAGAGTAAGCATTAATACCGGTATCAACCAGGCCGTGGAAAAAGCCAATTTAAATGCGTTGGTGCTTACCTATCGTAATGGCGTAGAAATTAAATTCAACTCTTCCAGCTTTACGATAAATGGCAAAACATGGAAAATCAATGAAAACGGAGTATTGTCATTCAGAAAAAATGTAGAAGCCAGCGGCCTGCTTGTATTAACTGAAGGAGCACAAAAAATAATGATGGAAACCGAGCCATCAAAAAAAGGAAGCTGGAACGATCTGAATATTGAGCTATCCAATGTAAATCTTGGTGATTTCTCCCCATATTTTTTACCAAAAAACAGGTTGGAAGGATTATTATCCGGGAAGATCTTAGTAGAAGACCCTGCAAATAATTTAAAAATTACATCCGATAATATTCAGACACAGTATCTACGGTTTGATAATGATTCATTGGGAGAAGTGAAAAGCTCTCTGGCTTATGATAATAAAACCAAAGAACTTATTATTAACGGCAACACGGTAAATGATATAAACAATCTTGCGTTTAAAGCCAATATTTTCCTTGGCGATAAATTAAAAGCAAGAGAAAACATTATTGCATTAAAGGCAGAAAATTACCCCATTAAAATTTTAGAGAGATTTCTTGGCAACCTGTTTTCTGATATGCAGGGTTATCTGACAGGAAATATAAATTTGAATGGCGAATTTAAAAATCTTGTGGTAGCAGGCAAAGGAAGGTTGAAAGATGCGGGTTTAAAAGTAAATTTTACCCAGTGTTTTTATAAAATAAAAGATACCGACATTGAACTTACTCCTTCTAAAATAGATCTGAATGGAATCGTGTTAACGGATACGAGTACAGGGAACCCTTTATATATCTCTGGCGGCATTGAACATGAAGCATTTAAAAATATGTTTTATGATCTTGATGTATCAACCCAAAAACCAAAAACGGTTGGTGCTGCAAATAATAAACCAATCTTATTATTAAATACCACATTAAAAGATAACAAGCAATTTTATGGATTTGTAAAAGGAACAGGATTATTACAATTGAGAGGGCCTCAATCTGATATGTTTATGATTATAAACGGGATAGCCTCCGACCAGGATAGCAGTAATATTACATTACCTGCCAACTCAGGACGGGAAAGCGGTATAGCCGATTTTCTGGTAGAAAGAAAATATGGAAGGGAAATGACCGAAACTGATTTTAATAATAATTCCACTAATATTACTTATGATGTAGATGTGACTGCTACACCTCTTGTTACCGTATCGGTAATATTGGATGAATTAACCGGGGACATCATAAAAGGAAAAGGCTCCGGAACATTGGCTATCCGATCAGGTACATCGGAGCCCTTATCACTCCGGGGACGTTTTGATATTCAGGAAGGAGATTATAATTTCACATTCCAGTCATTTTTTAAAAAGCCATTTGTTCTAAAAAAAGAAGCCAGTAACTATATTGAGTGGACTGGAGACCCTTACGATGCTATAGTAAATCTTACAGCTGTTTATACGGCGAGTAATGTAAGCTTCGCACCTTTGGCCACATCATTGGTTGGTAATGAACAGGGCGTTTCCAATGCCCGGGGCGATGTGTATGTGGTAGCCAATCTGACTGAAAAATTATTTAAACCTAAGATAGATTTTGCACTTGAATTTCCATCTGCCAGTGTTGTTAACAGCGACCCGGCACTGGCATTTAGTCTGCAACAATTACAAAAAAGTGAAAACGAAGTAACAAAACAAGCTACCTACCTGGTGGTACTTGGAGTATTTGCACCCATCGAAAGTGCAGGATTCTCTTTTGGAGAAGTGGCTACAAACAGTTTGTCCGGAATATTTTTCAATGTTATTAACGAACAGGTTAAAAAAATAATATCCGGAATTTTTAAAACCGATAAATTGAAATTTAATTTCAACAGTTCGCTTTATAGCCGGAATGTTATCGGAGTCAATAACGGATTAAACCTTGGCAGCAATGTTAATGCTTCAATTGGAAGTTCATTATTTAAAAACAGGGTTATCATCGCCGTTGGAGGAAGTGTGGAGGGGTTGGTGCAAACCGGAATAGTACAGCAACAAGTTGGGTTCCTTCCTGATTTGAATATTGAAATATTAATCAATCAAAGCGGTACTTTCAGGGCCAACCTTTTTTATAAGGATAATGTCGATTACCTCGCCTCTCAAACTAATTCTTCCGCAGGCCGTCAAAACAGAACAGGTGTTGGAATCTCTTATCGTAAAGATTTTAACCATATCGGGGATATGTTCAGAAGAAAGAGAAAAAAACAACCAACAACATCTGATGAAACCAAATCAGAATTGATAGAACAAAAGCCATCAGTCAAAAAAGAAGAAGTACCTGAAGAAAATTGAAAAGGCGGTCAAAAAACTTCTTACACAGATATGACAATTATTTTAGTCCAAACTCTTTTCTATGGGCATAACCCGCCTGCCGGTAGGCAAATACCTTCTAAGATTTACCTTTAGTCCTTCCTGAAAAATCGGGACAGGCTGGAATAAATAGTCAATCAAGATGTTATTATTTATTACCTAAAATTTCATGACCCAACTTATCCCGCTTTGTCTGCAAATATTTTTCATTGTGCACATTTGGTTTTATTTCAATAGGTATGTTTTCTACGATTTCGAGCCCATAGCCAATCAGCCCAACTCTTTTCTTCGGATTGTTCGTCATAAGCCGGAGTTTAGTGATACCAAGATGCCGGAGCATTTGTGCCCCCAACCCATAATCCCGTTGATCCATTTGAAAACCGAGATGCAAATTGGCTTCCACAGTATCCATACCCTGCTCTTGCAGCTTGTAGGCTTTTAATTTATTCAGCAAGCCAATACCCCTGCCTTCCTGATTCATATATAATATAGCACCTTTACCTTCCTTTTGAACCATTTGCATGGCTTTTTGTAATTGATCCCCGCAATCGCAACGCAGGGAGCCAAGAATATCTCCCGTAAAACAAGAAGAGTGAACTCTTACCATTACAGGTTCATTATTTTCCCATTTCCCTTTTAATAATGCCATGTGTTCATTGTTTGAATTCTTTTCCTTAAAAGCAACCAGTTCAAAATCCCCATATTTTGTAGGCATCTCCACCCTTACGACTTCCTCGATCAGTGAATCCCTTTTTATCCGGTATTCGATCAAGTCTTTTATAGAAATAATTTTAAAATCAAACTTTCTGGCGACTTCAACAAGTTGGGGCAGCCTCGCCATTGAACCGTCTTCATTCATTATTTCCACAAGAACACCACCCGGCACAAGACCAGCTAAACGGGCCAGGTCTACTGCTGCTTCAGTATGACCTGCCCTTCTTAGAACTCCACCTTTTTTGGCTCTTAGGGGAAAAATATGGCCAGGTCGTCCCAAATCGGAAGGCTTTGTTTCTGGATTTATCAGTGCAAGTATTGTTTTAGCCCTGTCTTGCGCTGAAATACCCGTTGTGCAGCCATGACCGAGTAAATCCACAGAAACAGTGAAGGCCGTTTCATGGAGGGCGGTATTATTGTTTACCATCAGCTCCAGCCCCAATTCATCACATCTTTCTTCGGGCAATGCGGCACAGATGAGGCCCCGCCCATGTTTGCTCATAAAATTGATAACATCCGGGGTAATGGCAGCAGCCGCCCCTACAAAGTCTCCTTCGTTTTCCCGGTCTTCATCATCGGCAACTACAACCAGTTTTCCCTTTTTTATATCCTGAATGGCACTATCAATTGTATCGAACATCTGATATTATTTTTTGCAAAAATAGAAGAAAGAATCCGGTGGTTAAGGTTCGTATTTCAGGAGCAGCAAAATGGGGTTTATCAGTGTCATTATAAATCAGTACTTTTCAATTTCAATATTGTTAATATTTGCCTATATTTAATTAGGAAATATTCCTTTTCTTTGCAACCGAAAACCAAAATTTATGCTTAAGAGAATACTCTTTTTGTTTGCTTTAGCCTTTATGGCGAGTCCGTTTTTATTTGCCCAGCTAACTACCTCATCAATAGATGGAAAGGTAAAAAGCACTACAGATGAACCCCTAATCGGAGCATCAATAGTAGCTACCCACCTGCCAACAGGTACTAGATACTCTACCAGCAGCCGGGGTAGCGGGATTTTCTCTATTCCAAATATGAGGGTAGGTGGTCCCTACCTCATTGAAGTAACTTTTGTAGGATATGAACCCGGGAAATATGAAAATATTTTTCTGAGCCTCGCAGAGTCTTTTATTTTGTCCAGCGATTTAAAGAAAACAGTCGCCACAATGGAAAATGTAGTTATTACTACTGGCAGAAGATCTTCGGTATTTAACCCTAACCGTACAGGTTCCATTACTAACATTGGTACAAGGCAGATTTCTACGCTTCCGACTATCACCAGAAGTATTAATGATTTTACCCGTGCTACCCCACAATCAAATGGTGCAGCTATTGGTGGTGGTAACTATCGTCAAAACAACTTCACAGTAGATGGAGCTGATTTTAATAATAGTTTTGGAATTGGTACTAACCTTCCTGCCAATGGATCACCTATCTCTGTTGATGCCATTGAGGAAATATCTGTAGCTATCAATCCATATGATGTTCGCCAGTCAGGATTTATCGGAAGTGCTGTAAACGCAGTAACCCGTTCCGGAACGAATACATTTTCGGGATCAGTTTATAAATATTTCAGAAATGAAAGACACCGTGGACGCAAGGTTGAAAAAACATTTTTTACGAGGACACCTGAAGAGTATGACCAATTTGGTTTCCGCTTTGGCGGCCCATTGATTAAGAATAAATTGTTTTTCTTCTTAAATTATGAAACTGAAACACAACCAAAAGTAATCCAGTCAAGCTTTGCTGCTACTCCAGGTGCACCTTTTGGAAGTGCTGATAACATCAGAAGACCGACAGCTGATTCGCTTAATTTTATCAGTCAATACCTGTTAAACAATTATAATTATGTGACAGGCCCTTTCGATAATTACACACCCGACATTACCAGGAAAAAAGTGCTTGCCCGTCTTGACTGGAATATCAGCCGGGTTCACCGGTTTAATATCCGGTACAGCCAGGTAGAAGGCGGCGAACCGAATGCACCTAGTACATCAGTAGGTGGTGCAGGAACTGTAGCTGGAAGCACCGCCACCAGAACTGGCATTAATTCTCTTTGGTATAAAAATTCTAATTATTTCCAGGGTGCCAACTTTTATTCCTTTGCTGCTGAATTGAATTCCAATTTCAAAAGGCTGTCCAATGTGCTTCGCTTTACCTATACTGACCAAAACGATTCCAGGACAACAGAAAGTACAGAATTCCCCTTTGTTGATATTATGAGTACCAGTGGTGGAGTAGCTACCCAGTCTAACTCTAATGTAGGTGCACCTTACACCTCATTCGGCTATGAGCCGTTTAGTTTTGGTAATCTTCGCAGAGTAAAAATGTACTCTATTACTGATAATGTAAGCTGGACAACCAATAAACATAGTTGGACGGTAGGATTCCAGGCAGATTTTAGTAAAACGATTAACGGGTTTCAACGTTTCGGAACCAGCTATTACCGTTTTGCTACCTGGAATGATTTTGCCAGTGCATTGGATCCAAATCCTGCAAACAGGAGACTGCCTACAGACTTTGTTCAAACTTATTCATTATCCAAAAATTTCGCCCCCGCTTTCTCTTCCTTTAAATTCACCCAATATTCAGTGTATGGACAGGATGAGATATCCATCAATAAAAATTTCCGCTTAACAGTAGGTTTGCGTCTTGACCAGGCTGGTTATCCGGATGTTCCACAAATCCTTACCAACCCATTGGTATTAGCTCAGAATTTTGCATTTGGGGAAAAAGTAAATACCGGTAATTTACCAAAGAAAACAATTTTAATATCGCCAAGAATTGGTTTCAACTGGGATGTATATGGCGACCGTTCATTACAAATTCGTGGTGGTACAGGACTATTTACCGGTAGAATTCCGTTTGTATGGGTAGTAAGCCAATCGGGTGATAATGGTATGATTCAGATTACTCAGGCATTTAATGCATTTACCTCTACTGGCTTACCATCTGGAGCACCACCTCCGGGTCCTTTTAACCCAAGCCCTACAGCATACCGCCCTGCAACAGTTCCTGTTGCTGGTACACTTGCACCTGGTTCTGTTACTGCAATGGATGGTAATTTTAAAAATCCGCAATCATGGAAAACCGGATTAGCAATGGACACTAAACTGCCTTGGGGCGTTATAGCATCATTGGAAGCTATTTTTACTAAAGACGTTAATACTGCTTTTTTCAGAAGTCCGAACTATCAAGCTGCACCAAATCTGAATGTAACCGGTTATCCTGATAACAGGCCTATTTATGGAGCAACCATTCCTACCAGATTTATTAATACATTAAACCCAGCCGGTATATTTGTTCCGGGTGGTAACACAGCTTTTGTTCCCGTAATCATTGATAATGGAAGCAGGGGTTATTATGGATCATTGACTGCCAAATTTGAAAAACCATTTAGTAAAGGTTTCTTTGCATCTCTTGCTTATACCAAGTCGATATCAGCAAACCTGTTTGATGGAAACGGAGATCAGGCTTTGGGAACTTACCAGGGTACACAACAGGTTTACGGATTAAATACCCCAACACTTGCATCTTCACAATATGTAGTTCCTGACCGTTTAGTTGCAATGATATCTTACCGGAAAGAATATTTAAAGCACCTGGCAACTACGATTTCATTATTCTACCAGGGTTCTATTGATGGAAGATCCTCCTATGTATATAACGGTGACTTTAACCGGGATGGAGTTAACGGTAATGACCTGATTTATATACCAACTGCTACTGAGGTTACACAAATGCAATTCACTTCTCAAACTGTAAATGGGATTGTATATGATCAAACTTCACAACGTAATTTATTTGAATCATATGTACAACAGGATAAATACATGAGAACTCACAGAGGTAAGTATGCCGAGCGGAATGGTTTACTGGTGCCTTGGCGCAATCAGTTGGATGCGAAATTTATTCAGGACATCTTTGTAAAATCAGGAAAAAGCCGCAATACATTACAGTTCACCATAGATGTATTTAATTTTGGAAATATGCTGAATCCAAGTTGGGGAAAAGTGAAAACAATTAACAATACTAATATCCTTATCCCCCAGAATGCGAATTTACTGATACCAGGTGGAGCAGTTGTTCCTACTTTCAGGCTGGCAACTGCCCAGGGCCAGATCGTTACAAGAACATTCAGAGATAATATAAGTGTTGTTTCCACTTATTCTGTTCAATTTGGTTTCCGTTATCTATTCAATTAATACAAGATTTATCTAAATAAAAAACCCGTTCCGACAAATTCGGAACGGGTTTTTTATTTATAAACAAATTACCTTAAACTTTATTTACTCATTTCCTGTTTTCAGCGTTGCGACACCCTAAATATTCAAATATTGCTGTGATAATTCTTTAAAACCAAAGAAAATTGATGCTTTCATAAGTTAAAGGCTCTGAGAATTGCATAAACGAAATCAAAATCATTTTTTCAGAAATATTGCAACACCCAAAATCAAAATACCAATGCAGTGTGAATAAGGCTTTCAAAGGATTTTTTTAGAAATTTTGAAAAAGTGCGAAAAACAGGGGCCAGTGCCAGATAATTACAAATACATTCAGAGATAACATAAGTGTTGCTTCGACTTACTCTGTTCAATTTGGCTTCCGTTATCTATTCAATTACTACAAGATTTATCTAAATAAATTACCCGTTCAGACAAATTCGGAACGGGTTTTTTATGTATAAACTAATTACCTAAAACTTTATTTACTTATTTCTCTTTCCTCCCCCAACCCCATTTTAAAAATTCCGGAAAAGCTTTTCCCCAGGTAAAAACATCATGACGTCCGTCCGGCATCTCCAGGTATTTAATATCAGTATTTTTATTATATCCTTTTGCTTCTAGTTCTTTGATGAGATCGAGAGCATCGTCGATGGAATCAATGACGCCATTATTGTTGCGGTCTTTTTTTTCATCCATATTACCACACTGTAAAAAAAATTTCAACCAGGGAGCATATTTCCCATCCCGTATCTGCTGATGCATAATGCGGTGCTTGCCATCCTCATAATCATCATCATGCTGATCTAAACTTCTCCACCACAGAGAAGGAGAAAATAAACCTACTTTTTTAAACTCTCCGGGGCGGTTCCATACAATATCCAAAGCACTCAATCCGCCCAGCGAAAAGCCTGCAAATGCCTTTTCCCTAAATGATAATTGCCCGAACTTACTCCGGATAAAAGGTAATAATTCATCGAAAATAAATGAAGTGTAAGCTTCGGCTTTGGCACCACGGTCTTTATAATCCAATTGATTTTGTGTGCCATACTCCATTCTTCGCTCAACCCCTGCATGTATGGCGACAAATAATAACGGTTCGATGGCCTTTTCATCGTACAATTTTTCTATAATGGATATGAATTGCATTTTTTCCATATCCTGACCGTCATTGATAAGAAGAAGGTTTATCGGCGCAAAAGGCGAAAGGGTGTTTGGCAGATAAAAGTCAACCAATACCTCCCTCCCCAAAAATTCAGATATAACAGATGTGTTTTCAACCCGGATTCCGGATACATTCGTCCCTTGCATGGTTTCAAAAATAAGGATTTATTAATAATGAAATGGCACGCAGCGTACACAGAGAACGTAGAGAATTTTTGATACTTCCAACTCAGCGAACTCAGCGGTCTCTGCGTGAACCAACTCTTTTCTTCTATTGTTAATTTGTTTATTTGACGGCTACAGGATAAATTTGATAAAAACCGCTTCTGTACACATTTGTGCCGCAACGGCTTATACATTAATCATTCATTTAAAAACCAGTTTATGAAGAAAATCGGAATTCTACACGGTAAGGAACGTTCTTTTCCGGAAGCTTTTGTGGCCAGAGTCAATAGTAAAAATGTACCCGGCATTATCGCCGAATCGGTTCGGATAGATAAAGCCATGCAGGGTGAGCATTGTGGCTATACCGTGATTTTTGACCGCATTTCACAGGATGTGCCTTTTTACCGTACCTGGCTAAAAAATGCAGCCGTTACCGGTACTGCTGTTATCAACAATCCTTTCTGGTGGAGTGCTGATGATAAATATTTCAACAACTGCCTGATGACGAAAATCGGGGTACCAGTTCCTAAAACAGCTATCATCCCCTCAAGAGATTTACCAGATGATACGTCAGATGAATCTTTCAGCAATCTTGCCTTCCCACTTGATTGGGATAGTATTTTCAGTTACACCGGTTTTCCAGTTTATATGAAACCATTTGCCGGCGGTGGCTGGAAAAACGTTTATAAGATTGATAGCAAAGAAGATTTTTTTGCCAAACATGCCGAAACAGGACAATTGGTAATGCTTTTTCAGGAGGAAATTGTTTTCACTGAATATTACCGCTGTTATTGTATTGGTGGCAAATATGTACGCATTATGAGTTATGAGCCCCGCAATCCGCATCATCTCCGTTATGTGGCAGATTTTCAGCCATCACCAGAACGGTTGAAAGAAATGACAGATATCGTACTTAAAATAAATGCTTATCTCGGTTATGACTTTAATACAGTTGAATTAGCCATAAGAGATGGTGTGCCGTATGCCATTGACTTCTGCAACCCCGCCCCTGATGCTGAAAGAACCAGTGTGGGTGAAGAAAATTTTGAATGGGTAGTGGAAACTGCAGCCAACTATGCTATTGAAAAAGCATTAGCCAATAAAGAAGGCGAAGACAATCTTACCTGGGGTGAATATGTAAGACGTGGTGCTAATAAAAGTCCGTTGGTGTAATGAGCAAAATGACGATATATAATATTGGTGATGATAGCTACGCTAAAGTGGAGGAACCGGATTCATCTATTACTTATACCTATGCTGATTATCTGCAATGGAAATTTGAGGAAAGGCTGGAGTTGTTTCGGGGGAAAATATTTAAAATATCTGCGCCGAATACAAAGCACCAGGATATTTCGAGAAATATACTGGTGCCACTGGCATTGTTCCTGAAAAAGAAGCCTTGCAAAATCTTTGCAGCCCCTTTTGATGTGAGGCTGCCCGTAAAAAATAAAAAGAAAGATGATGAAGTAACTACCGTAGTACAACCAGACATCTGCGTAATTTGCGATGAAACAAAAATAGACAGCCGTGGCTGCTGTGGCGCCCCTGATCTTGTTGTGGAAATACTTTCACCCGGTAATTCAAAAAAAGAAATACGGCTGAAACATGAATTGTATGAAGAAGCCGGCGTAAAAGAGTATTGGATTGTAAATCCGGAAGAAGAAAATATCGTTGTCTTTATTTTAAATGAAGAAGAAAAATTTTCCGGCTTGAAAATGTTTGCAGGTGACGATACTATACAAAGCATCGCTGTGCCGGGACTAAATATTAATCTGACCGAAATTTTTACCAACTAATTATTATGATTTTAAATTACAAAAGTTTTACCCTCGGTGTAGAAGAAGAGTACATGGTGCTTGACCCCAAAACATTTGAGCTAAAAAGCCATGAACAAAAGATTGTACAGGAAGGGCAAAAAGTAATAAAAGACAAAGTAAAAGCCGAAATGCACCAGGCCGTAGTGGAAGTGGGTACCGACATTTGTGCCGATGTTGATGAAGCTTTCCTGGATGTTTCTACTTTGCGCAAAACAATCAGTGGTATTGCAGACAGCCTTGGCCTTGCTATGGGTGCAGCGGGCACCCATCCTTTCAGCCATTGGGAAAGCCAGTTGATAACCGACCATATCCGTTACAATGAACTGGTAAACGAACTGCAGGAAGCCGCCCGTAGTAACCTGATTTTTGGCCTGCATGTACATGTAGGGATGGAGAACCGGGAAATGGCCAACCACATTGCCAACAGCACCCGTTATTTTCTACCGCATGTATTTGCCCTTAGTACCAACTCCCCATTCTGGGAAGGAAGGTTAACGGGTTACAAATCTTTCCGCACTAAAGTATTTGATAAGTTTCCCCGCACCGGTATTCCGGATTCTTTTGACAGCATAGAGGCCTATGATAATTATGTAAAGCTGCTGATAAAAACGAATTGCATAGACAATGCAAAAAAAATATGGTGGGATCTGCGGGTGCATCCGTTCTTTAACACTGTGGAGTTTCGCATATGCGATATACCACTGACGGTGGAAGAAACAATTACCATCGCTGCACTGTTCCAGGCCATTTGTGCCAGGATATATATGCTGCGCAGCAAGAACCTGAACTTTATACAATACTCCCGGGCATTGCTGAATGAAAATAAATGGCGGGCCAGCCGCTACGGGGTAGATGGCTACCTGATTGACTTTGGTAAAGAAGAAGAAGTAAATACCAGGGCATTGATTTATGAACTGCTTGACTTCCTTGATCCCGTTCTCGATCACCTTGGCAGCCGTCATCGCATTGCTCATGTAAACAAGATGCTGGAAAATGGTACCGGTGCCGACCGCCAGTTAGCAGTATTTGAAAAAACTAAGAGCCTGACTGATGTGGCGAAGTATATACATGGGCAGTATTTGGTAGGGGTGTAAAATATTCTGCTGGTACATTTTTCAGTTGATAATCAATACAAAACTGTACCAGGAGTTTCGCAAATACAAATGTTGCACTGCAATATATTTGCAGGATATATAAATCAAGAAAGGAATGTGTCGTAAAAAGTAAATCTGCGAAATGCAAACAGAATAGTGTTCAAAGAAGAATTATAAGGTGAGCTGTGGCGAGGCGTGAGAAATTTATTTAT
>JANNQR010000022.1:0-137093 GCA_031400855.1 Chitinophagaceae bacterium | reverse complement strand
CGGATGGCCTGCTTGCCCTGGACGGAAAGGGTGAGCACTTTTTGGATTTCCCAGGGCAGGCCCTCGGCCTTTCGCTGCGATCGTTCCACGCGGTACAGGGTGTTGCCGAGGTTGTCCGCCAGGGTGTCCATTATTTCTTCTTTTACAAATGTTTTGGTGGTAAAAACCATCGTGTCGGCGTTGGGGTCGAAGATGGTGGAATCCACTTCGTAAATGAGGAATTTTCCGATTTCAAGCGGGAAATATTCAAGGCCCAGGTTGGCGTCGTAGTCGTCCGGCTCTGTTTTACAGGACAAAAAAAAGGCGACGGACAAGGCCGTGACGAGGATGGATTTTTTCATAAAAAAGCAAATTTAGACACCAATGATGCCGCCGCCGACCACATCGTCACCTTCGTAAAACACGGCAGATTGGCCGGGCGCAACGCCTTTTACGTTTGCGTGAAACGCGACCTCCACATCGCCGTTTGGCTGCGCATAAAGGCTGCTGAAGGTGCCGTTGTCACGGTAGCGCACCTTGGTGACGGCCTCCAGCCCTTCGGGCAGTTGGGCGTATTTCATCAAATTGACCTTGCCCACTTTCATCCCGTTTTTCACCAAATCGTCCTCCCGGCCCAGCACGACGGTGTTGGTTTCCGGGCGTATTTCGGTGACGAACATCGGCTCGCCAAAAGCCACCCCGAGGCCCTTCCGCTGGCCGATGGTGTAGAACGGGTAGCCGTCGTGCCGGCCCAGCACTTCGCCTTTTATGTTTGTAAAAATGCCGCCCGCCACCCGCTCCTCCAGCCCTTCGATGCGGCGGCGGAGGAAGCTTCGGTAGTCATTGTCGGGCACAAAACAGATTTCGTAGCTCTCGCTTTTTTTGGACAGTTCGTCGTAGCCGCGGTCGAAGGCCATCTGGCGCACCTCGGGCTTGGTGAAGCCCCCTAACGGGAAATGGGACCGCTCCAGGCACGCTTGGTTGAGGCCCCAGAGGACGTAGGATTGATCCTTGTTGCGGTCTACGGCCTTGGCCACAAAACGGCGGCCAGCCCCCTCCTTGATGATGGCATAATGACCCGTAGCGATGAACTCGCAATCGAGCGAGTCGGCGCGTTTTAGCAGCGCGCTCCATTTGATATGGGTGTTGCAAAGCACACAGGGGTTGGGGGTGCGGCCGGCCATGTATTCGTCCACGAAATTGTCAATGACATAGTCGCCAAACTCCTCGCGGATGTCCACGATGAAATGGTGGAAACCCATGTCCACGGCTACTTTCCGGGCATCGTTGATGGAATCGAGGCTGCAGCAGCCCGTTTCTTTTTTCGAGCCGCCGGAGGAGGCATAATCCCAGGTTTTCATGGTGATGCCCACCACTTCGTAGCCCTCATCATTCAGCATAAGAGCAACCACGGTACTGTCAATACCGCCACTCATTGCCACCAGTACTTTTCCTTTTTTGCTCATAAAGTAAAAAAAATTGCAAGCAGCAAATATACGAAGGGTGGGCAGGTCCTTGAGTTTCGAAAAGGGATAAATTCTGTTCAGAGCTTTCTCAGGCAGAGAAAGGGATAATTGAGCCTTAGTCATTACTTGGTTTAATTGCCTCAGCTTGCAGTTGCCGGACGTCCTATTTTGGTCGAATCAGGAGGTAAACCACAAAACAAGAATGGGGGAAAAAGCAGGCCAAATACAGCTCATAGCAAGTGAAGCTGATGTGTACCTATTTGTTTCCCGGCATCACAGAAACTCACTGTAAAAGATTGACAAATGGATTAAACAATGCATCCGTTTTTATGTTTTATAAGTTTTATCCAGGTTGGATGACATTCAACTGCTATATGACTTTTATCATGATTTAATTAAGTAAATAACAATTGTTATAATTTTATCTTCTAAAACAATTTAATAAACAATACAATATGGAAAGTAATACATCTAAGAGTACATCAATGAGAAATGTGAACGGTGAAAGCAAGTGCCCATTTTCCAGTGGAGCATTAAAGCAAAGTGCAGGAAGTGGCACCAGAAACCATGACTGGTGGCCAAATCAGTTAAAGTTGAACATCCTTCGTCAAAATTCCTCACTGTCCAATCCAATGGGTGAGGCGTTCAACTATGCAAAGGAGTTTAAGACCCTCGATTTAAATGCATTGAAAAAAGACATCTTTGATTTAATGACTACCTCTCAGGACTGGTGGCCAGCCGACTATGGTCACTATGGACCGTTTTTTATTCGGATGGCATGGCACAGCGCAGGTACATATCGCATTCAAGACGGTCGTGGCGGTGCTGGTTCAGGTACCCAACGCTTTGCACCACTTAATAGCTGGCCCGACAATGCAAACCTTGACAAAGCCCGGTTACTTCTCTGGCCGATCAAACAAAAATTTGGAAAGAAAATTTCGTGGGCAGATCTGATGATTCTTGCCGGGAATTGTGCTCTCGAGTCAATGGGCTTTAAGTCCTTCGGTTTTGGTGGCGGTCGTGAAGATATTTGGGAGCCTGAAGAAGATATCTATTGGGGTTCTGAAAAGGAATGGTTGGGTGACAATCGTTACACAGGCGACCGTGAACTGGAGAATCCACTCGGGGCTGTTCAAATGGGTTTGATTTACGTTAATCCGGAAGGACCTAACGGAAATCCTGATCCGCTTGCTGCAGCCCGTGATATCCGTGAGACCTTTGGCCGAATGGCGATGAATGACGAAGAAACGGTGGCGCTGATTGCAGGCGGACATACTTTCGGTAAAACCCATGGTGCAGCCGATCCCGGCAAATATGTTGGAGCACAACCCTCAGCTGCGGGTATTGAGGAACAAAGTCTTGGTTGGAAAAACACATTTGGCAAAGGCAATGCCGGCGATACTATTACCAGCGGTCTCGAAGGAGCATGGACAACAACGCCAATCAAGTGGAGCAATAATTACTTTGAGAACCTATTCGGCAATGAATGGGAACTGACAAAGAGCCCGGCTGGTGCACAACAGTGGATTCCGAAACATGGTATGGGCGCCGATTCTGTACCGGATGCACACGACCCCTCAAAACGTCATGCACCTATCATGTTGACGACCGACCTTGCTTTGAGATATGATACTGCTTACGAGAAAATATCCAGACACTTCTTTGAGAACCCGGATCAGTTTGCAGATGCATTTGCCCGGGCATGGTTTAAGCTTACTCACCGTGATATGGGTCCTCGTGGCCGTTATCTGGGATCTGAAGTACCCGCAGAAGAATTGATCTGGCAAGACCCTATCCCTGATGTTACCAATGAATTGATAAACGAACATGATATTGCAGCACTAAAGGCTCAACTATTGGCAAGCGGATTATCTGTATCCCAACTGGTATCAACTGCCTGGGCATCCGCATCAACTTTTCGTGGCTCCGATAAACGTGGTGGTGCAAACGGTGCAAGAATTCGTCTTGCTCCGCAGAAGTATTGGGCGGTTAACAATCCGGTTCAACTGGCTAAAGTGTTAGATATTCTTCAAGCTAAACAAAAGGAGTTCAACAGTACTCAATCTGGTGGTAAGAATGTTTCGCTGGCAGACCTGATTGTTTTAGGCGGATGTGCAGGTATTGAAAAGGCTGCAAAGGATGCTGGTCATCATGTGATGGTGCCCTTTACACCGGGAAGAGCAGATGCATCTCAAGAGCAAACCGATGTAGAATCATTCGCCGTTCTCGAACCAAATGCAGATGGGTTTCGCAACTATCAAAAAACAAAACATACTACTTCGGCAGAGGAAATGCTGGTGGACAAGGCGCAACTGCTGACGCTGACTGCACCGGAGATGACAGTTCTCGTTGGCGGCATGAGAGTCCTGAATACGAACTTCGATCAATCTCAACACGGTGTCCTCACCAAAAATTCTGAAGTGCTTAACAATGATTTCTTCGTGAACCTGCTTGATCATGGTACTACATGGAAGGCTTCATCAGATTCCCAACAGGTTTTTGAAGGCCTTGATCGTAAGACGGGTGAAGTGAAGTGGACTGCCACCCGTGTAGATCTCATCTTTGGTTCTAACTCAGAGCTTCGGGCTCTAGCTGAAGTGTATGCTTGTGAAGATTCTAAAGAGAAGTTTGTAAACGACTTTGTAGCAGCATGGAATAAGGTGATGAATCTTGATCGTTTCGATCTGGCTTAATTTAAGCGCCGTGATATATAGTTTTAAAAGGTGGTCTGGTACGGTCACCTTTTTTCATTTTTATGGTAAGCAGGTGAATTGAAGCGATGCTAAAATTTCATCAGAATTTTTTAGGTTAATTGCCCTGCAACTCCTGATTTTTGTCTAGATGGCATTTTATTTATTGCATTTTAACTCCTTGCAACGGCTTCCATTTTGATATAATCATGGACTTTTGTTTCTGATTCTGTAATTTCCCGCTTCCTAAAATTAGTATATGAAAAAACTGCTGCTTATCATTTCACTATTTGCTATTAGTTCGTCACTTGTTGCACAGGATTTAAAATACTTCCTACCCGATAGTGTTACCTATAATCCCGCAATCCCCAAACCAAAAGACATCATCTATCATGAAGTGGGAGAGTGGCATATAACACATGATCGGTTGGTTAACTATATGAAAGCAGTGGCCATTGCTGCACCAGATAGAATAAAGCTGGAAACAATGGGGCTTACTTATGAAAGCCGCCCACAAGTGTTATTGATCATCACTTCACCAAAAAACCATCAGCGGTTAGAAGAAATAAGACAGCAGCATATAAAGTTGACAGACCCTTCACAATCAGCTTCTGTCAATTCCGACTTCATCGGGATGCCGGTTGTAGTATGGATCGGGCATTCCATTCATGGTAATGAACCAAGTGGTTCCAATGCTGCATTACTCAGTGCTTATTATTTGGCAGCAGCACAGGGAAAGCAAATGGATGAACTGCTGGAGAATGTAGTCATCCTTTTTGATCCTTCTTTTAACCCGGATGGGCTGCAGCGATTTTCAACCTGGGCCAATCAACATAAGAGTAAGAATTTAGTTTCAGACCCCAACTCAAGGGAGTTTAATGAAGTCTGGCCCGGTGGCCGTTTCAATCACTACTGGTTTGATCTGAACCGTGACTGGCTCCCCACAGTGCATGTGGAAAGTCAAAACAGGGTGGCATGGTTTCAAAAATGGAAACCTAATATTTTAACCGATCATCATGAACAGGGAAGCAATGCTACTTTCTTTTTTCAACCGGGTGTGCCTTCAAGGGTTAATCCGTTAACACCGGAAAAAAATCAGGAGTTGACAGCGAAGTTGGGAAAATTTCATGCACAATATTTAGACCGCATTGGTTCTTTATATTTCACTAAAGAAAACTATGATGATTTTTATTATGGAAAAGGTTCTACCTATCCGGATGTGCAGGGCTGTATCGGAATTTTATTTGAACAGGCTTCTTCGAGAGGTCACTTGCAGCAAACAGCCAATGGCTTGTTGAGTTTTCCTTTTACTATCAGGAACCAGTTTGTGACGGCCCTTTCTACATTGGAAGGAGCAAAGGTTTTGAGAAAAGAATTTTTATCCTTTCAACGGAATTTTTATAATGAGTCGGCTAACCGTGCTGCTGCTTACCCGGTAAAAGGATATCTGTTTGGAGATAAAAACGATTTATCCAAAACTTTTCATTTTGCAGAAATGCTGAAGCGGCACCAGATACAATTGAACCACCTGCCCGACAATTGGAAAGGTGATGAATACGAAAAGGATGCAGCGTATATGGTTTCATTGAATCAACCACAGCATAGTTTGATAAGAGCCATTTTTGAAAAGACATTAACCTATAAAGACAGTTTGTTTTATGACATTACTGCCTGGACAATGCCTCTGGCTTTTGGATTGCCTTATACCGAATTAACAACTCCACCAGTAATGGGCAGTAAGGTGGAGTCACTTACCACGCCGAAGCAAAATATCATTGGTGGCAAAAGTGAGTATGCCTATTTAATGGAATGGGATGAGTTATATGCGCCGGCTGCTTTAAATGAACTGTTGACTGCAGGATTGATCATTAAAGTAGCGACCAATAAATTTGATATGGCGGTAAGTGGTGGCAATAGAAAATTTGATTATGGCACTATTCTTATTCCTGTAAAAATGCAAAGTCAGGGAGCTGAAACTGTGGCTGTGATGCTAAGTGCTTTGACAGAAAAATATAGATTAAAAGTCTATTCATTGTCATCGGGCGGTGTAAGCAGTGGAAGTGATTTAGGCAGTAATAAGTTTGTTGTTATTTCAAAACCATCTATTGCTATGATAACAGGAGTTGGTGCAAACCCCACAGATGCCGGAGAAGTATGGCACCTGCTGGATCAACGGATGAATATGCCGGCTACCCATTTAGAACAGGGAGTTTTTAACCGTATTGATTTAAATAAATACAATACACTGATAATGGTAGGTGGCAACTATACTGAACTCAATAAAGAAAAATTAAAAGCATGGGTGCAAAGCGGCGGCACATTGATACTGACTGAGGAAGCAGTTAGTTGGGCTGCTCAGAATGGAATCAGCGAGGTAAAATTCAAAAAAACAAAAGCACCGGTGGACAGCACACAAAAACTTTCTTACACCGATCGGGAACAAATAGACGGGGCACAACAAATAAATGGAGCAATCTTTGGTGCAGAGATTGATCTTGCTCATCCTCTGGCGTATGGCTATAATCAAATGACGGTAAGTTTATTTAAAGCCAACAAGGTCTTTATGGAAAAAAGCAAGAATCCCTATGCTACTCCTTTTTATTATGGCAGCAAACCACTGCAGAGTGGTTGGGTGAGTAAGGAAAATGGTGATGTGATTAAAAACTCTGCTGCTGTAATTGTAAGTACCGTTGGCAATGGCCGGGTCATCAATATTGCCGACAATCCCAACTTCCGGGCATTCTGGCTGGGTGGCAGTAAACTTTTTATGAATGCAATCTTTTTTGGAAGAATTATTGATGCGGCGAGTGGAAGAACAGAATAAAAATTTTTGTAAATTAGCGGTATGGAACTAAAAGAACCAGTGGTAGCTTATGGTAAAAATAAATTTACGGTAGAAGAATAT
Source organism: Chitinophagaceae bacterium (assembly GCA_031400855.1). Classification (GTDB taxonomy): domain Bacteria; phylum Bacteroidota; class Bacteroidia; order Chitinophagales; family Chitinophagaceae; genus JJ008. The sequence continues at coordinate 130,053 of JANNQR010000022.1, read as the reverse complement.
TTGAAGCTGGAAAAAGCTGCAACGGAGCGACATGAGTATTACCAGAGTGAAATATTTCAAATGCAGGGGCATGGGGAATTACTGGCTATGTCAGGTGCAGCTAACAGGCATAATATTATTTTCACTAATTTATTTGGAGAAATGTGTTTACAGTTAAAAGGTAAACCATGCAGGCCATATGGCCCTGACATGCGATTAAATATTCCTGAAAACACCTTATTTACTTATCCTGATATTTCTATTTATTGCGGAGAACCTGAAAGCATACCTGAAGATGAAGAATCGTTTATTCATCCCACTTTGCTTATTGAAATACTTTCTCCTTCTACCCGGGAGTATGACCGGGGTGGGAAATTTAAACTGTACAGGGATATTCCAACTCTTCAGGAATATATCCTGGTAGATACAAAGACAGTAAACGTAGAAGCATTCCGTCTCAATAAAACCAAACATTGGGAACTGGAAGAATATACTTTACTTTCTGAAACACTATCCATTCCTTCAATCGATGTTTCCATTCCTTTGGCGGAAATTTATGCGACCACAAAATTGGCTGCTTCTTCAACAGAATGATTTTGTAAGACCGTCATACTTTCTTTCTAATAATATAAAGTAAGAAGCCACCAATTTATTCACATTTACCCTTTGTTGCTAATAAAATTAGTTTTGATTTGTCAAAATTTCTTACCTTGTCTGCCTAAATAATATTTACGAACTTTTAAATTGAGCACTATGATTAAAATGCAAGTTATCGGACACTTAGGCAAAGACTGTGTAGTCAACACTGTCAACGGAAAAAATGTAATCAACTTTACTGTTGCCCACTCCGAAAAGTACAAAGACAGCCAGGGAGTTCTGCAGGAAAAAACCACCTGGGTAGATTGTGCCTACTGGACAGACCGCACAGCTGTAGCACCTTACCTGCAAAAAGGTACACAGGTTTTTGTAGAAGGTCAGCCGGAAGCCAGATCATTTCAACGAAATGATGGTACTCCGGGTTCATCACTTTCTCTCAGAGTGAGGGAAGTACAATTATTAGGTGGTAAAAGCGACCGGGGTGTTGGAGGTTCTTATCAGCCAAACACATCAGCTGCCACTGCACCTTCATCCGCTGGTAATGCCCCTTCTCCAAGCGATATTACTGAACCGGTGGATGATTTACCGTTTTAAGGTCGCATCTAAAACTAACACATAGCCTTTCCTTTTGGAGAGGCTTTTTTTATTATCTAAATCAGTAACTTGAAACAGTGAAACGATTCATAATAATTGTTTGTTTGTGTTTGCCTGTATTGCTGCATGCGCAGCGGATTGTAAAATCAATCACTACAGATGTGCTGGTGATTGGTGGTGGTGTGGGTGGTACGGCAGCAGCTATTCAAAGTGCAAGAATGGCAGTGAAAACAATATTAGTAGAACCAACAACCATGCTGGGAGGTATGCTCACGGCTGCCGGTGTAAGTTGTACAGATGGAAACGATCAATTACCAAGTGGCATGTGGGAGGAGTTTCGACAGGCTTTATATCAACACTATGGAAGAAAAAAATTAAACAGTGGTTGGGTAAGCAACACCAACTTTGAACCGCATGTTGGCGACAGCATTTTTAAAGCATGGACAAAAAACGAAAAGAACCTGAAAGTTCATTTTGCTTTTGAATTTGAAACTGTATTGAAAGAAGGCAATAAAGTAACCGGTGCCACATTCCGCAATAGTGATAATACAGAACTGCTTAAAGTAAAAGCCAGAGTGGTGATTGATGGCACAGAGTTGGGTGATGTATTTGCAGCAGCAGGAGCAGCATATGATGTTGGTATGGATGATCCATTGGTAAGTAATGAGAAAGAAGCAAGACAAAAAAATAATATCATACAGGATTTAACTTGGGCTGCTATATTAAAAGATTATGGCCCCGGTGCAGATAAAACAATTGCAAAGCCTGCTAACTATGATCCTAAAAAATATTATTGCTGCAATTCGGATGCACTTTGCAATGATAAACCCTGGAACGGCGATAAGTTGAAGATGCTGAATTATGGGAAACTACCCCGAAGTCCGGGTGCAACCTATGATAAGTATATGCTGAACTGGCCGGCTCATGGCAATGATACCTATTTGAATGTAGTGGAGAAAAGCTATGAGCTAAGGGCTGCGAGCTACGAGCAGGCAAAGCAACATTCATTGGGTTTTATTTATTTTATGCAGACAGAGTTGGGAATGAAAAATATTGGTCTGGCTGATGATGAATTAAATGGAGGACTTGCATTGATTCCTTACAACCGGGAAGGGCGACGGGTAAAAGGAGTGGTGAGAATGAATATCAATCACATCAAAAATCCTTATGATTATAATTTATACAGAACAGGCATTTCTGTTGGCGATTACCCGGTTGACCATCATCATGCACAATACCCGGGCAAAGTACCGGAGATAGAATTTCCGCATATACCTTCATACAATATACCAATGGGAGCATTGATACCAGAGAGTTTTGAAGGATTGATTGTTTGTGAAAAAGGAATTTCCGTTACCAATATTGTAAATGGAACAACAAGATTACAGCCGGTTGTTATGTTAACCGGGCAAGCGGCAGGGGTAATAGCTGCAAAGAGTGTACAATTAAAGAAGAAAGTCAGAGAAATCCCTGTTCGTTTTGTGCAGGAAGAATTGCTAAAAGCAAAATGTTACTTAATGCCTTTTGTTGATGTAAAGCCAGATGACCCGCATTGGGAAGCGATGCAGAAAGTGGGAGTAACGGGAATATTAAAAGGTGTTGGTAAAGCAGAAGGGTGGGCTAATAAAATGTTTTTTTATCCGGATAGTTTGGTGGATGGAACTAAATTTTATTTTGCTATAAAGTCATTTAATTTTCAATATGGATTTGGTGGTAGGATGCCTAAGTGGGAAAGACCCATGAATATAGAAGATTGCTTTAATTATTTAAAGAGATTGAGGCCTTATTTTAAAGCAGATTTTTTTAAAAAACTATCAAACATAGCTGATTTGGAGAAAAACTGGAATGTATGGGGGTTGAAAAAATTTGACCCCATGAGAAGCATAACGAGAAGAGAACTTTGTGTAATGCTGGATAAATATATTTTACTATTTGGAAGCAAAAACCTACCTATGGATATTAATGGTAAAATGAGTTTCGTTTACAGTCAATATTAATTTATGAAAAAAAGCCTGCTTGTTTTTTTGTTGTTTATATCAACGAATCTATTTGGTCAAAAAGGTTGGCAACTCTCCATCCAAACATGGACCTTTCACAAATACTCTTTTTTGAAATCAGTTGAGAAGGCTGATAGTTTGGGAGTAAAATTTCTGGAAGTATATCCGGGTCAGAAAGTCGGTTCAGATATTCCGGGAACCTTTAGCTACACATTGGATAAAATATCAAGAGATAAAATAAAACAATTTCTCGAATACAGAAACTTCAAAATTGTTGCTCTTGGCGTAATTGATAAGTATTATTACACTAAAGACAATCTCGAAAAATTTTTTGAGTTTGCGAAATACATGGATATTCCTGTTATAACAGCCGAGCCGGAGTGGGAAGACCTCGATGAGTTTAACCGGTTAGCAGGTAAGTATAAAGTGAAAGTGGCATTACATTGCCATCCCAAACCTTCCAGTCATTACTGGCATCCTGATTCAACTGTTAAAGCTATGCAGGGTAGAAAAAATATCGGTGCATGGCCCGACATTGGTCATTGGGCAAGAAACGGTGTAAACATTCAGGAAGCCATGAAAAAAGTTGAAGGGAAAATATGGGGGCTCCATTTAAAAGATATCAGGGAGTTCAATAATACTACTTCGGAAGATACCCTGCTTGGCAAAGGTGTTTGCGATATTCCAACTGTGCTAAAAGAATTAAAAAGACAGAAGTTTAAAGGGGCTGTTTCTCTTGAATATGAAGTAAATCCCGATAAAAATATGCGTGAAATGCAACAGAATGTTTTATATTATCTGGGACAATTAGGAAAGCTATAATCATTACTATGTCATCACGAAGAAAATTTATTAAACAACTTAGTGCTGCATCGGTGGCATTACCATTATCATCATTAGCAGCTACTGCAATTCCCGTCCACACTATTCCTTATCAACAAAAAATTTCAGCAAACGATAAAATAAATGCCGCCATCATTGGCTTTGGCATCATGGGCAGCCGTAACGCCAAAACGATTTTGCAAATTCCCGGCGTAGAGTTGATAGCAGTTTGCGATCTATACCAGGGAAGAGTAGACAGGGCAAAAGAATTATACGGCCAACAATTGTTTACAACAAGAAATTATGAAGAATTACTTGACAGAAAAGATATTGACGTAGTTATTGTTTGCACCAGCGACCAATGGCATGATAAAATTTCTATTGATGCTATGAAAAAAGGCAAGGCTGTGTATTGTGAAAAGCCAATGGTGCATCAACTAAATCAGGGCTGGGAAGTAATAAAAGTGCAGCAGCAAACAAAAGCCATTCTGCAGGTGGGTAGCCAACGGGTTAGCAGCATTGCCTATGCAAAAGCAAAAGAATTATACAAAGCTGGTGAAATTGGTCAGTTGAACTGTATCGAAGCATCTTTCGACCGTCACACAGCAATGGGTGCCTGGCAATACACGATGCCGCTAGATGCAAATGAAAACACCATTGCATGGAAGAAATATTTAAAAACAAATCCCAACACACCTTTTGATGCCAAACGTTTTTTCTGGTGGCGTAATTATAAAGAGTATGGAACAGGTGTCGCTGGTGATTTATTCGTACATCTTTTATCCGGGATTCATTTTCTGACCGATTCAAAAGGTCCGTCAAGAATTTTTGCTACGGGTGATTTGAGTTACTGGAAAGATGGCCGCAATGTTCCTGATGTCATGACTGGTGTGATGGAATACACAGCTACGAAAGAGCATCCTGCCTTCCAGGTCTTATTAAAAGTGAATCTTGCCAGTGGTGCTGAGAAAGTAGAAAGCGGCAAAGTAAAATTTTATGGCACCGAAGGAGTCATTGATTTTGGCTGGAATGATTTCTCCTTGTATAGAAATAAATTCTCCGGATCTCCCGGCTATGGTGGTTGGGATGCCTACGATACTTATACCAAAGACATGCAGCAGCAAATTGCAGAAGATTATAAGAAGAAGTTTTCTGTGCAAGAGAATAAGGACTGGCCTGCAATAAAATTTGCAGCACCCGATGGTTATGATGACCGCTACGATCATTTTGTCAATTTTTTTGAATCGGTGAGAACAAAAAAACCGGTCGTAGAAGATGCTATATTTGGTTTCCGTGCTGCTGCTCCTTGTTTAGCCTGTAACGAAAGTTATTTTCAAAAGAAAGTAATTAACTGGGACCCGGTGAATATGAAGGTGAGATAGTTTTCACCACATAGGCACATAAGTTACATAGGGTTTCACATAGAAATATACTATGTGTTTAACTTTGTTTCTATGATTCTATGTGGTAAATGATTTGTTTCTTTGCTATATGGCAGAACAATTATTTCCTTATCAGCAACTATTTGATTTTACAAAATCAGTTTTCCAAAAAATTGGTTGTAGTGATGAACATGCTGATACTGCAACCAAATCATTATTATCTGCCGACCTGCGGGGTATAGACTCTCATGGTGTAGCAAGGCTGAGCGGCTATGTCCGTTTATGGGAAGTAAAACGGGTAAATGCCACACCGGATATAAAAGTGATACATGAAACTCCGTCAACCGCAGTGGTAGATGGCGATAGTGGTCTTGGATTGGTTGTTGCCCCTTTCGCCATGCAGATTGCTATTGAAAAAGCAAAACAGGTTGGTACGGGTTGGGTAAGTGTACAGAACAGTAATCATTTTGGTATTGCAGCACATCATGCCATGATGGCTTTGCAATATGATATGATGGGTATTGCGATGACGAATGCAAGTCCTTTAGTAGCTCCTACGTTTTCAATTGATAAAATGTTGGGCACTAACCCCATTTGTGTAGCAGCACCTGCTGGTGTTGAACCTGCATTTGTAGCTGACCTTTCCACCACAACTGCAGCCAATGGGAAATTAGAAATTTTACAACGAAAGAATTTACAAACTCCCAATGGATGGGTGCAAGATAAAGATGGCAATCCCAGCAACGATGCTAATGCCTTAAAAAGTGGCGGTGCATTATTGCCATTGGGTGGCGACAGGGAACATGGCAGCCATAAAGGTTATGCACTTGGTGCTATCGTTGATATTTTTTCTGCTTTATTGAGTGGTGCTAATTATGCGCCATGGGTTCCACCTTTTCCTGCCTATGTACCCATGCCTGCACAACAACCCGGAAAAGGAATCGGTCATTTTCTCGGAGCAATGCGAGTGGATGCTTTTCGACCGGCAGTTGATTTTAAAAAAGATATGGATCATTGGATACAAGGGTTTCGTTCCTGTAAAACAATTCCGGGTGAAGAAAAAGTGTTGGTGCCCGGTGACCCCGAAAGGGAGTTTGAGGTGGAGAGAATGCAAAATGGTATTCCATTGCTTGATGCGGTGGTATCAGATTTGAAGCAGCTATCTTCTAAATTTGAAGTGCCTCTCGCTTAACAATTGTTATTCCCTGCATACTTATCTTTACAGCCTTAATTTTTCAATCAATTAAAATATCGGAAAGGGGAACAAAATGAAATGGGCCATTTAAGGATTTTCTATGCGGCTTATGATCAGGCGAATTCCATTTTTCCATAAGAAAAAATAAAAGAGAATAAAATGAAAGTAATGAAGTTTGGCGGTACCAGTGTAGGAAAGCCGGAACGTATGCACCAGATTGTAACATTGGTAACCAGGGAAACCGAGCCGGTTATTATAGTTCTATCTGCCTTATCAGGAACTACCAATGCACTGGTGGAAATTGGTAATCATATAGCCAATGGTGATCGTAATACCGCTAAACAATCTATTGATAAGTTAGAAGCCCATTACCAGGAATTTATTTCAACCCTGGTGACAAAGCCAGCAACAGTGGCAAAGGCCAAAGCAATTATCGCCGAGCATTTTGAATTTTTGAATATCATCCTGAAAATATCTTTCAGTGAAGCATTGAGTAAAGATATTCTGGCACAGGGAGAATTATTGTCAACCAAAATCTTCTGTGTCTATCTCGAAGAGCTGGGGCTTGACCATATGTTGTTACCTGCTTTGGAGTTTATGACAATTGATAATTATGACGAACCGCAAATCGGGAGTATCAAAGTGAAACTATCACAACTGCTGAAAAAGAATAAGGATAAAAAAATATTTGTGACACAAGGCTATATCTGCCGCAATGCAAGAGGCGAAGTGGATAATTTGAAAAGAGGTGGAAGCGATTATTCTGCGTCATTGATTGCAGCAGCAATCGGTGCCAGTGTGTGTGAAATATGGACAGATATTGATGGAATGCATAATAACGACCCGAGGATTGTTAACAAAACAGTACCAGTGGAGCAGATGAGTTTTGATGAAGCAGCCGAGCTGGCATATTTTGGGGCGAAGATTTTACACCCGGCCTCTATCTGGCCGGCACAGCAATATAAAATTCCAGTGAAGTTGTTGAACACCATGCAGCCTGAATCCAAAGGAACTACCATTACCGAAGAAGCAGGTAGTGTGGGAGTAAAAGCTGTGGCTGCAAAAGACAATATTATTGCCATCCGAATCAAAAGCAGCAGGATGTTACTTGCTTATGGATTTTTACGAAAAATATTTGAAGTTTTTGAGAAATACAGAACTCCGATAGATATGATCACCACTTCGGAAGTTGCGGTTTCATTAACTATTGATAACGTAACTCACCTGAAAAAAATCATTAAAGAACTGGAGCCATTTGGCACTGTAGAGCTGGATGAAAACCAGGTGATCATTTCTGTAGTGGGAAATGAAATAGCCGCCACAGAAGACATGGTAAAGAAATTATTCGGTTCTATTATGAATATACCTGTGCGGATGGTAAGTTATGGAGGAAGCCCCCATAATATTTCACTTCTGGTTCCTGCAGAATATAAGACACAAATACTGCAGCAATTAAATAAAGGGATGTTTGGGTTGTAATACAATCAAACTATAAATAGTATGCAGAAAATTATTTATTGTATAAGTGGGTTAGGCGTTGATGAAAGGGTATTTGATAATCTGCATCTGAAGGGTTATGAACTAAAATACATTCCCTGGCTGATGCCGGGAAAAAAGGAAACGATTCAGGAGTATGCTGCAAGGATGGCTGTTTACATTAAGCATGACAGACCGGTACTGCTTGGTGTTTCATTTGGCGGCATGGTGGCCATTGAAATCGCCAGGCAACTAAAGGTGCAAAAACTGATTATTATTTCCAGTGTTAAATCTGATCGGGAGATGCCTAACTGGATGAAAGTGGCCGGAAAGATCAGGCTAAACAAACTGCTACCGAGCAAACCACCTTACAAACTCACTGAAAAAATAGATAACAGGCGGCTTGGGGTATCTACCGAGGAAGAAAAACTTATGGTAAGGGCTTATCGTAAGAAAGCAGACCCGATCTACCTGGACTGGGCCATTCACCAGGTGCTGAACTGGAAAAATGACTGGCACCCCGATAACCTGGTACATATTCATGGTGACATGGATAAAATATTTCCTATCAAAAAGATTAAGCCTACCTACATTATTAAGGAAGGTACCCACATGATCATTTACAACCGGGCAAAAGAAGTGGGTCATTGTATTGAAAAAGAATTGAAATAAAAAAAAGCCCCACATCTGTGAGGCCTTAATTATTTTTTGATTATTCAGGTGTTATATTATCAACAATGCATCTCCATAACTAAAGAACCTGTATTTATCCTTAATAGCTTTTTTATAAGCTTCCATCGCCAGTTCATACCCTGCAAATGCACAGGTCATAATCAGCAAGCTGGTTTTTGGTAAATGGAAATTGGTAACCAACGAATCAGCAATATTAAAATCATACGGCGGATGAATAAAAGTATTGGTCCAGCCTTCAGATGGTTTCAATAATTTTTGCGCTGTAAAAGAAGACTCCATAGCCCGCATTGTAGTGGTACCAATGGAGCAGATACGGTGACCATATTCTTTGGCACGGTTCACAATTTTGCATGCTGTTTCATCAATGTTGTAGTATTCAGCATCCATTTTATGTTTGCTCAGGTCCTCCACTTCAATAGGGCGGAAAGTGCCAAGCCCGGTATGCAAGGTTACTTCTGCAAAACGGATACCTTTTATTTCAAGGCGTTTGATCAGTTCTTTGCTGAAATGCAAACCGGCAGTTGGTGCAGCCACCGCTCCTTCATGCTTGGCGTATACGGTTTGGTAACGTTCCTTATCTTCTTCATCAGGTTTACGCTTTATATATTTTGGAAGAGGAGTCTCACCTAATTTTTCCAACTGTGCTCTGAAATCTTCTTCACTGCCTTCCCACAAGAAACGAATGGTACGGCCACGGCTGGTTGTATTATCTATAACTTCTGCTACAAGGTCTTCCTGATCGCCGAAGTACAATTTGTTACCGACACGAATCTTTCTTGCGGGATCAACAATAACATCCCAGAGACGGTTGGGTTTGTTCAACTCACGGAGGAGGAACACTTCAATTTTGGCACCTGTTTTTTCCTTACGGCCATACATACGGGCAGGAAATACTTTTGTGTTATTAACAACAAATGCATCCTTATCGTCGAAGTAATCCAGGATGTCCCGGAAATGCTTGTTTTCAATTTCACCGGTATGGCGATGTACCACCATCATACGGGCATCTTCACGGCGCTTGGTTGGGTTTTGTGCAATAAGGTTAAGCGGAAGGTCGAAACGGAATTGTGATAGCTTCATGAGTTAAAGAGTGTTTTTTCAGTAAGCCTCATGACGCAAACCGGGCTGAGAGCCAGGAAGAATTGTTTCCAAGTCCGGCCTTACGGCGCCGGGTTTGGTCAAATTGACTGCTTTTAAAGGCGGCGAAGGTACACTATTTAGTCGCAAATTTTCGTTTAATTACTGAGATTCTTTACACAAACCTGGCTAACGCCTAAATCACTGATTTTCAAATTAATTTTATGCTATTAATTGTCTATACGCATCTTACTTTTGTTTACTATTAAAATGTACCTGATTGTTCCTTGCTTTTCTACTTTATAGTGAAGCAAAATCCTGTTATCAATTTTATTTTTTATGAAGAGAACCCTTATTTCCCTTTGCGCCTGTTTTACTTTTTTCTTATCTCAGGCACAGTTAAAGCTGGATAAAAAGTATCCCAGCCTGCTTTGGGAAATTACCGGTAATGGGATGAAGAAGCCATCGCATCTGATTGGCACGATGCATGTAAGTAGTAAACTGGCTTTTAATCTACCAGACTCTTTTTATATCGCAATCAGGAATGCACAAGTGGTAGCATTGGAGTCAAATCCGGAAACCTGGCAGGAGGATATGAATAAGTATGATTTCGGTACTTCAGATTCCCGTGGTTATAATTCTTCTTATGCAGGATATATGGCAATGCCAAATGATTTTCTCAAAATTACAACACTCCGGTTTTATCAATACGATACTAAAATTGAACGGGCATTGTACAGTACCTCATCTGCTATTAATAGTTTACTATACAGATCTTATGGTAATGAATCAAGTGATTTTGAAGAAGACACTTATCTTGACATGTATATTTTTCAATGCGGGAAAAAATGGGGGAAAAAGATAACCGGGGTTGAAGATTATGGCGAAAGTATGAGACTGATGGCGGAAGCTTACAGGGATGCAGCAAAAGATAAAAACAGAAAGGAAAGAAGTTATGGTGATGTTGATGAAGAATATTCTTCTGATAAACTGCAGGAAGCTTATCGTACCGGAAATCTTGATTTGCTTGATTCAATCAATAAATTCAATAGTGAGTCAGCTGCATTTGATGAAAAATTTATCTATCAAAGAAACGACCTGCAGGCAAATTCTATTGATTCTATTCTGAAATCCGGTTCATCATTATTTGTAGGTGTAGGTGCTGCTCATTTACCCGGCGATAGGGGAGTGATAGAAATTCTGCGGAAAAGAGGTTATCAACTACGTCCGGTAAAAATGGGTGAAAGGGCCAGTAAAACAAAAGACCTGGTTGATAACATCAGGGTACCTGTAGTTTTTAAAACAGAAACAGCAAGCGATGGAATGTATAAAGTGGATATACCGGGTAAGTTTTACAAATTCGGTGAAGATCCCTCCCTGGACCAGCAACAACATGCCGATATGTCGAATGGCAGCTATTATATGGTAACCAGAATTATGACAAATGCATGGATGTGGAATCATGGTATTGATGAAGTATATCAAACGATTGATAGTTTATTGTATGAGAATGTGCCCGGAAAAATAATTTCAAAAACAACAATTGTAAAGAATGGTTACAAGGGATTTGATATTACCAATAAAACCCGGCGGGGCGATATGCAGCGTTATAATATTTTTATTACACCGTTTGAAATTATTTTTTTCAAGATCAGCGGTACCGGCGACTACATAAAAAAAGGAGTAGAAGCGGATAAGTTTTTTGGAAGCATTCAGTTGAAAGAATTTAAAAGCAATGCTGAATCAGCAACTCCTGCTTTGAAAAAATATTCTCCTCCTTATGGTGGATTTAGTATCGGGCTTCCGCATGAGCCTTATATCGGCAACGATGGAAGCTGGTTATTTGATGCTGCGGATAAAATAACTGGTATCAATTACCGGATCATCAGAACAGATATTCATAACTACAGTTTTGTAGAGGAAGATACATTTGACCTGGGGTTGATGGATGAAAGTTTTGCTTCATCTGATTTTATTGATTCGCAATTGAAACGGGAACAAACTACGTTTAAAGGTTACCCGGCATTGGATTGTAAGTACAAAGACAAGAAAGGTTCAATTTACCTGGTCCGCTATATGATACAGGGTCCTCATTATTACACGTTGATAGCACATGGAAAACAGGAAACACCTGCCATGTCTGATTTTATTAACTCATTCGAAATTAAACCATTTGTTTACAGGGAAGCAAAACAACAAAAAGATACATCGTTGTATTACACAGTTACCACTCCTGTTTATCCGGAAAGTAAAAAAATAAAATTAGACTTTCCCCGCACTAGCTATTCTGACGGGGATGATGAAGGAGAAGATTCTGAAGATGATCAGTTAGAAGATGGTGTTTTCCGTAACAAAATAATCAGCAACGATAGCACCGGCGAAAAAATATATTTAACCTTTTACCGTGCACCGGGCTATTATTATTCAAAAGACAGTACTTCATTAGATAAAGAGAATGACGAGGCTTTTTTAGGTTTAGACAGCAACTGGATTGTGAAATATAGAAAGAAATCAGAGTTGGCAAATAAAATGAAAGTTGGCGAACTTATCATTACAGATACTGGCAGCAGCAGGGCATTATGGGGGAAATCCTTTTATAAGGACGGTATTGGTTTTTATATGATAACACAAACAGATACACTGACAAAGCCTAGCCCGTTTGTCAACCAATTTTTTCAAAGCTTTACACCGGCCGATACGGTAAAAGGGGTGAATCCATTTGAAAAAAAATCAGGACTGTTTTTTGAAGATTTCATGAATAAGGATAGTATACGGCATAAAAGGGCCGTTAAACATATCGGAGATATTTACCTTGATTCAACTGATCTGCCTCAACTTAAAAAAACAATTTCCTGGTTAAATTGGGAAGAGAAAAAATATCTTTCTGTAAAATCATCACTCATCAATAAACTGGGTGATATCAAGACCGGTTTATCGGCTGATTACCTGAAGTCATTATATTATGCATTGGATGATACTGTTGAATTGCAATACACAGCATTAGAAAGTCTGCTGCAACATCAAACACAATATGCGTATACTATTTTCAGAGACATCATTCATGCGGAGCCACCAGTGCTGGTTGAAAGTACTGGCGGTTATGATGATTATAGATATAACAGCCCTCTTCTTCCCTCAGTTTATAGTTATGACAATGGTAAGTTCCTGGATGAATTGTCAGATACCCTGAAACTTACGAGGACGATTCTTCCCGATTTACTGCCATTGTTAAATCTGGACGATTATAAAAGCACTATCATGAAATTGCTGGGTGAAATGGTGGATAGTAACCTGGTAAAGCCGAAAGACTATGAAATGTATTTTAGTAAATTTTTAATCGAGGCGAAGCAGGAATTAAAAAAACAATCTATTGCTGAAAAGAAAGTTGCCATTGAAAAAGCAGAGGAGGATAAGGAAACGAAAAAGAAAACACCTTCTTATTATGGTAAAAGCGATGGTGATTCCGGAAATGATGACCTTGGCCTGTATGCAACTTTATTGGTACCATTTTGGGAAACAAATGCTGCTGTACAACCGTTGATACAGCAGATGCTGAAATCAAATGACAAAAGACTTAAATTCAGCACCTTGTTGCTGATGATGAAGAAAAACAAGCCATACCCGGATACTTTGTTGCGCTACTTTGGCGGCCTGGAAGAATTCCGATTCGAGTTATACACACAACTGAAACTCTTGAAAATGTCTGATAAATTTCCTTCTTTGTTTAATAACCATCTCGACCTTGGTAAGAGCTCACTGATGGATTCAAAGTCTTATGGTAAACCAGACTCAGTAGTTTATGTTGACAGACTGAAGACGGAATATCTGGGAAAAAAGGGTTATATCTATTTCTATAAATACAAAGCGAAAAAGGATGACCTGACCTGGAAACTGGCTACGGTAGGGCTTGTGCCTGAGGATCCGAAACAATTTGAATTTGCAGACAGTAGCATCAATATTTTAAAGGGTTTTAATTCACCACTAAATTCTTATCGGTTTAATAAATATTCATTTACAAATTTTACGGAGGTAAAACTTAAAGAAGACGAATTAGTCATGATGCAGCTAAAGAAGATTTTGAAAAAAATGATTTATTCCAGAAGAAAAAGTGCAAAAGAATTTTATGAAGAGGAATACAATAAAGGCGCTGAAACAGATTATATCGATTAAGCAATCAGGCCTCTGGGGATTGAAGCAATTAATTTTTTAGTATAATCGGTTTGAGGGTTAAAATAGATATCATCAGCATTTCCACTTTCTTCAATCTTACCTTTATTCATTACCAGTATACGGTCACTGATATACCGTACAACAGAAAGATCATGTGAAATGAAAATAACGGTGAACCCGAATTCTTTTTTCAGGTCGTTAATCAGATTCAATACCTGTGCCTGAACACTTACATCTAATGCAGAAACTGATTCATCACATACGATAAAAGAAGGATTAAGGGCAAGTGCCCGGGCAATCACAATCCGTTGGCGTTGCCCTCCGCTGAACTCATGGGGATAGCGGCTAAAGTGTTCGGATTTCAGATTAACTTTTTCCAGCAATTCAATTACTTTATCCTTTCGTAGTTTATCTGAAGGCAACATGCCATGTACTTTCATGGGTTCTGCTATAGCTGTCCCGATTGTGATCCGTGGGTTCAATGAAGAATAAGGATCCTGGAAAATAATCTGTATTTCTTTTCTCAATGAACGAAGCTCATCACTTTTCTTTGCAGTAAGGTCAACATCCTTATAAATAATCTTACCGGATGTAGGTTCAATCAATCTCAATAAAGTTCTGCCCAATGTTGTTTTACCGCAACCACTTTCACCAACCAGACCAAGTGTTTCACCTTTGAATACCTCAAAACTTACATCATCAACGGCTTTTGTATATGAACTGGCTTTACCAAATAGTTTTCTTTTTGTGGGGAACCAGACAGATAATTTTTCAACACTAAGAAGTGCCCCCGGATAATCAGACTTTTTCACTTCTTCATTCCTTATTCCTTGCCTGTCTGAAAGGGAGACAAGTTCAATGCCAGCTTGTTCGGCAGGCAGGTTCACTTTTCTTTCTTCCAAAAAATCCGAAACTACCGGAAGCCGTTTTCCTCTTTCATGATTTACCGGCCGGCAGGCAAGCAATGCTTTGGTATAAGGATGTATTGGATTAGTAAAGATTTTTTTTACTGTATTCTGTTCTACAATTTCACCTTTGTACATCACCACAGCCCGGTCTGCAATTTCTGCTACTACCCCTAGGTCATGAGTGATGAAGATGACCCCCATATTTAATTGCTGCTGTAATTCTTTTATCAACTCCAGAATCGTTTTTTGTACAGTAACATCCAGCGCAGTAGTTGGTTCATCACATATCAATAACGAAGGTTCGCAACACATAGCAATTGCGATCATCACCCGTTGCTTTTGCCCGCCACTCAATTGATGCGGGTAACGATTGAACATTCCGGCAGGATCAGGAAGTTTTACTTTTTCAAACCAACCGATAGTTTGTTGTTTGGCTTCTGTTTTGGATATTTTTTTGTGGAGCAATAATGCTTCCATTACCTGGTCGCCACAGGTTAGCACCGGGTTCAGCGATGTCATCGGTTCCTGGAAAATCATCGCAATTTTATTGCCCCGGATGTGCTGCATTTCATTCCTTCTTCTTTTTAAGAGGTCGGAACTTTCCTTTCCGTTTTCAGAAAAAATAATTTCACCGGTAGTAAACTTTGCCGGAGGCGACGGAATTAATTGTAAAATGGAAAGTGCCGTAACAGATTTACCAGAGCCAGATTCGCCAACTAACGCTACTACTTCTCCTTTATTGATACTTAGCGTTATATTTTTTAATGCAGAAACAGAACCGGATTCCGTCATAAAATCCAGAGAAAGGTTGTTTATACTTAATAGCGGCTGCATGTTCAGTCTGCAATTTTAATCGAAATGGATTTTGAAGGTGTAGGATAATAAGCCTGACATACAGCACAATCTTTTTGTTTTCCTGAATCAATTGTAAAATAAAATTCGTCACCCTGTTTAATTGAGGATGGGAAATCGCAGGTATTACCAAGCCTGAAAACGTTGGTATAGGAAATATTCGTCACATCATCAACCCAGTTTGCAACGACCAGGTTTGTGTCAATATTCGCATCAAGTACCCGGATGGTATAATTCATACAAATGCCGGCTATTTCCAATTTGCCTTTATACCGGGTTTTACCTGTACTATTTTTATTGCAAGCTCCGTTTAAAAAAACGAAGGCAATACACAACAATAATAAATGGGATAGTTTCATATGTTTATTGCTAAAATTTAAGATGTCGTACCGTCAATCCATCGTTCATTAATTGTTTCAAAGAGTCAATACCGATCTTCAGATGGTTTTCTACATATTGATCGGTCACCGTCTTATCACTTTCTTCCGTTTTCACACCATCGGGTGTCATTGGCTGGTCGCTTACTAATAACAATGCCCCGGTAGGAATTTTATTATAAAAGCCAACAATAAAAACTGTGGCAGTTTCCATATCAATTGCATAGGCCCTGATCTTTTGAAGGTATTCTTTAAAAGGTTCATCATGTTCCCATACCCTGCGGTTGGTCGTGTACACGGTTCCCGTCCAGTAATCAACCTGGTAATCCCGGATGGTAGTGGAGACCGCTTTTTGCAAGGCAAAGGCAGGTAATGCCGGAACCTCTGCGGGAAAGTAATCATTCGATGTTCCTTCACCTCTTATAGCAGCTATCGGTAAAATCAGATCACCCAGTTTATTACGTTTCTTCAGGCCGCCGCATTTGCCAAGAAACAAAACAGCCTTAGGTTGGATGGAGGATAATAAATCCATGATGGTAGCAGCTGTGGGGCTGCCCATACCAAAATTGATGATCGTGATATTACCGGCTGTTGCGCATTGCATCGGTTTATTCTTACCGATCACTTCTACATTGTTCCATGCTGCAAACATGTTAACATAATTACCGAAATTGGTAAGCAGGATATATTCACCAAAATTCTCTAAGGCCTCTCCGGTATAGCGGGGAAGCCAGTTCTGTACTATTTCTTCTTTTGTCTTCATGTCTGCAAATTAATCAATTACTTTTGAAGCATGGTGGTCATCAATTACCCGGATCCGGCTTTCCGCATTAAAAAGGAAGACAGTAAGGAGTTCATTTTTGATGCACTACGTAAAAAGTGGCTGGTATTGACTCCGGAAGAATGGGTGCGACAGAACTTTGTTCAATATCTCATTTCAGTAAAAAAATATCCTGCTTCCCTGATCGCCATTGAAAAAGAGATAGTTCTCGGTGAGTTAAAGAAACGATTCGACATATTGGTTTACGATCATACCCACCAGCCCTGGATGATGATTGAATGTAAAGCAGCAGCAATAAAATTGAATGAAGCCGTATTGCAACAAGTACTTCGGTATAATATCAGCGTACCGGTTAAATATCTCATTATTACAAACGGCAATGCTACTTATGCCTGGGAAAAGGGAAGTAATGGTCTGCAATCAATCCATGAAATTCCGGAAGGGAAATAAAATACCTGTTCGCAATGGACAAAAGGAATTTTTGAGGATTTATTTTTCAGTTAACTATGGCGTTTCAACTATTTTATTTTCGATTGGTACATTCTTTTCAAAGCAGGATGCATATAACGTGACGGCTTGCTGCTGTGCTGGTATTCTGTGTTCC
Source organism: Chitinophagaceae bacterium (assembly GCA_031400855.1). Lineage (GTDB taxonomy): Bacteria > Bacteroidota > Bacteroidia > Chitinophagales > Chitinophagaceae > JJ008. The sequence goes on along the minus strand of JANNQR010000022.1, from coordinate 112,549 downwards.
GTTAGCCGACAACTGAAGCCAAATAGAATTACTGAAGTTGAAGTTATATTCTTTTGCTGAGATTTATTCGTAAAGCTGTGACAAAAGCTGATAAGCGATATGCAGATCAGGATTTATTCGTCAGCCAGCATAGCAGCAAACCGCCTGTTTATGCAGCCATATTATTTATTGTCCGAAGGTTTTGGAATGAAGTTGTCAGGTAATTTTATAGTTTTCGGTAGTGAATCCATTTTTTCCATTGTAAAGTTAGTTACTGGTTCTTTAAAATACTTTACAATTGACAATTTAATTTCCGAATGTTCGGAATAGGACGCACCTCGTATTGTTGCTATTAAATTTACAGATGCACCTTGATTAATTTGTGGTATTTGGTATGTCATATATTTTGATTGCCAAATTCCTACGCCTAAAGGTTGTATGAGCATATTATTTAAGTCAAAGTTTCCCTTAGTTAACACAATTTTAATCACAACCATAAATACTGGATAAGGGAAATTATTAGTAACAACAATGGGAATATCCCTGTTAACTTTTGCAGCTACTGCAATATTTTCTGGCGTTAATAATATCTTTTGATATTCAGCTGTCCCCTCAGTTAACTGATCTATTTTTCTTCTAACTGAATCTCCTTCATTTTTAGATGTCGTAATAATATCAGATTTATCCTTTGCTGAATTACGATTTTGTGCAATTATAGTTACTATTATTCCTCCAATAGTCAGGAGGACACCTAAGATTGTTAATGTATCCATTTTTTTTCTCATTATCTGTTATCGTTACTTCAAATAATTTGAGTTCCCGCTTGGTTGCATACAACAATTAAATATACAGCACTCTTAACACACTTTCAAAATTTATATCATTGAGATTTAATTAGTTAATATTCGCTTTTTTTGTATTGTTAGTGCTGGCAATGACGCCGGGGATTTAAAAAATCATCTTTTGAAATCATACTATTCATTGTGGGTTCAATGTTTATCTACTGGTATTGCGATTGGAATTTAACAGACTAATGTAGAAGTATCGAAATACCTGATAGCACTATAGGTTATTAAATATTATCTCTTTAACAGAAAACTGTTGCTTTAAAAAAGGCAAGGCATCATTGCTAATGCCTTGCCCTATACAGTCAGTGTATGGTTACGACTAAATTTTAAACCCTACCGTCAACAGCACATTGCCACCGGTTTCTTTCAGGTTGGCATAAGTATTGGCCCTCGGTGCACTTACCCGGTAAGGAAAGTTTACATCTTTATTAATTCGGTGTACATAGGTAAGATCAATAAAAACTCCTTTGTGCCGGTAACCCAATCCACCACTCAGGTTCATTTTACTTGCTTTCAATTCTTTATCCTTATAAGGGTTGCCATAGTAAGCAAAACCCAGGCGGGCCATCAGGATCTTGAATTTTAATTCACCACCCAGGCGAAAGTTGAAGGCAGATTTATAACTGGCGTCTATAGCGTCATTAAATGGTTTGTAATATTCTTTGGTCTCACTTGTTTCTTCATCAGAGGGGCCAAAACTCATCCACTTGTAATTGACATATTCAATATCTGCCGTGATAAATCCTTTCTGGCGGTTAATGTTGGCTACTTCCCTGAATACATAAGAGCCGCTCAGAATTATTTTTCCAGGGGTGTACGTAGAGTATTTGTATGATTCTGTTGTATTGCCGGATATGGTAGAAGAAGCAACACTATCGTATCCCGTACTAGGAAAAAATAGTTTTTCAAGATCGGCCGCCATTCCGGAATTAAAATTTTCAGTGAGCATCATCGCATCTGGCGAGTGAAAAGCAAGTCCCAACCGGATGTAATCTTTCGGTCTGTAAATAAGGCCGCCTTTTATATTAATTCCAACTCCTTTCAGGCTAAAATTTTCACGGTAGGCCATAAAATTGAAATCATTATCTGTATTGGAGCCGGCATCCGATTCCCGGTAATAGGTATTCCGGTCAACGTTAATAATTGGAATCCCAACACTCAGTCCAAGCATTAACTTTTTATTCAACTCATGACCAAAGCCTGCTGTTATTTCTGTAATTCCACCGCTTACTTCAGTGATATGCTCCTGGTTTAACAGCGAAGTAAATTCTGACCGGGCTATCACTTGATTAGTGCCGCCGATTGTTGCCGTATCTACCAGGTAGGTATATAATGCCATTTTGGTAGGTAAAGAAATATTGCTGCTGTTTAATGCCTGATCAATCGTAAGACCTGATGATGCAAACTCATCAGCCAATGGTTCGGCGAAACTGCTGTAGTTATTCTGTCCTTTATAACTGATGCTTTGTTTAAAATCAGCCACCCGTGTAACGGTAAGGCTAAAACTATTTTTTGCTTTGTATCCAAAACCACCAAGTACAATTCCCGAAGTACCCAAATCGAAATTATTTTGGTTACTTCCCTGATTAGCAGTTCCTCTGAAAGTACCTGTCCCTTTTTTAAATTGAAAACCCGGCGTAAGTAGTACATCAGATGTTTTGAAAAATGCAAGACCGGCAGGATTTACTAAGGCAGCCGTAGCATCACCACCTAATGAGCCCATTGCACCGCCGATCGCCTGGTTACGGGCCGTTCCCGTTTGTGGTCTCCAGGAGAGCCGCAGTGCCTCTTCCGGAATTTGTGCCGACAATTGTTGTGTAGCCAGTATTAATATAGCCGTATAGATTTTTTTATTCATAAGTGGTATTGATTATTTATGGTAAGGGGGTTCAGGAAACATTATTCAATGCTTCAACAAGTATTACTTTTAAAAAAACTAAATTAATTTCTACCTGGTCTTGTTACACTGCCTCCACTGCTTCCACCAGACGAACTTCCGGACGAAGAACTGCTGCTGTTAGATGAGTTGCTACTTGATGAGTTGCTGTTGGATGGTGAATAGGTTCTGCTGGAAGAAGAATTGCTGCTGCCAGAATTACTGTTATCGTTTCTGCTTTCATAGATAGTCCGGATTACTCCGCCAGCACCTTTTGAAGAACCGTTACTATTGGTATTACTATAAATTGGCCTGTTGTTATTTTTTATAGCAGATTTTTTGCTTGCACCTGAATTGGCATTGTTATAATTACCATTTGTATAGCCGGAAAGATTAAAATTCGTAGGTCGAACTATCGGTTTAACAGAGGCAAATTTGGGATTGCTGTAATTATTATTGCCGCTGCAACAGCAGTTATAAGGGTTATAATAATAGTTCCAGGAATTATAGGGATTGTAATAAGATCCATAATGATAATTGTACCCTAAACTGTAGCGGTCGTAACTGTACCAATCGTTCAAATCATTCCAGCGGTAGCGGTTACTCACTTTCATCCTTAAATATCGGTTGTCATAATAATCATCCGAGTAAGTATAGTCACGGTTCTCTTCTTTATCCACTTTGTTATCTTCTTTCTGCGGCTGGGCAGCAGAATAATATACATCATCTGGTGTCTGACCGGTTTTATAGGCGGTAGAGCAACTGCTTAAAAAGGCCACAGTTAATGCCAGGAGTAAAATTTTTGAGTTCATGGCAAATCGTTTATCGGGTTAAAAATGAAGTTACTACTTTTGTGCGACTTTAAACAGGACACAATCGATTGCGTTGACACAGCAAATATTTGAAGAATTCTTGAAATTATTGCTTTGGCAGGTGTTAATTAAAAACAAAAACCGAAAAAACTAAAAATCACAGAAATCAATGAGTTTCGTAAAAACTGTCTTTAAACCCGAAACTCATACCAATTGTAATTATAAATTAGTCCAACTGATTCCGGTATCAGTACCTCAGGCTTTATTAAAATACAAACATGAGCAAAGAGATTACTTCAAGAGCAACAGATTATTCAAAATGGTACAATGACCTTGTTTTAAAGGGTGAGTTAGCAGATTATTCAGCCGTAAAAGGCTGTATGGTCATTAAGCCATATGGATTTGCCCTTTGGGAAAATATGCGGGATGCATTAGATAAAATGTTTAAAGATACCGGGCATGTAAATGCTTATTTCCCTTTATTCATTCCTAAAAGCTTTTTGAGTAAAGAAGCTGCCCATGTAGAAGGCTTTGCCAAAGAGTGTGCAGTAGTTACACATTACCGTCTGAAAAATGATCCAAACGGAGGTGGGGTGATTGTGGACCCCGATGCAAAACTGGAAGAAGAGTTGATCATCCGTCCAACCAGCGAAACGATCATCTGGAATACGTATAAAGATTGGATAAAATCTTACCGTGACCTTCCCTTACTGATTAACCAATGGGCCAATGTGGTACGTTGGGAAATGCGGACAAGATTATTTTTAAGAACTACGGAATTTTTGTGGCAGGAAGGACATACAGCCCATGCTACCAGCCAGGAAGCTATAGAGGAAACGGAAAAAATGCTGGAGGTCTATGCCACATTCGCTGAAGAATTTATGGCGGTACCCGTCATACGGGGAGTAAAAACGGCCAACGAAAGATTTGCCGGTGCCGTAGAAACTTATTGCATTGAAGCATTGATGCAGGATGGTAAAGCCTTGCAGGCTGGTACATCACATTTCCTGGGGCAAAATTTTGCTAAAGCATTTGATGTAAAATTTTCCAATAAAGAAAATCAACTGGAACATGTATGGGCCACCAGTTGGGGAGTCAGTACCAGGCTGGTAGGTGCTTTAGTGATGGCACATAGCGATGACCAGGGATTGATTTTGCCTCCAAGAATTGCCCCACTGCAGGTTGTTATTATTCCTATTTACAAAGGAGATGAACAAAAGGCTTTGATCGATGAAAAGGCAAAAGAGATCATGTCGAATCTCAAGAACCTTGGTATAAGGGCGAAGTATGATAATAATGATAATAACAGACCAGGCTGGAAATTTGCTGAGTATGAAATGAAAGGTGTGCCTGTTCGCCTGGCGTTGGGTGCAAGAGATCTTGAAAAAAATGTAGTGGAAGTTGCCCGCCGGGATACAAAGGAAAAAATGATTTTCGGATTAGACGGCTTATCACAATTTGTGAATGAGTTATTGTCGGAGATACAAATAAACATGTTCAACAAAGCCAAAACATTCAGGGATGAACATATAACAGCAGCTGAAAGTTGGGATGAGTTTATAAAACTACTGGATGAAAAAGGCGGATTTATTTCAGCTCACTGGGATGGCACACCGGAAACAGAAGAAGCCATCAAGGAAAAAACAAAAGCAACTATCCGATGCATTCCATTGAATAATGTACAAGAAGAAGGAAAATGTATTTTAACGGGTAAATCTTCCACGCAACGGGTGTTGTTTGCAAGGGCCTATTAAAGGAACGCATCAGGTCGCATTACTAATAATTTCATTGGATATGCGACATAAGCACACGGATGACACAGACCAGCCTACCGGCAGGCAGGTTGGATGAATGAACACGGATTTTTTCTGCTTCGCAGAAATTTTGATTTTGCTATTTCGTTTTCTTTTATTTTCCTCCTGTAAAACTGTAAGTTGATAGCTTTTCTTGAGTTATTTTTCACGAAGTGGAAAATAAATCCGTGTTCATCCGTCTTACCTCCCGCCTTTGCGGGACGGGCTGTGTCATCCGTGTGCCAGTATTTTGTCGCCAATCATATGCATTATTTAGTATTATCAGAATTTGTATCTTTTAAGTTAACAGCCAGATGCTTAAAAGCATTAAATTTATTCCATCTAAAACAACTGTTATGGAACAAAATCAAAACTCTTCGCTATTCCAACTGAACCTTGATGCACAGAACAGTTATCAACTACGAAGCTCCGCTACATGGAGTAAAGTGCTTGGAGTTGTCGGTATCATATTTGGAATCCTTTTTTGTATTCTTTGTGCACTGGGCCTAAGTGAATTGGACAGTTCCAGGGGAAACAGTTATCGTAATCAAAACAGTACGATGTATGAATTGTTTGGGAGCAGCTCTGTGGAGGAAACAAAAATAGGACTCTGGTTGTTTTTTATTGCTGGTGTCATCTTCATTTTGGGGGGTGTATTCTCCTTAATTTTTGGAAATAAAATAACTACAGCTTTAAAAGTAAATGACCAGCAGGGGTTGAACAAGGGATTTGCAGCCCTGCGGAATTATTTTGCTTTAAGAAGTATTACCCTGATACTTGTATTGATTTTTATACTGCTTGCCATTGCAGGCTCAGTATAAAAAAAAGTTGCAGGAATTTTACTAGTTAATAAAATGTCCTTTTTATTTGGTAGAAAGATAATTATAGTCTTTCAGCAGCACATCGAGAAATTGGAAGGGTGGCATAGAAGATTCAATATTCAGGTGCGACTTTATTTTATAACAAGCTATTTCGGCCATAGAATCGTCTCCTCTTTTTCTGGCGGTTTCCAGTATACTTTTTATTGCATTAATATCTTTATCAGTCAGCTTCATTATTTGTGGAAATACCGGAATATAACTGTCCGCCACCTCAATAAAAACGGTGTCATTAATATTACTCTTGGTATTGATCCGGATAAGAATTGTTTTAGCCAGAATATCACCAATCCGCTGACCTTTTTTTGAAGATACTACCAACACAATATCTGTAATAAGAAACGCTAAAGCGGCTAAAACGATAAAAGTCGTTTCGACATCGTTGCTGAAACCGGGATTGCTGATCAGTAAAAAAAGCAATAGTGCAATCCATAAGTCTGATACCCGCAATAACCAACGGATCAGGAACTGGCTGATACCGGGCCGGCCACCAATTTCATTGACCACCCGTATTCCCATCACTTTTTTACCAATACTCTGACCGTTCATTAATACTTCCAATAATATATGGTACAACATAACAGGTAAAACCAGCAAGAGGCCAATTGCCTGTAAATTGTATTGTGAGTCCGTATTCCAGCTACTGTTAGATTCTATACCATCGTAAATCTCCCCGGCTATGCGCAGGTAGAAGTATTCAATCACCACATCAATGATTAGTGAAACCAATCTCCGGTAAAATTCCGGGATCTCAAATTCTACGTCAATATTAAAATTGGTAGGTACTTTTATTACCGCCATTGGCCGGGTTCTTGTTTAAGCCTTCAAATTAAATGTTTTTTGGCTAATTAAATTTTGAACCATGGCTTTTATCTTTTATAAAAGCATTATTTTACAACCCAAAGAACAGAAATTGAGGGAAGCCCTTTTTATAAAAAAGAATAAGGACCGGTGGTTAAAGAACCAGCAAATGCCTTCAGACGACCCTGATGAGATGGCAACTGATTTTACCCAACTGGTGGATGACCTGGCTTATGCCAAAACATTTTACCCATCCGGAAAAGTTACCGGCTATATTAATTCACAGGCATCTAAGATTTACCTGGATATTTATAAGAACAGAAAGGAAGAATCGAACCGCCTGGTTACTTTCTGGAAATATGATCTGCCATTAACAATCAGGAAGCACCACAGGGTAGTATTATTTGCGTTTATCTTTTTCCTGGTTTTTTTTATTGTAGGTTATTTTACATCTGCCCGTGATGAAGGGATTGCCCGGGGTATTTTTGGAGATAAGTATGTTGACGATACACAAGAAAATATTGCCAATGGAAACCCTTTTGGTGTATACGAGCATGGAAACGCTTTTTTAAGCTGGATAGGTCTGATGATTCATAATATCAGGGTCTCGTTTATTATGTTTATTTCTGGAATTTTTTGCGGTGTACCCAGTTTACTATTATCGATAAAAAATGCGGTGATGGTAGGTACATTCGACCAGTTTTTTGCGGCCCGGGGGTTAGGGTTAGATTTCTGGATGGTTGTATTTGTACATGGTACTTTAGAAATTACTGGTATTATATTGGCAAGTGCAGCAGGTCTTGTGTTAGGCAAAAGTTTTTTATTTCCCGGCACTATCCGCCGGATTGATGCTTTTAAACAAGGCGCAAAAGATGGAGTAAAGATCATGATTGGCTTATTACCTGTCTTTGCATTGGCAGCTTTCTTTGAAGGATTTATTACCCGGTTGTATAATGATCTATCTATTCTTACCACTTTGATATTTGGTTTATCCGTGTTATTTGTGATATGGTATTTTATCATATATCCTATCCGGCTAGGCAAAAAACAATCTGTACAGATAAACGAGGAGGATATATAATTTCTGATGACAGCCAAAAAATATATAGCCCTGTTAGTTTTCCAGCGATATTTTGTCATGCTGATATTATTATTTTTTTCATTACAGTCTCAGGCACAGGATGAAGAAAAAATCATTATTGATACCAGTGAGCTGCCACCACCACCTTCAGACGAAATTGAAACCGATGTAAACAGCACAACCAATAAATATTTTTATGCTAAATGGGATACATTATCTGTAAAGCAGCGAAACCTACCAGGCAAAGTAGTTAAAGATTTGAAGGAGGATGAGGATTTCTGGTATGCCAATGCTGATCTAAAGAAAAGTAAAACTGAAAAACAGGTTGTTAATGAAAGAGAACAAGGGCAAAAGACACAAAAAGGAAAGAAAGAGTATGTAATTAAAGAGCAAGAAACAAAAACCTATAAAAGGATACCTCAACGGTCCTGGTTTCAAACCTTTATCTGGATAATTATCCTGGTAGTATTTGTAGGTGGATTATTAATGTATCTCGGCGGCAACAATGTTGGGTTGTTTAGAAAGAAAAGAGTTTTAACCGGGGATACGGTAGAAGAAGATGCGATTACGGAAGATATTTTTGCTATTAATTATCAGAAAGAAATAGATAAGGCAGCAGCACAAGGTAATTACCGGGTGGCTATCCGCCTGATGTTTTTAAGGTTACTCAAAAATATGTCGGAGAAAAACATCATCCGGTATAAACAGGACAAAACAAATCTCGATTACCTGATGGAATTACATTCTACTGGTTATTACAATCATTTTTTCCAGATTACCAGAAATTTTGAATACAGTTGGTATGGACATTTTGAAGTTAATGAAGATGGATACAAAGTAATAAGAAGTGATTTCGACCAGTTTGACAAAGCTTTGCATTGAGAAGTGAAAAAATATTTACCATATCTTCTTGCCATTTTGCTCATCGGGGCTTTAGTAGCACTTTTTGCTACGGGAAATAATAAAAAAGAGAAACAACTTGATGAACGCATCACTTTACGGAAGCAGGATAAAATACCCTATGGTACCTATGTAGCATTTAAAGGGCTTGAGTATCTTTTTCCTGCTGCAGGTATTTATACAAACAGATATGAACCCGGTTACTGGGATTCGCTTTCTTATTACAAATCTGATCAGGCATTGATCATTGTTACCGGAAAATTTAATGCAGACGAAAGTGAAATGAAAAAAATGATTTCATTTATAGAAGAAGGAAATGATGTATTTGTAAGTGCAAGAAACATTTCTTATTCCGCAGAAAATATGATGGAATGTGAAGTGAAAGAATCTGATATTTTAACGGATGTTGATGATAACATTGTTATGAAGGATAGTTTAAGTGTTGCTCTTACTACCCCGCCTTTTGGAAAAGAGACAAACTATGTATATCCTGGTAAAGAATTGGACGCTTATTTTACTTCGATGAATGAAAAAACTACTGAAGTATTAGGGGAAAATGAACAAGGGAAACCAAACTTTATCCGGCTTAGGGCAGGCAAGGGAAATTTTTATCTTCACCTGGCACCGCTGGCTTTTACCAATTATTTCTTATTGCACAAGGATAATATCCGTTATTATGAAAAAGCCTTCTCAGTCATCAACCCATCGGCTACAAAAATTGTCTGGGATGAATATTATCTGAATAAAAAATTGATCAGGGAAGAAAGTGAGAAGAAAGAGTGGTTCAGTGTGTTGATGAATACGGAAAATGATAACGGCAAAAAACCTTTTAAAGCCGCCTTGTTTTTAGCGATTTTTCTTTTGCTATTGTTTGTCTTGCTTGAGATGCGAAGAAAGCAACGGATGATACCTGTTGTCAAACAACCCAGAAATGATTCAATGGATTTTGTAAGAACGATTGGCAGGTTATATTTCGATAAAGGAGATCATCAGAATCTTTGTCGTAAAATGTCGACGTATTTTCTGGAACATGTCCGTAATAAATATAAATTACTGACCGGTACGATGGATGAAGAATTTATCAAAAAGCTGCAATATAAATCCGGGGCAGATGTACAGGGAATACAGGATATCGTCTTTTTTATTCAATACCTGGAAGACGCACCGGCTATTAATCATAAACAACTAAACAAATTTCATCAGCAATTGGAATCTTTTTATAAAATAGGATAATTTAACCCTTGCGCCTCTCCAACAATCGAGAAGGCAGAAGTCATTAACAGTAATAAATACAAATTATGGAAGAACAAATTTTTCATCAACGCACCGACCTCACTGCTTTGAATAATGCAGTACTCTCCATCCGCAATGAGATCAAAAAAATAATTGTGGGGCAGGATGAAATGGTCAAGTTGATCATTGCAGCATTACTGGCCGACGGCCATGTATTAATTGAAGGAGTGCCGGGTGTTGCAAAAACATTAACTGCAAAGCTGGTGGCTAAAAGTGTAAACGCAGGCTTTTCCCGTATACAATTTACCCCGGACCTGATGCCATCTGATGTACTTGGTACACCGATATTCAATCCAAAAGAAGCCAGTTTTGAATTTAAAAAGGGACCGGTTTTCAGCAATATCATATTGGTGGATGAAATAAACAGAGCCCCTGCAAAAACCCAATCAGCTTTACTGGAGATTATGGAAGAGCGGCAGGCTACAGTTGATGGTAAAACATATTTAATGGCTCAACCTTTTATGGTATTGGCAACACAAAATCCTGTGGAGCAGGAAGGCACTTATCGATTGCCGGAAGCACAATTGGACCGTTTTCTTTTTAAGATAATTGTTCCTTATCCCAGCGAGTTAGAAGAATTGGGAATTCTTACTCAGTTCAATAACATGGGAAATACAAGGGCATTAGATTTGATCAGCCCGGCGTTGGATTCTCAGCAGGTAGCTTCCTTACGACAGCAGGTAAAAACTCAAATAATTGAAGAAAAGCTTTTACAATTTATTGCCAAACTGATTCACCAGACAAGAAATCATAAATCAATTTTTCTGGGAGCTTCACCGCGGGCATCATTGGCAATTATGAATGCATCAAAAGCGATGGCAGCTATGCAGGGAAGGGATTTTGTAACACCTGAAGATATTTTGTCAGTGGTGCCCCCAGTGCTTCGCCATCGTATTATTCTTTCACCCGATAAAGAAATGGAAGGAATTACTGAAGATGATGTGATCAAACAGATTATTCAGGGAATGGATGTACCGAGGTAGAAGGCACAAGACAAAATATTCAATACACAATAATAAATATTTAATAATCAATTCTCTTAATCCACAACAACTCTACGATGGCAGAAAGGGTGTACGATCTTGAAGACAGGCTGGTGGAATTTGCATCACGAATAATTGATGTGGTTGAAGCTTTACCGGCAACAAGAGCAGGTAATTATATTGCTGGTCAGATGGTGCGTTGCGGTTTAGCCCCATCCTTGCTGTATGGTGAGGCACAAGGAGCAGAGTCGAGAGATGATTTTATTCATAAAATGAAAATTGTGCTTAAAGAATTAAAAGAAACCCGGGTTTGTTTAAAACTGATAATAAAAAAAGAAATGATAAAACCCAAAAACAGATTAGAAGGAGTAAAGGAAGAATGCGACGAGTTAATTAAAATTGTTTCTAAAAGTATTGAAACTGCCAAAAAAAACAATAAGAAAACCAAGGATTGACTTGATTATTGTTCATTTAGTATTGAATATTAATTATTTTTTATTTTAACTGATAAGTGATTAAAAGCTTTTACTTAAACAACCTCGTCTACTACATCGCCGGTTCGGCGGCAGTAATATTTGTGCTCAGTTATTTTATACCGGCTTTGTATCGCATCGGTGGGTTGATATTGTTGCTGCTTGCTATTGCTGTAGTTGTTGATACAATTTTGGCCTATAGTAAACGAACGGGGATTGATGCTGAAAGAATTGTTTCCGACCGGTTTAGTATTGGCGATGCAAACAAAGTGATCATCAGGCTTACTAATCAGTATGGATTTCCGGTGCGTACCAGTATCATTGATGAATTGCCCATTCAATTTCAGGAAAGAAACTGGTTACGGAAAGCCATCATTGCCAGGGATGCTGAATACCAGCTGGAATACATGCTGAAACCAACTACAAGAGGAGAATTTATATTTGAAGATATTAATGTATATGTTCATGCGCCATTACAATTAGTGAAGAGACGGTATATTTTTTCTTCCCGGCAGGTAGTAAAAGTGTATCCTTCTTATATACAGATGCGCAGATACCAACTATTAGCTGTCAGTAACCGGTTGCAGGAAGCAGGCGTGAAAAAGATCCGAAAGATCGGGCATAGTATGGAATTTGAACAAATCAAAGAATACGTAATCGGAGATGATTACCGGACGATCAATTGGAAGGCAACTGCCCGGAAAAGTGGTTTGATGGTGAACAATTACACCGATGAAAGAAGTCAGCAAATCTATTGCCTGATTAATAAAGGCCGGGTAATGAAAATGCCTTTTGCCGGATTAACCTTACTGGATCATGCAATTAATGCTGCATTGGTATTAACTAATGTAGCCTTAGGCAAACAGGATAAGGCCGGGATTATCACTTTTGAAAAAAATCTTGACACTTTTCTTCAAGCGGATAAGAAATCCACGCAAATGAACCTGGTGCTTGAAAACCTGTATCGTCAGAAAACAGATTTTCTGGAATCAGATTTTGAAAAATTATTTTCTGTCATCCGAAACAAGGTTACCAACCGTAGTCTGCTTGTTTTGTTTACTAATTTCGAATCATTGGAAAGTTTACAACGGGAAATGACAGCTTTAAAGAAAATAGCCAAATATCATTTGTTGTTGATCGTATTTTTTGAGAATACTGAATTAAAATCCCTGTTGGAAGCCAAATCAGCTACGCTGGAAGATATTTATATAAAAACCATCGCCGAAAAATTTGCTTATGAAAAAAGATTGATGGTAAAAGAATTACATAAAAATGGTATTCCTTCAATCCTGACCACGCCGGAAAATCTTACCATTAATACTATCAACAAATATCTGGAGTTGAAAACAAGGATGTCTATCTAGAAATCAGGCCGCTAACCATACGCATCAGGCCGCTATTAAGTACCTGCCAATTTTATTAGCCTCTGATTAGCGGCCAGATGCGTAATACAATCTTTACATTTGCGTCAATGAATTATTCTAAAGAAGATTTCGAACAGGGTCAGGTTCTACTCATTAATAAGCCACTTGAATGGACTTCTTTTGATGTGATCCAAAAACTACGTTACATTATTAAAATAAAAAAGATCGGTCATGCCGGTACTTTAGACCCGTTGGCAACAGGGTTACTCATAATTTGTACCGGAAAATTTACTAAAAAGATAAATGAGTATATGGCTCAGGAAAAAGAATATGCGGGCACCTTTACGCTGGGAGCCACTACGGCTACATATGATCGTGAAAGCGAACCTGAAAATCTAAAACCATTTTTGCACCTTACTGTCGAAGCAATTAAATCTGCGGCTGCAACATTTACAGGAGAGATTCAACAGGTGCCACCCGCACATTCAGCAATTAAAGTAGGCGGCAAAAGGATGTATGAATTTGCCCGGCAAGGTATAGCAGTAAAATTGGAACCAAGGAAAGTAACCATCAATGAATTTGAGATCACAAAAATTGAATTGCCCATTATCCATTTTCGGGTTGTTTGTTCTACCGGTACTTATATCCGTAGCCTGGCAAAAGATTTTGGAGATTTGCTTGGTAGCGGAGCTTATCTCAGTAGTCTATGCCGCACCAGGATAGGGAAATTTTTAGTGACTGATGCACTATCAGTCGAAGATATCAGGGAAAAAATGCAACAGTAATTTTTATAAAATAAAAGGAAAGCTGATAGCTAACTGAAACTGATCGTTTTTCAATAGTTTATATCCAAACCATTTATTTTGTATAGCTGAATTGGCAGGAGAGGGACTAGGGTCTTTTGCTTTGTAAGAATAATCCAGTCGAATAACAAAGAAGCTAAAATCTATTCTGAATCCTGTTCCAATCCCAACTGCTATATCCTTCCCAAGTCTGCCAAAATTGAAAACGGATTCCGGAACTAATGGATTAGCTTCTTTTTTTAAAAACCAGATATTCCCAAAATCGGTAAATAGAGCCCCTTCAATATTTATTCCAAAGAGTTTGAAGAAGGGGAAACGGTATTCAATGTTTCCTTCCAGTTGTACATCACCATAACGTTCTGGTTGGCTGCCGGTTCCGGAAAATTCGGCAATAGTGGAACCAGGTCCTAATTTACGTAGCCCCCAGGCCCGCATACTATTCGGTCCGCCTGCAAAGTATTGTTTAAAAAATGGCAGGTTATTTCTTTTTAATGGATTTGCTGTAGAATTAAATTCATATCCAACACCTGAATGAAAGCGTAATACCAGTGCGGTTTTGTTGAATTTTATTTTCCTGATTATCTCTCCATCTAGTTTTATAAACCGGTATAGATTTTCATCCAGGAATTTAGTGCTTACCAACCCTGTTAACAGGCCTGATATTTCTGCATTTGCCCGGAAAATGTTTTGTGTTTTATTTTTTGAATGATTAATGGTAACTCCTGTAATAATAGAGGAGATCAGGCCATCAGTAAAAACATTTTTCAACGAAGGGTTGCTGATAAAAAGGTCCAATAGTTTTTGACGGGGTTTCAGATAAGAATATTCTATATTTGGTAAACGTAGCGAGAACAATGCATTTTTCGATAAGTACTCATAGCCCCATGAACTATTTATCGTCGTAAGATTAAAAAAGTCTTTACGTTCCGTATTGCTGGCATTAAATGATAAACTCGTCTGCAGGTTTTCTTTATATTTTTCAGGAATCCATTTCATCCGGGGAACCAATTTTGGAAAAAAAATATTATAGCTGGCTGAAAGTTGTTGCGTTTGAATAAAACTGCTGCTTAATTCTATACCATAACGGAGGTTGGTTGTAGCAATATTAGCAGCTTTTCCAAAATTTCTGTTTTGTACACCTACATTGAGGCCAATTCCAAACAGGTTGCCGGAAACAACACTTTGGTTCCGGCTTCCTTCAATATTTGTAGTAAAAGAGTATTTTTTTGCGGGGGTCAATCTGATGATGAAGTCAGCAGTATCCTGATTTTTCCTGGGAACTGGTTCTATACTTACCAATCGCCATGCGCCGAGTGAATTAAACCGGTTAATAGTTTTTGCATACTGTACCTGTTTATAAAGGTCACCCTGACGAAAATAAATATACTGCGGGAATATTTTCGTTTTAAAAGTATTTGAATAGGAAACCACATTTATTCCATCCACCATTTCTTCTTTGCGGGTAAGCCCGGTAGTATCAGGACTAAAATCAGGGAATGTAGTTATTTTGCCAACAAAATATTTCGTCAACTTTGAACTATCGAAACCCGGCTTTAATTTTATTTCTAAGTTGGCTGTCGGGTTCTCCCTTCGTTCCTTTAGTTTTAGTAAAATGTCAAATTGTTCAAACGGATCAAAAGTTGGTTGAAGCAATGATATATCTAAAGTATCCCAGACGCCAACTAAGGCTTCCCGGCCAAATCGCAGGTAGCCATTATTTCGGTATAGGTCAACCAGCCGGTCAAATTCATCAGAAATAGGTGCTTTGGCAAACGGATCCCCTTTTTTAACGAAAGCATTTTTTTGATTAGTGAGTGCAATGTTTTGTAATTCCTGTTGCTTTATATTATAGCTGAAAGAATCAATCCGGACCACTTTCCCAGGTTTTATTTCAAAGTTGACACTCGTTCTGTATTGGTCACCCTTCACCGTAACAGCAGTATCATACGTTATCGAATCATTGAAATATCCCATTGAATTCATCAGGGCATGCATATAGATCACAGACTTTTCTGCAGTATTGTTATAATATACCGGTGGGTTTTTCATCACACTCCATACTATTTTTGATATAGACCTGGATTTCATACTGTCATCCAATTGCCCTTTTAGCCTTGATACCATATCAGCAGCCGTGTCGCTTGTTATATTCCCCGTTATGTTGATATTTGTTTGATAAACGAATGGTTTATTAGCCGGGTAGCTTTTAACAATGGTGCTGCAGGAAGTTACCAGCAACACAGCCAGACCAACAATAATAATATTGCGAAATTTTAAAATAGCATGGTGATGATGGGTTGACATATTTTAAATAAACAACAATGCTTGTAAAACAGAAGCTCAAATATATCCAAACTTTAGGCCAGAAAAAAGTTCGCCAGCAGGAAGGGGTGTTTATTGCTGAAGGGCCAAAGTTAGTAAAGGATTTGCTGGAAGCGGATGCATCATCTGTTAAAGAAATATATGCTGTAAAAGAATGGATTGATGAGCATCAGCAATTGCCTGATAAAACTAAAGTAACGGAAATAACAGAGATAGAATTAGAAAAAATTTCACAACTAGCCACACCCAATAAAGTGGTGGCAATCGTACAACAATACGCAACAGGAGATACAATCGTTGTAAAGGATCAACTTATTTTAGTATTAGATTGTTTGCAGGATCCGGGCAACCTGGGTACCATCATCCGTATTGCAGATTGGTTTGGAATAGAGCAAATTGTTTGCAGCAATGATTCTGCTGATCTGTACAATCCAAAAGTGGTACAATCAACCATGGGAAGTATAGCCAGAGTAAAAGTTTATTACAGGGATCTGGAAGAATGGCTGGGTGCGCAAAAAGATGTACTCATTTATGCAGCTGGTTTAGACGGGCAGGATGTAACAGCGATGAATAAAATAAAAGAAGGCATCATCATTTTCGGAAATGAATCGAAAGGGATAAGCCCTGCACTATTAAACCTGGCAAATATAAAAATTACGATCCCCAAAAAAGTCCGCCTGAACGATTCATTCGGGCAGGGAAAAGCAGAATCTTTGAATGTGGCAGTGGCGGTTGGGGTGGTGGTGGGGTGTGTGGTGTAACGGACAGGGCTTGCCGCAGGGCTGGAATACTTGCTGTGTCCGCCCGGCAACTGAAGCCGATTGAAAAACTGAAGTTGAAGTTAACAACTAAAAGCCAATAAGACCCGATAGCTATCGGGTTCGATCAAGCCCGATATTAACTGATAGTAGTATCCCGATAGCTATCGGGACCGATTGTTATTCCGTCCGCCAGCCTTGCGGCAAACCTTTTCGTTGTGCGTTCGTGCTTTAATTAATTATCTCCCCCAAATAAAAGTGTGCCGCTTAGTATTTTTTATATATGATTTGGCGTTTTATTAGTTTCCGGGAATTATCTTTTTCGTTTACTTCAGTACGTTGAATCCAGTTGCCATTATTGTCATAAGCGCCGTATACATATTTTATGATAGTTGTATCCCTTGAGCCATTTGTGGCCTTCGATTGCACCATTTCGAGCTCATCATTTTTTTCATTCAGTCTTATAATTGTCGAAAATATTTTCTTCCCGGAGCTATCTTTTATATAACCTCCTACCCAAATATTGTTGCTGTAATTATTTACGACAGTTTTTTGTAAAGTGCTATCAGGCTTAAAGTTTTTCATTAAAATTATCTTGCCGAATTTATTTACCAATATCTCAGAATAAAATGAAAGCAGTTTGCCTGATGAGTCATAGATTTGACTATCGCCATAACTTCCTTTTCTATTTAAAGTACCAGAGAGAATACTTATAAGCTTACCATTTTCAATGAATTTCAGTTCCTTGACCATACCATTTGGAAATCGACTGGTATAAGCCTGTGCATTTTTTTCACGTCCATTAATCTCTACATTTGAGTACCTGATCCTAAACCCTTTATAATCGTAATTAATAATACTTTTGCAACACGAATCAAGTGAAATTATTTTCGTGGTAGTATCCAGTTTGTAAGAAATTTCTTCTACCTTTTCTACATTGCCTTTTAAATTATCAAAGAAGAGGTCATTGTATTTGTATGGAGGCTTTTTTCTTTGATTGCATGTAATTAAAATCAACATCATTGGTAATATCAAAATAAATTTATTCATTTGAAGTTGATAATATTTCAAAGGTAACTAACTACATTGAAACTTTCTCTGCATGCTTGACGCACAACTCTTAAATTTACGAAACTACAGACATAAATTTTCACAGATAATCAATTAAAAATTATGCCTCTTATTTTTTACACGAAGATTTGGATAGGTTCTTATCACAAGTTCAAAAGAAATTAAAAACAGAACAAGCTAATATTCTCTTTTATCTGAACTGTATCGCCTTCACCGGCTGCACCTTTCTTACCAGCACCGAAGGTATCATCATCACCAAAAAACAAACAATAAAAGTGCCGGTACAAACAAGACCTACCTGCCACCATACAATTTTTACGGCGGCTTCACTCAGGTAATAAGCTTCTTCTTTCAATTTAATAAAACCTGTTGCTTGTTGTAGCCATAGAAGACCCAGTGCCAATGCTGTACCCACTACTATACCTGTAATGGTGATAAGAGCGGAATGCCGGAGGAATATCTTCTGTACGGTCCAATCGGTGGCACCAAGAGATTTTAGTACCCCGATCATACGTAGTCTTTCCAGCACCAGGATGATAAGACTGGTGGTTAGATTGAGTACCGCAACTATTATCATGATAATTAACACTAAAGCGATGGTGGTATCCTGCATTTTTAACCAGTCAAAAATATTGGGGGAGATGTTTTTAACACTGATCACATCCCAGGTGATGGGTAATGTTTCTGATTCAAAGAATTCAGTTTCTTTGTCGCTGATTTTTTTATAGTCATTCAGAAAAATCTCATATCCACCAATCTGATCGGGCTGCCAGTCATTAAGCCGCTGTATCAGTTTGATATCACCGATGGCAAATGTTTTGTCATATTCTTCAATTCCCACTTTGTAAATACCGGTCACTGTTAATTTATCCGGACGAATCTTACCGCTGGGCTGTATAAAGTAAATCAGTATTTTATCGTTTACAGCAAGTTTGAGTTGCTCAGCTGTAAATGCTGAGATCATTATCTCCCGGCTATAACTACTATCATTGAACTGAATAGGTCTGCCTTTTTTGATAAAATCTTTCAGGTGTTTAAAATCATAGGTTTTATCAAACCCTTTTAACAGCACACCTTCCATTTCATCTTTTGTTTTCAGAATGGCATAGCGGGTGGCAAATGGATGGATACTTTCCACATCAGGGTCTTCTTTGATATACTGAACCAACGTATCATTCTTTGTGATCGGCGTTTCTTCTGATATAATCGCTTTATCGGGCTGTTTTTCCTGTATGCGCAGATGCCCCCAGAAGCTGAATACTTTCTGGCTCACTTTTTCCTGGAAGCCATTGGCAAGTGATATGGTCACAATCATGACCATTACGCTGATAACGGTAGCTACTGTAGACAGCCGGATGATAAATCTGGAAAAAGATTTATGCCCACCGGGTCCTGTGGACTGATTAAATGCTATACGGTTTGCTATAAAGCCTGCAACCTTCAAATTAAATTGTTTGTCTTTACCAAAAATAAGCCGCTAAAAAAGATTTAACCCCTTTTTTGCCTGATTTTTGCAATATTTAGCTAAGAGGAGAAAGGAGTGAAGGAGAAAAAGAGGATATTCATCATTTTAAAAGATTTTCTTATTGATTCCTTACCTTTCGATTCATAAAATTTATAAAAAGAAAAGGGAATGAGGAAGCAAGGAATAGCAGAACATAAGACTTTACTCCTTCCACTCATTTTCTGAATTAATCTCTAAGCCCGGAATTTCCAATGAAAAAATTGTTTTTCTTATTATTTCTTATCGCCAATATTTCTGTTGTTCATGCACAGATACCAGATCATATTTATAAGTCAAACATCCACAGTGTAAAATTGCACAAATACGGAGATATCTACAGTTACCCGGTTCTTACCCTCAACACAAGCGATCAACTGGAACTCCATTTTGATGATATGGACGCTGATTATAAAAATTATTATTACGGTTTTCAGTTGTGTAATGCTGACTGGAAGCCTGCCAATATCCAGACTTTTGACTATATCCGTGGTTTTCAGAGTAACAGAATAACAACCTACCGGTCTTCTTCCATTGTACAAACCCGATATACTCATTACCAGGCAATTCTTCCTGAACGAAATTCGGCACCTACCAAAGCCGGTAATTATCTGCTGAAGGTTTTTTTAAACGACGATACTTCCAAAATGGTCTTTACCAGGCGACTGCTTATCGTTAACACAAAAGCGGCTGTCTCAGCTTTAGTTACACAACCATTCAACAATAATTTTTTCCGTACACATCAACGGGTGCAGGTTACGGTAAATACTGCCAATGCACAGATCAATGCTTTTTCTCCACAGGATTTAAAAGTAGTAGTAGTTCAAAATAATAACTGGCCGGCATCTTCGATCATTGACCGGCCTACTATTTTTCGGGGCAATTATTTTGAATATAATGATGAAGAAAATACCACCTTCCAGGCAGGAAAAGAGTGGCGGTGGATAGACCTGCGAAGCCTCCGCCTGATGAGTGACAGGATGCAACAGATCATTGATACCAACAAAACCCGGACTGATATTTATATAAAACCGGATGGTGAACGTCGTCAGCAGCTATATATTTATTACCGGGATTTTAATGGCATTTATACTGTCGAAAATACGGATGGTACTAATCCTAACTGGCAAAGTGATTATGCCTGGACACATTTTACATTCATTCCACCCGGCAACAGGGCCTATGAAGGTAAAAGTGTGTATGTATTTGGTGAGCTGACCAACTATGAACAGAATGATTATTCCAGGATGCTTTTTAATGAAGAAAAAGGTATTTATGAAAAAGCATTATATCTGAAACAGGGATATTATGATTATTCATACGTAACGCTGACAGATCGGATACAAGCCGGGGTGCAACCTTCTTTAGAAAATACAGAAGGTAATTACTGGGGTACCGAGAATGGATATATGGTGCTGATTTATTTTCGTCCTTTTGGTGCCCGGGCAGATGAATTGATTGGGTTTACAAGATTGAACTCTGTTATTCAGCGGTAGAATAAACCCCAGTTGATCGTCTTATTGTTTATGTTTTCGATTCTCTAAAGGGAGAATTGAAAATTCACTTTGTGTAAGACGCAATAATCCAGAAAGTTTATTTACTATCAGACTCTTTGCGGTTTGAAATGAAATTATGACCTGAGTTCCTCCAGAGTTTATCGAAGCCTGCCCGACTATGTCATTCAGGCGGGGATAAGGACAAGGCTTTATACAGTCTTCTTAGCGTCTTCTAAAAATTTTGCCAGTCCAATATCGGTTAACGGATGTTTCAATAAACCAAGTATTGAATCCAATGGACAAGTACAAACATCAGCTCCGGCTTCAGCACATCTTACAATATGCAAAGCATTGCGGATAGAGGCTGCGAGTATCTGCGTTTTATAACCTTGTATAGAATAGATTTGAGAGATCTGTGCAATCAATTCCACCCCATCCCAGCTGCTATCATCAATACGACCGATAAAAGGGGAAAGGTAAGTAGCGCCGGCTTTGGCAGCCAGTATCGCTTGTCCGGCGGAAAATACCAACGTACAGTTAGTCCTGATGCCATTATCGGTAAACCACTTGATAGCTTTAATACCATCTTTTATCATTGGCACTTTCACCACAATATTCGGATGAATAGCAGCCAGTTTTTTCCCTTCTTCAATGATACCCTGGAAGTCGGTGCTGATCACTTCTGCACTGATATCGCCATCAACCATTTCGCAGATGGTTTTGTAATGGTTCATCACTGCAGCTTCACCTTTAATTCCTTCTTTAGCCATCAGCGATGGGTTGGTGGTCACACCGTCCAGTATACCTAATTCGTTTGCTTCTTTAATTTGAGCAAGATTGGCTGTGTCAACGAAAAATTTCATAACTATTTAAGATTTAATATTTAAGATTGAATATTTCAGGCTTTCAATTTTGTTTGGGAGGTTTTTCTGGATGAAGCCAGTATTCTGGTTAGTTCATCAGCTTCTTTCAATATCAAGGTTAACTTGTTTGCTTTAATGAGTTTTAAATCTTCAATTACCTCAAGCCAGAACAGGGATTCATCAATTTCTTCAAATGCTATACTCAATTTAGCAGCAAAAGCCTTAGCGGACTGAGCTTTGCAAGCTGCCCTGTAATTTGCAGCCGCAGAAAAAGCTGACCTCATCAATTGGCCCTCAATAACTCTTGATATTTTCTTTACGGGCAAAGAATTACAAAGCGGCACTACTCTGTAAGCAAATTCTTTTAGCCTTTTTTGAAGTTCAATGGCATTCATAAAAGGAATTTAAGATTGGAGACATTTCGAAAATATTAAATATTAACTCAACAATCTTAAATAATAAAAAATGGCAGGCTTATTACATCGCACCGCTCAACCACCTACTCTTGCTGCCTTCCGGCCCTGGGAGGGTTCAGCAGGAGCTGGTCGTGTAAGACCTGCCGTCGCAAAGATAAGGGTATGAATGTAAAATAAGGATTATACAAGAAGCTGTCCTGTATAAAATCTTCTTTTTACAAAAATTAATTTTGCTTAATTAAATGGGGGCTTATTTCTAACAAATAATGAATAGAAATCTTACTGATTTTTTGTTTTGCGGGCTGGGGTGCCCTTCATAATTTCCTCTTTCGTAGGAAGCTCACCATCAGGCTTTGTTTTTATCCAGATAGTTCTTTCTATCCATATAGATGGGTTAGTTTTCAACACCGCTTTTACGGTCACTTTTTCTGCTTTAAAATCAAACGGGATGATCAATTCATTGCCTTCAAAGGTGGCGGATGTACAGGAGAATTGAATTTCTTTAGCGGTCATTGGTAGCCAACGGCCATTGGTCATTTTTGCGTCTACATTGATATAATTGTGTTGACCTTTTTTCAGGCTATCGGTATATAAGTGAAAATAAATGCTGTCCACTTTTTGAGCCAGAAGGGGAGAAGCAACAGCCGCAACAATAATTAATAGTAAAAGTTTTTTCATATTATAAACAAATGTCGCAAAATCAGGCCAAATGGTTGTGCCGGGGGTATGTTTTGGTTTCCTTTAACTTTTGTTGCCCTCTTTTTCAATATATGTTTTTATAGGATATATCTTCTTTCGGAAACAGTTTTTACGATCGTTGTGACATTTTATACGAGTTTCAGAAAAGGCTTTAAAATTTCAACAGGGTTTGGCTTTTTATTTTGGCAGATACTGATTGTGAATTACACCAAATGTTGCAGTAAATTGTAAACGAATGACTAAAAGGCAAAAAGTATCATTATATATCATGTCGGTATTTTATCTGGCGGCGGGTATTTATCATTTTGTAGCCCCTTTCTTTTATAAAAAAATAATGCCACCCTATTTACCTTTTCATTTCCCATTTATTTATTTAAGCGGTGCGGCTGAAATAGTACTGGGTGCATTCCTGCTACCTGTAAGAACCAGAAAGCTGGCAGCTTGGGGTATCATTGTTTTATTAATAGCGGTGTTTCCTGCTAATGTGCAGATGTTGTTGAATTACCGGGAAGAAGAAAATCCTGATACATGGATAGCGACAGTGCGTTTGCCGCTACAACTCTTACTTATCTGGTGGGCTTACTCGTTTACCAAAAAAATGGGAAATAAAGGCAATTAAGTCATTTCTTTTTTAATTGCAGCAAGATAGTTTTCTCTTTTGCCTCCAGTTCACAAATGGCTTTACCAGATGTATTATCGCTGACGATATAGATTGTTCCATCATCATTAACGGTAATGCCTTCAAGGTTCATGCTGTAATCCAGAACTTTGTATTTGTTGGAGGTCTCTGAAAAATTTTCAACAGGAATATTTTTTAATGTAGTGGATTGGAGTTTTCCATTTTCGTCAATATCAATTGATTCAATAAATTGCTGGCGGAGTTTCCCTTTGGAATAAGATTTTAAGCACAGCAGTGTTGAATTTATCTGGTCCACACAAATATCAGAGTATCTCCACTGAGAATTTTCAAGTGGCAGCTCAATCATAGATTCATATTTTAAGCTAACCGAAGAATTTTCACTCCCCGGTTCTATACTGAACGTATAAATTTGTGAGTGAGTCATATTTTCATCTCTTTCCCTTAATAAATAAAATTTATTATTTTTTTCATTTGCGGCTATACCTTCCATTCCGTCTCCATTTTTCGATTTTGGAGGAAGGGTGATGGAAGTTTGAATAGTTTTAATAGCTCCGGTAGCAATTGTTACTTCAAACACAGCAGCTACATTTTCAGACACCAGATACAATTTGTCTTTATACGATGTCATACCTTCCATTTCAAATTCCAGAGGTACTTCTAAATTAATCGTATTGCTGATTGTTGCTGTGGCCGGATCAAAAACAATGATTTTAGGACAACGTTCTGAAGCAAAGTAAAGCTGACCATTGAATAACTTCATACCTGAGATACAAACTTGTTTGTTCAATTCAACAGGCAGGTTAATATGATCGACTGAATAAATATCTACTTTAGGGGGTTGTGCTTTTACAATTGAAAAACTGAAAAGAGCCAGAGTAACCAAACTGATTTTCCGCATAAATATTTTACTTTTTGGGGCCGGGATTAAGCTATTTGCGAATTTAGACGAAAGTTGTGTAAAAATAGTGGCAATATTCAAAGAAAGTATAGGTTCATAATAGCAGAAACAATTGAAAATGTGGTTAACTAGTGCAGGATACAGTGGTCGTTAAGCCTTTCATAATCAGACAGGCAGACCAAGAATTGTAAGGCCGGAATAGTCTGAACAGTTTCATTTTATTGTAAATTGACCCGAATTCGATTTATCTCCTTCTCAATGAAAACTGGTAAGCCCCGTAAATTCCAATGCCTATCACAACTGTTATTAATACATCTCTGAACTCATTTAATTTTGAACTGGATAGTAACCAGATAGAAGTAATCATTCCAATCACAGCAAATGCAAGGCCATAGGAAAGTTTGTAATAATCGGTTGCTGTGGGGTTTGCCTTACGGAGTTTTAACAATACAAAACAGACCACTAAAAATTGTAAGATCTTGGTGATTACACTAATTGATACAGCATAAATAAAGGAGCCGGTTACAGATACCAGAATAGATACAGCAGAAAAAGCAAGCAATGAATATACAGGCGTATGAAACTTTTTATGTAACTGAGAGAATAAACCCGGAAACTGCCTGGCTTCACTTAATGCAAAAGGTACTCTGGAGCCAATAAACATAATGGCATGTAAAGTTCCGCCTATTGAAATGATGGCACCGATGGTTATTATTATTGCTCCAACTGGTCCCATGTATAGTTGTGCAGCATCTGTCAGGGGCTTATCGGATGTAGCCAGACCCGGTAAAGTACCTATACAAACTATTTGTATAAGGATATAGATGATAGCAATAAAAATGATTGAGAATATCAAGGCAAAAGGAATATTCTTCTTCGGATCTTTTAGTTCGCCTGTGTTTACAAGGATAGATTCAAATCCTGAAAATGCAAATATCAATAGCAATACGGAAGAAGAGAATGCAGTAAAGCCTGGTGGGCTTTGTTTGATATGAATAAGATCCGGATTAATAAAAAACAAACCAACTACTATAAAAAGTAGCAGTGCCGAGACTTTTGCGATCGCTAAAAAATTACTCAGTCTTGCAGAGTTTTTTACTCCACGATAATTAACGATTGTCAACAGCATGGTTAAAAAAATGATGGAGCAAATTTTATAAGCCGGGGATTTAAATATTGGATGGAAATAACTGAGGTAACTGACAAATAAATTAATCAAAGCTGCATAAGTGGCTAAACGGGAAACCAAAATTAACCAACCAATGATATAGGCAGGGAAACGTCCAAAGGCTTCAAGAGTATACAGATAGGGGCCACCCGTTTTATCAAAGCGACTGGCTACTTCAGCAAAATTTAGTATGATGATCAGCGAAATTGCAGCACATACTATCAAAGCAATGATGCTATAGAATCCTGATTGCGCAAATATTTTTGATGGTAATCCGAAAATGCCGGAGCCAATTGTCCCGTTAATCAGCAGCAAAACGAAATCCCATTTACTGATATCCCGTTTTAACATGCACTTGATTTTGATGGATGTCCTTCGAAATGATTAATGTGATGATTTAAATTTTAAAAACCCCGGTCTTTCTATCAGGGAATTATTCTAAAATCCTTTTTTCACTTCTTTCAAAGTCTTATTTTCTGGATTTTTTACATATTTTTCTAACCAGGTAAATTGTTCGTTCAGCATGTGCAAAATATTTTCCCTACCCTGATACCCGTGGCTTTCGTAGGGCAGGCTTACATACTTAATGGTGCCGCCGTGACCTTTTACCGCATTAAACATTCTTTCGCTTTGTATAGGGAATGTACCTGTATTATTATCCATTTCGCCATGTACAAGAAGGAGCGGTGTTTTTATTTTATCTGCATTGCTGAATGGGCTCATAGCATTGTATAAGTCAGGTGCCTGCCAGTATGTTCTGTCTTCATTCTGAAAACCAAAAGGAGTAAGCGAACGGTTATAAGCGCCGCTTCTTGCTATACCGGCTTTAAATAATTTTGTATGGGCTAATAAATTCGCTGTCATAAACGCACCATAGCTATGGCCGCCAACAGCTACCCGGTTTTTATCACCCACACCCATTGAATCAAGAATGTTGATAGCTGCTTCAGCATTCAGGGTAAGCTGATCAATAAAATTATCGTTAGGTTTTGCCGCAGGCTGCTGCGCATTGTCTTTGCTGGTAGCCACAATTGGCATTTCTGCGTTATTCAAAACAGCATAGCCTTGTGTAACGTAAAAAATTGCCGAACCCCAGTTGAGTAAAGTAAACCTATGTTCACTTCCACGGATTTGCGCAGCATCAGCAGCAGAATTATATTCAGCAGGGTATGCCCAGATAAAAACCGGAAGTTTGCCATCTTTCGTTTTATTATATCCTTTAGGTAAATATAAATCACCTGTTAAGTCAACACCATCGGCCCTTTTGTATCTTATTTTTTCTTTGGTTACTCCTTCTAATTGCGGATATGGATTGGTGAATTGAGTAATTTGCTTATCAGCAATTTTTGCTTTCAAATTTTTTATCCAGTAATTTGGTACTACTGTTTCACTTTCTTTTCTGGTAAGCAGTTCTAACTGATCAGGGTTCAATACTTTTACTATGTTTTCAAAATAGCCCTCGTTGCTCCGCCAGATAATTTCTGTTTTTTTAGTTGTCATATCAAAAGTGGCAAGAAAAGGTAAATCACCATTAGGGGAACTTCCCGTAGGGTTGTTCATTAATAATTTGTTGCCATTATCAATAAGTTTTAGTACATCACGGTTCCATTGGTTTTTTTCTGTTATTGGATTACCAGGATTGGTATAAGCATCGGTTGTATTTCTTTCCATCAGTTTTTCTATATCCCCGGTAGAAGGATTGTAGCGGTTGGTTTGTGTTTGCTGTTTTCCTGTAAGTCCTTCAAAAACCAATGCAAATGTTGCATTGCCCCAGGCCACACCACGATACCGCATCTTAGTTTTAAATAATTGCTTTGAATTTGTATTAAATGGTGCTGCTAATGCATACACCGCATCATGGTAGTCTGTATTCTTTTTTATTAATCCGCTGTCTAATGCCATACACCAGGTAATGGTGGCTGGTTCATCATCTCTCCAGCTAAAACTGCGGGGAACCATTTGCACATTATCATTTCCACCCGGTGCTGTTTCAGCAGAAGGTAAATCAGCTAATTGCTTCACCGGCTTGCCATTTATATCAGTAATCAATACATTGGAAGGAAATCCTGCAGCAGGTACGGTATAAGAGAAGGGTTTCTTTAAAACCCGCAGCAACATATATTTTTTATCGGGAGAAATATTGATCGTATTATAAATTGCCGTGGAACCTATTTTTGTTTCTGTTCCGTTTATATTTTTTACTAATTGAGTAGTTGCATAAAATTCAAATAGCTGCTCATCATAAGGGTTTTTTATTAAATCCTGAAACGTAGGGCGGGGAGAAGCTTTGCCATAATTTTCCTGGATAGTTGGTCCTTGTGGTACAGCTGGTTTAGTGGGGGCAGAAGTTGAAGGTTTTATTGCTGTGCGGTAAAATAAAGTAGCAGCATCATACCATTGGTAATTGCCTGTTATAACATTTAGAGCGGTCTTATTTATTTTGATTGCTTTTTGTGTAGCTACATCAATTACATATAAATCAACCCGGTTACTGGTGGTATGTGTAAAAGCAATTTTTTTATCATCCGGACTCCAGGAAATGCTTCCTGCGTATAATGGGGAAGGAAGTCCTGCTATTTTATAATCTTTACCTGATGCAATATTTCTGAGTACAAGATTGTTTATAAAATTCTGGCGACTGGGTGCAAAGTTGGCCGGGTTGATACGAAGCCCTGCAATCTTTAATTCAGGTCTTGCCAATTCTTCTACTGACGGATAACTGTTGGCTTCGGTAAACAACATCCATTCGCCTTTATCATCCACACTAACACCCGGTGTTGGCTTGGCCAGCAGCATATCAACAATGTCTTTCGGGGGCACAGTATATCCGGTATTATCCTGTGCTTTTATAGAGAAGTTAGAAAGTAAAAAGGATACAATTAGAACAAAAGTGAAATTCTTGGTATGCATGGCGAAGAGTTTAGACGGCCAATTTAAGAAAGTAATAGCTTTTAAAAAAGCCTTTTATGTAATTTCGGATACTTATTATCAGGTAAAAGAAGTTTGCGAATACGGTATTTGCTTATATATTTGTGGAATAATGAAGAAACTGAATAACAATCTATGGTGGTGGCATACAACTCTACGGGGTCTGTAATGTCATAACTATACTTGTTATAATTATATTCAGGCCCCGACAGTGTTCGGGGCTTTTAATTTATCAGAGGATGAAGAAAATAGAAATACATACGACTTGTAAAAGAATGCTGGCGGATTTGTTTACTCCGGTTGGTATCTACCTGCGGGTAAGGGATCGATACCGGGATACAATTTTGCTGGAAAGCACAGACAACCATTCGTCAGAGAATAGTTATTCTTTTATTTGCATCAATGCCATTGGTGGTATGGAAATAACATCCAAAGAAAGCATTGAGTGTAAAATACCGGGACAAAAGCCGGAAAAAATTATTTTGAATAACACCAACGAAGTTCCACAACTGCTTTGGAATTTTATGCAAAAATTTGAAATAAAAAAAAGCGAAATAAAGGAAGCGAAATTTGCACAAGGTTTATTTGGTTACACAACATATGATGCAGTTCAATTCTTTGATACGTTAAACCTCACGACTCATGACTCACGACTCATCACTCCCATTCCCCTCATGAGATACCGCCTCTACCAGTACGTTATTGCCATCAATCATTTTAAAGATGAATTGTTTATCTGTGAGAATAAAATAAGTGGGGTTGAAAGTGATGTGCAGTCTGTAGAGTCCCTGATAAGAAGTAAAGATGTACCTGTTTATCCGTTTAGTGCTAACGGTGAGGAAACTTCAAACATGAGTAATGAGGAGTATAAGGAAATGGTGAAGAAGGGAATTGCCAGTTGTCAACGGGGTGATGTATTTCAGATTGTACTCAGCAGAAGGTTTCAGCAGAAATTTATTGGAGATGAATTTAATGTGTACAGGGCATTGCGTAGTGTAAATCCCTCACCGTATTTATTTTTCTTTGATTATGGTGATTATAAACTGATGGGCTCATCACCAGAAGCACAGTTGGTAATACAGAATGCCCGCCCGGACGACCCGGTCGGACGGGGAAAAGCTATTCTACATCCCATTGCCGGAACATATAAAAGAACGGGTGACGATGAAGCCGATGAAATAGCTACTAAAGCATTATTGGCAGATGCTAAAGAAAATGCAGAACATGTGATGTTGGTTGATTTGGCTAGAAATGATTTAAGCCGTTTGTGTGATGAGGTGGAAGTGGCGCATTATAAGCAGGTACAGTTTTTCTCTCATGTCATTCATTTGGTAAGTGAAGTAACCGGTAAAGTAAGAGAAGGTAGCAATCCTTTTGAGTTAGTGGCAAAAACATTTCCTGCGGGTACTCTCAGTGGCGCACCGAAATTTAAAGCCATCGGGCTGATTGATTCGTATGAACCTACCGCCAGAAGTTATTATGGAGGTGCCATCGGCTTTATGGGTTTTGATGGCAGTTGTAATCATGCTATAATGATTAGAACATTTTTAAGTAGAAATAATACACTCACTTACCAGGCTGGTGCAGGAGTAGTAGCGGCCAGTAACCCGGAAAGTGAATTGCAGGAAGTAAATAATAAATTAGGGGCATTAAAAAAAGCGATTGAGATGGCGGCCTCCCTAAATCCCTCCGCAGGAGGGACTTTAAAACCTTAAAGTAAATAGGTTCATTATAAAATAGTTTTCAAAATGTCGAATAACAATAAAGAATCTGACTATACAAGTGACCAAAATCCTCCCTTGCGGGGAGAGCCTGTCGCGACTTATCGGGATTTGGAGGGGCAGAGAATTTTAGTTTTTGATAATTACGATTCCTTCACTTACAACTTGGTTCACTTAGTAGAAAAAATAACACATACTAAAGTTGAAGTTTATCGTAATGACCAGATAGCAATGGAGAAAGTAAATGACTATGATAAAATTATTTTATCTCCCGGCCCGGGCATACCGGAAGAGGCTGGATTGTTACTGCCGTTAATAAAAGAATATGCGGCTACTAAATCAATTTTGGGAGTTTGCCTTGGTCACCAGGCAATAGGGCAGGCATTTGGTGGAACGCTGACCAATCTTTCAACTGTTTATCATGGAGTAGCAACCCCTGTTAAAGTTGATGGAACTAAAAAATCACAGCTTTTTGATGGATTACCTGACATATTAGAAGTCGGACGTTATCATAGTTGGATTATTGCAGAAGAAAATTTTCCTGAGGAGTTGGAAGTAACAGCCAGAGATGAGAATAATTACATCATGGCATTGCAACATAAAAAATATGATGTGCAGGGGGTACAGTTTCATCCGGAAAGTGTGCTGACACCAGATGGGGAAAAAATATTGAGAAACTGGTTGAGAAGTTAGCCGCAGAGGTGCAAAGACGCAGAGAAATACAGACTATAATGAATAACTCTGCACCTCCCCGTCTCAGCGGTAAAATTAAATTTGACATGAAAAAGATTTTACAATATTTATTCGAACACAAGACATTGAGTCGTGAAGCGGCAAAGGATGTTTTAGTCAACATCGGTAAAGCCATTTACAACGAACATGAAGTAACTGCTTTCATGACCGTCTACCTGATGCGAAGCATTACGATTGAAGAACTGCAGGGTTTCAGAGATGCGTTGTTAGAATTATGTGTGAAAGCGGATTTGAATGAGTACGATACAATAGATATTGTAGGTACCGGTGGGGATGGGAAAAATACATTCAACATTTCTACACTGGCTTGCTTCATTGTAGCAGGTACAGGACAAAAAGTAGCCAAGCATGGTAACTACGGAGCTTCATCCATTAGTGGTTCATCCAATGTGATGGAACAGTTAGGATACAAATTCAGTAATGATAATAACAAACTGAAAAAAGAAATTGAAGAAGCGAATATTTGTTTCTTGCATGCGCCATTATTTCATCCGGCGTTAAAAACTGTTGGTCCGATAAGAAAAAACCTGGCGATGCGGACATTCTTTAATATGCTGGGGCCAATGGCAAACCCTGCCCATCCTACATACCAGTTGGTAGGAGTTTATAGTCTGGAGATGGCTAGAATTTATAATTATTTATTACAGCAAACGGAAAAAGCCTTTACCATTATTTATAGCTTGGATGGGTATGATGAAATTTCACTGACCAATGATACGAAAGTGATAACGAATGAAGGAGAACGAATAATGACACCAGAGCAATTAGGTAAACGTATGGTGTCGGCGGAAGATATTAATGGAGGTAACAGTTTGGAAGAAGCAGCTAAAATTTTCACTACTATTTTAAAAGGCGAAGGAACATGGGCACAGAATGCAGTGGTGCTGGCCAATGCAGCAATGGCTTTACATTGCACCGGCAATTTTAAAACCTATGATGCAGCGTATAATACAGCGGTAGAAAGTTTGGAAAGTGGAAAGGCGAATGAATGTTTAAAAAAACTAATACAAGCCCCCTAAATCCCCACAAGGGGGACTTTAGACCCTGATGATTTGTAATTCAATATTAATTCTATAATTGTGATTAAGGTATGACTTTGCAGCCCCGGAGGGGCAATATGTTAGTAGCCCCGGATGGAATCCGGGGTAAATGATGAAAACGAGTTTTCAGAGCCCTGTAGGGGCGATATATTTTATAAGTAAGAAAGATGGATATTTTAGAAACAATAGTAGCAGCAAAAAGAAAAGAAGTAGAAAAATTCAAACCAATGAGTAGCATCGAAAGGTTTGAAAAGGATGGTTTTTTCTGGGAGATTGCTAACCGGTCGTTGGTACAAAGTCTTTTGCTGCCTGGAAGTACCGGCATCATTGCTGAATTTAAAAGAAAAAGTCCGAGCAAAGGATGGTTTAAAACTAAAGAGCTGGAAGTGGAGGATGTAGTGGGTTCTTATAATAAACATGCGGCTGGTATTTCTATATTGACCGATGAAGAATTTTTTGGCGGAGACCTGGATGATTTGATACAAACAAAAGTGATAACAGATATCCCAGTGCTGCGCAAAGATTTTATGATTGACAAATGGCAGATAGCCGAAGCCAAAGCTTTTGGGGCCGATGTAATTTTGCTGATTGCAGCTTGTTTGACCCCGGCAGAAGTAAAAGAATTTGCAGCGTATGCTAACAGTATTGGCCTCGAATCAATCTTGGAAGTACATAATGAAGAAGAACTAGGTCATTGTTGCGATGAAGTAAGTATGGTAGGAGTGAATAACCGCAACCTGAAGACGTTTGAAGTGGATATTAATACTTCGCTGCAATTAATTGATAAGATACCGGCTGGCAAACCAGCTATTGCCGAAAGTGGTATCAGCAGCGTAGCGTCTATCGTAACTTTGCGGGATGCGGGGTTTAAAGGGTTTTTGATTGGCGAGAATTTTATGAAAGAGGAGCAGCCGGGAAAGGCATTTGATGATTTTATAAATAAAATAAAAGAGTAGCCACGAAATGACACGAAAACAAACAAAAACTCTTCTTTGTATTTTTTCGTGTTAACCTGCCTGCCGGCAGGCAGGTTAGTGTGATTTCGTGGCTTATAAAACCAAACTATATGAATATTAAAGTATGTGGCATCACTGAAATGAAACAACTGCAACAGCTCGACGGGCTGGATATTGATTTTGCAGGATTGATATTTTATAAAGAATCCCCCCGCTACATCGGCGATAAAATCTCTAAGCAAGATTTGAAGAAGGCCGATTTTGATTTAAAGAAAGTGGGAGTGTTTGTGAACCCGGAGATGATTGATGTGTTAGATGCCATAGATGATTATGGACTGGATGCCGTACAGCTGCACGGTGATGAAAGCACGGAAATGTGTGAAGACCTGAGCAGCGAAGTGGAAGTGATAAAAGTTTTTCGTATTAAGGATAACAAAGCGGATATTGATGCCATGGTAAAAGATTATGATGCCGTTTGTGATTATTACCTTTTTGACAAAGCGACTGACTACAGCATCGGCGGTACCGGTCAGCAATTTGACTGGAGTATTTTAACCAAAGCCAAAATAGAAAAACCATTTTTCTTAAGTGGGGGTATTGGCCCGGATGATGCGCCAAAAGTAAAAGCCTTTAAGCATCCTGATTTTTTTGGAGTGGATATTAACAGTCTGTTTGAAAAAGAACCGGGGGTGAAGGATATGAGTAAGGTGTTACATTTTCGGCAGGCGATGAAGAAGTGAAACCCACCCCTTTCGTAAGTTTCTTTATTAAAAGATACTTCGGCCCCTCCAAGGAGGGGATGGCGGTCGTTTTAGTTTGTACTTTTTGTAAATAAATTGCTTTAGGGTACATCCCCTCCTTGGAGAGCCTGTCCCGATTTTACGGGAGGCGAATTAAGTGAGCTAAATACTTTAAGAAACTGGGGTGCCTGCCTGCCGGTAGGCAGGGGTTTTTGCTGCCATGAAAACGGGACGTACAAGAGTGCGACGCAACAGAAGATGCCATGAAAAACTAAAGCTGGCTAAATAACACTTCGATAAACTCAGGATCAACAAAAATGACAACAACACAAACATATCAAAGCCCAAATGAACATGGCTATTACGGCCAATTCGGCGGTGCATACATTCCTGAAATGCTGCATCGCAATGTGGAAGAGCTGCGGACAAAGTATTTGGAAATTATCTATGAAGAGGAATTTCAAAAAGATTTTCAATACCTGTTGCGGGATTATGTGGGCAGACCAACGCCATTGTATCTGGCGGAGCGGTTGAGTAAGCGATATGGCGCAACGATTTATTTGAAGCGGGAAGACCTTTGTCATACCGGGGCACATAAAATAAATAATACTATCGGGCAGATTTTATTGGCGCAGCGATTGGGTAAAAAAAGAATTATTGCAGAGACAGGTGCCGGTCAGCATGGAGTGGCTACGGCTACGGTGTGTGCATTGAAAGGCGTGGAGTGCATTGTGTACATGGGCGAAAAAGATATTGAACGACAGGCACCAAATGTGGCGAGAATGAAAATGCTGGGTGCTACGGTGATACCGGCAACAAGCGGCAGCAAAACATTGAAAGATGCAACGAATGAAGCAATACGGGACTGGATAAATCACCCGGATGATACGCATTATATAATCGGCAGTGTGGTGGGGCCGCATCCTTACCCGGATATGGTGGCGAGGTTTCAGAGTGTGATAAGCGAAGAGATGCGGAAACAATTATTGGAAAAGACCGGCAGTGAATTACCCAACTATGTTATTGCCTGTGTGGGTGGCGGCAGTAATGCTGCTGGAGCTTTTTATCATTTCCTGGATGAGCCTACCGTGCAGTTGATTGCAGTGGAAGCGGCGGGTGAAGGTGTAAATAGTGGGAAGAGTGCGGCGACTACACAACTCGGCAAACCGGGTATTTTGCATGGTAGTAAAAGTTTGCTGATGCAAACAGATGATGGGCAAGTGGTAGAGCCACATAGTATTTCTGCGGGTTTGGATTATCCGGGTATTGGTCCATTGCATGCACATTTATATGAGAGTGGCCGGGCTATTTTTATGAGTGCCACCGATAAAAAAGCATTGACTGCAGCTTTTGAACTGAGTAAGATAGAAGGTATTATTCCAGCACTGGAAACGGCGCATGCATTGCATGCATTAAAAATGATCAACTTTAAAAAGAGTGATGTGGTAGTGATTTGTTTGAGTGGGAGAGGGGATAAGGATTTAGACATGTACATGAAAAATTTATAACCACAAAGCCACAAAGCCACGAAGGCACAAAGTGAAATCCTTAGTGTCTTTGTGCCTTTGTGGCAAAAAGAAAATGATGAGCAGAATAAAAGAAGTTTTTGAGAAAAAAAAGAAAAACGTTTTAAACGTCTACTGCACTGCAGGCTACCCCCAACTAAGTTCAACTTTAGAAGTAATGAAGTCGTTGCAGCAAAACGGAGCCAACATCATCGAACTTGGTATGCCTTACAGCGATCCATTAGCAGATGGCCCTGTGATACAGCAAAGCGGAAGTGTAGCATTAGCAAACGGTATGACAATTGTCAAACTCTTTGACCAGTTGAAAGATTTCAGAAAAGAAATTTCTATCCCGGTTATTTTAATGGGGTACATGAATCCGGTTCTTCAATACGGCTTTGAAAAATTTTGTGCTGACGCTGCCGCCGTTGGCATAGATGGATTGATTTTACCAGACTTGCCGGAGTACGAATTTGAAACAGAATATGGTGCAATCATCAAAAAATATAACCTCGATTTTATTTTTCTGACTACTCCTGAAACATCAGAGGAAAGAATAAAAAAGTTGGATAGCCTTAGCACCGGGTTTCTGTATGCAGTTTCTTCTTCATCAACCACCGGAAGCGATAAAAAAGCAGTCAATACTGATGATTACCTGAAAAAACTCAGAAATCTAAAACTTAAAAATCCGGTATTGGTTGGATTTGGAATTAAGAATAAAGCCTCTTTTGATGCCGTTTGTCAGTTAGCTGACGGTGCCATTATCGGCAGCGCTTATATTAAAGCGTTGGAAAACAGTGCAGATGTTAATGCAGCCACAAAGTCTTTCCTTTCGTCCATATTATCGTGATGGAGTTTTGCTATCCGGGAAGATTGTATAAATTTGTATGTTGATTCCAATTTCTATCTCTTTATTGAAAATTAATTTGGTTAAGTATGAAAAGATTGCTGATTATTTTATTCCTGATTCCGTTGGTCATTTTTGCACAAACAACGAAGAAAACCGGGTTTACTATTGAAGGGAAACTGGACGGTTTTACTGATGGGACAGAGATAAAACTCATCCGGAATGGTGAATCCGTAGAAATGAAAAAAACAAAATTACTCAAGGGCAAATTTGTTTTAAAAGGTGATGTCAATGAGCCGGTTCTTTGTTACTTGTTCATTGGCACAGAAAAACCAACTGAAATCTATGTAGAAAACAGCATAATTTCATTTAAAGGAAAGAAAATTGTTCCTCCTGTCTATGAAATCTCCGGGTCTGCTTCGCACAAAGAGTTTGAAGAGTTTACAAAAATATTTATTCCGATTGCCCAACAATTAAATTCGCTGGCAACTACAATCAATACCACCATTCCTGGCCCTGAAAGAGATGGAATGATGAAAACTTATTCAACTGCACAGGAAAACATTCAAAAAGCGATAGACAAATTTGTTTCAGAAAAGAAAAAGTCAGCAGTTGCTGCTTTTATTTTGAATGCCACATTTGATTTTAATGCTGATGTGGTGATGTTGGAAAAAAGGTTTAACCAACTGGATGCTTCTGTTAAAAAATTAGAATCCGGAAAACAATTAGAGCAATTTATTGCAGAAAAAAAGGTCGGGGCAATAGGTACGGTTGCTATGGATTTTACCCAACCAGATACGAATGATGTGCCGGTATCACTTTCTTCTTTCCGCGGTAAATATGTGCTGGTAGATTTTTGGGCCAGCTGGTGCGGACCCTGCCGCAATGAAAATCCGAATGTAGTAGAGAATTACAATAAGTTCAAGGCTAAAAATTTTACGATACTTGGTGTATCACTGGACAGGCCAGGGAAAAAAGATGCCTGGATCAATGCTATTAAAGAAGACAATCTTACCTGGACAAATGTGAGTGACCTGCAGTTCTGGAATAACGCTGCCGCCAAACTTTATCATATTCAGGGCATTCCTCAAAATATTTTGGTTGATCCGGAAGGAAAGATCGTTGCAAAAAACCTCCGGGGTCCGGCATTAGAAGAAAAACTTTGCGAGCTGTTGGGGTGTGAAACCAAAGGATTTTAACGAAAATACTTATTCTTCAATACCCATCAATTTACTGATGGCCGACCAGTTTTGTTTTCGTTGAGTTTCGTATGCCTCCTGCTTTTGCCGGCTTTTATTATCTGCATAGTCTTCTAATGATTGTGCCTGTTTTTTCAACCCTTTCAGGATATTGATTAAAGAACCCGCAAAATCCTGATCTTTTTTATCTTTCAGATAACCACCGTTCTTCAAATCCTCAAGCACTTTCACCAGATTATCCGCTACTTTTTTTTGTGCACTCATCAGGTCACTCACTGTTAAAGCATCATAGGCATCGTGTGCATATCCGTCACTGATGGCGCCAATAAGCCCATAAGTATTATATAACATCCCTGCAGAAAAGCTACCAAAGACTTCCAGCAATTTATTTTCTCTTTCTTCACAGGATTGAGAGATGCTGTAGAACGGAGCAGTCAATACGAAAACTGCAAGGATTATTTTTTTCATGTAGCCGGTTTTGCATACAAATTACGCTGATTGTTTTAATAGTGTAATCAAAAAAGCCATCCTGTTTTCAGGATGGCTTTTTCATTATGGCGTTAGAGCTATGTTATACCATTTATATTTCTAAACTAGTCCTATTGATTCCGGTATTATTAATTGATGTCTTTTCCTTCTTTCAGTTTGTCAATCATACTCTGTATTCCTGCTTTTTGTTGTGTTGGTGCCAATGGCAATGCAAGATTTGCATACTTCAATGCATTTTTATAATCGCCGATGGCAGAATTTCCTCTCATCATTCCCATCAGGGTGGTAAATTCATTAGGATATTTTTCAAAATTTGCTTTGAAAACATCGAATGCTGTTTTATTAAACTTCAAGCCAAGCAGTTGTCTTGCATATTGATGAACATCATTCATACTTCCAAATGGCAAAGCCTTTTGCATTACTGCGGCCGCTTCAGCTCCTTTTCCCAATTTCTGCAACACCTGTGCCTTAGTACTCCATGCCTGGAAACTATTTGCTCCGCCAAAACCACCGTTGGTGGCAGAGTCTGTCCATAACAATGCTTCTTCAAGGTTTGTATTATGCTGCACACACCATTGTGCCGCCTGATCCCAGCTTTGCCAGATGAAACCATTCTCGGTTCTCAGTTCCCGGCGAAATGATTCGAGCTGCTCTTTCTGATAATCCACTTCTATTTTAAATGGAATAGATAATTTTTCCCATTGCAATGCTACAACAGCACTGTTTTCTGTTTCATTCAGGAATTCATATTTCAGCCATTCTACACTTTTTTCGAGAGCCTGCGGTTTTACTTTTACCCGCAGGGCATCTTCCCTTTCATTATAGTAATAGCTTCCCCATGATGTGCTGTTATTTGAAAATATCAGTGTGCATTCTATCGGGCTATAAGCAATAAAAAAACCGTACTTACCAGCTGGTAGCGATTGCCCTTCAATTTTTACATCGGTTGAAAATTTGAAAGTAGTGTTCTCATTAGCCCCTGCTCTCCACGGTGCCGCCTTGGAACTGCCAAACTGCTGGTCAATAAAACCAGCATGTATTAACTGCCCCCATATCTTTCCTTCCCGGCCTTTTACACCGGGGCGGTCGTAGTTGATGGTCACATCGGTGAGACCGATCCGTTCACCAACCGTAGCTTTTTTATTACCTCCGCTTGGTGTTACGGTTAAAGGAATTTGTGCAACTGAAGAGGCTGTGTATGCAACTACCAAAAGGCATAGTATCATCTGTTTCATATCCTGTGTGTTTTTTTGACAATCTACTTAAGAAATAAGAAGTGTAGCCAATTATTGTTATAAGTGATAAATGTACCGGATGAAATGTCCCAAACAGGGATATAAGGCAGATGCATTACAATTAATTAATGTAATTTAGAAGTCCCAATAACCTCCTAAAATTCCTTTATGAAAATTCTTTTTGCCTTCACACTTCTTTTGCTGTCGCTTCAGTTGCCTGCCCAAATTTTACGAAGAGTAAAAGATAAAGTGGTAAACAAAGGCAAAGGGGAGGTGAATGATGCCAAGTATGATGCTAAAATGAAAGCCCGTAATTCTGCACGGAATGAGCTGAATGGGATAAAAGCAGAATTTGATTCTACTGATACTGATTATGCCATTTTGCTTAGTGATAATGCAGGTTTGTTTGGAGGCCAGGGGAAAGGTGAGTTTGGCGCAAAGTTTTTAAAAATGGGTGGCATAGCCCATTCATTATACCGTGACTTTGACCTTGATGATGAAGAAAATGCAACAATGAATCTTCAGATGGGTCAATCGGCATATGCGATGGGTCGTTATGTATTTGCTGAAAAACGACTGAAAGCGGCGCAACAGTTTTTTGAAAAATCTTACCGCACCAGCGAAATAGGCTATATGAAAACCATCGCCACGGAAGGCTTGCTTTATACGACAACCGGCCGTTTTGCACAAGCCGATCTATTTACTGCACAGGCATTAGAACTTCGGGAATCAAAACTCGGTGAAACAAATATGGCCGTAGCTGCATCATTAAATAACTATGCAGTGCTGCACTATAGCCTGGGTAAGTACAATGAATCAGAAAAAGAATTCAGCAAAGCCATTTCAATTATTAACTCCAATAAGCAAGAAGAGGAGATGGCTTACGCCATTGTATTGAATAACCAGGCGATGCTTTTTCAATCGATAGGGCGGTATGAAGAAGCCGTAGCGATGTTAAAACAAGCTCTCCAATTAGCCGGAAAACTCGAAGTAAGCAAAGCAAAAAATCATTTAAAATTTTTCTCAAATCTGGCATTGCTTTATCAGCAAATGGGAAAATATACTGAAGCAGAAGAAATTTACCGGGGCCTGGAAAAAAGGCTGGAAAAAGGCAAACCAGAATTTGCCAATCTGCTAAACAATGTTGCCATCCTTGCCATGCTGATGAAAAAAGAAGACAGGGTGGAAGAAATGCTGAAGCGTTCGTCCGACATCTATAAATCTTCTCTTGGGGAAAAAAGCCCAGCTTATGCAAAAGTGATCAGCGACCTTGGAAATTTTTACCGGTATAAAGGCCGTTATGCTGAAGCAGAGCCTTTGTTTCAAAAAGTATTACAGGTAAGAGAAGAGGCATTAGGAAATACTCACCCTTTATTTGTGCAATCGCAGGAGGATATGGCCATACTGTTGTGGAAGAAAAATGATATTGCTAAAGCCTATCCTTTGTATCAGGATGCTATGGAGAAAACATTAGATTTTATCAACCATTATTTTCCACCGATGAGTGAGGCTGAAAAAACAAAATACTGGGACATGCTATCTCCCCGGTTTCAGCGGTTTTACAATTTTGCGGTGGAAGCCAATACTGAAAATCAAGATATAATCGGGGATGTCTTTGCTTACCGTGCCGCTACAAAAGGTTTATTGCTGAACTCAACAAGAAAGATCAGTGAAGCAATTCTTTCCAGTGGTAATGAAAAGCTGATAAACGATTATACAGAGTGGATTGATCACAAAGAACAACTAACTGCACTGTATGTTTATTCAAAAGAAGATCTGAAGGAGCAAAGTATCAATCTTGATTCACTGGAATCAAATGTGAACCAGATGGAAAAGCGGCTATCAGAGAATTCAAAAGATTTTGCCAGTTTTTATTTTACGGGCAAAACAACAATTGCTGAAGTACAAAAAGGATTAAAAGCAGATGATGCATTAATTGAAATCATCCGGTTGAAAAATTTTGACCAGGTGTTTACAGATGAGTGCCGGTACCTTGGACTGGTTATTACCAAAAATAACCCACAGCCATCTATCATCATACTGGCAAATGGCAATGACCTTGAAAATAAATATGCAAAATCATACCGGTTGTCTATAAAAAATAAAATCAACGACGATCAATCCTATACACAGTTTTGGGCACCTTTTGAAGCAGTTGTAAAAGGGAAAAAGAATATCTATGTTTCGCTGGATGGAGTTTACAACCAGGTAAATCTCAATACCCTGAAAAAAGCAGGTGGTGATTATCTGCTTAACCAATTCGATATAGTTTTGTTAAGCAACCCCCGTGACTTGCTTACAAACAGAAACAAAGGAAAAGATGTTTCCGGAAAAAAAGCTACACTTATTGGTTTTCCCGATTATGGCAAAGGTGTAATTCTACAACTACCCGGGACTAAAGTAGAAGTAGATGGAATTAATAAAGTGTTGAATTCATCCGGTTACCAGGTATCTGAATTGATTCAGCGGGATGCAACTGAAACAAATGTGAAATCGGCTAAAAAAGTTTCTATCCTCCATATTGCCACGCATGGTTATTTTTTGAAGGATGTAGAAAAAACAAGTTGGCCTATTGGTGTGCATACGGATAATGCAAAAGATAATGTATTGTTGCGTTCCGGGTTGATGTTTTCAGGTGCCTCAGAAGTGGATAAACTAAAATCAGGATTAGATGGTGATAATAATGGCATCATGACGTCTTATGAAGCGATGAACCTGGATTTGACAGGAACCAACCTGGTTGTACTAAGTGCCTGCGAAACCGGATTAGGAGAAATAAAAGCCGGTGAGGGTGTGTATGGTTTACAAAGGGCTTTTCTGGTGGCAGGAGCAGAAGCTATCGTCATGAGTCTTTGGAAAGTAGATGATGCTGCCACGCAGCATCTGATGAATAATTTTTACACCAATATGATGAAAAGCGGTGACAAGCAAAAAGCTTTCAAGCAGGCACAACAGCAACTAATGGCAAAGTTCAAAGAACCTTACTACTGGGGTGCTTTTGTAATGATGGAGAATTGATTTCCCTATTTGCAATTCACCACGTCAAATTCGTAATCCGTATCTGCCCATTTATTAGTTTCGAAGTTTTTTGCATTAAAAACAATAAGGAGTTTTTCTTTGCCTGACTTGTTGTCTATGGTCCAGGGCTTGCTGGTCCATTCTGATGCATCGCCAACAATTGGCTTTTTCCCTTCGAAAGTAATATTTAGTTTCCCACCATCAGCCTTGCCGGTAAATTTTGCTATATCTTTTTTACTGCTTCCCATTTCCTGGCTTGTTACGGTGCCGGCCACTTCAGTAGCAGAGGTGTAGTTAAGTGTGATGACCGTCTCATATTTTAGCCCTTCATTACCAAAGCATTTTTGCTGGTTAGCTCCTTCCATTTTTGGGGTGGTGTATGGTGTATCAACGGGTAGGGTTGGCGTAGTAACTGCAGCCGTATCAGCCGGTTTGTCATTTGCGTCTTTATCTTTTTTTGCACTATTGCAGGAAATGATGAAGAGGGCAAGGGTGGCGGTGATGAGTGTTTTGAAGGTTGTTTGTGGTTGCATGATGATTGTTTTTATATAATGTTTTGAATTTTTCTGTTAGGCTTAAATTCTATGTTACGTCGGCTAGTAACAGAAGCCGATTGAAATTATATAATTGAAGTTATGTTCTTTTAATGATTTATTTCCGGTCTGCCGGTTATGTACTAAAAGTGGTAAAACAATAGCGATATATCAGACTGCAACCTAGCAGAAATCAGATTATTACCTGCTGGTATATCAATTAACTTTTGCAAAAGGATTCCAGAAATTGCATCGATAGTTCTATCTGGCACTGTCTTTAGATAGTACAAGACCATCCTGTGGTATGCCGAGTAAAATGCTGCTTTCGTTTATTAGCGGCTTTATATCATTTAATTGTAAAGAGTCCAGCAATTCATTTTTTAAATAAAAAGATTTTACCTGATTACTCTCCTGGTGCCAGCGGATTACTTTACACTTGCAACTTGCATTTTCAATTTCATTGATCACTTCTTCAATCGTTCCCCCCTTTCCCAGTTTTATATAGATCTCCCGTATGCCGATTATTTTATTTTTATCTCCAATATCAAAATTCCAGGAAGCAGAAATGGCTGCTAAATATTTCTTACCTGAATTTAAATTTAATAATGAATGTCTGGGTGATTCAGTGTTATTTGAATTATTTTTTATCCGTGAATAAACAGATATAATGCCCGGTGATTCAAACTGCATGTAGCCAATATGATTAAAGCTGGCGCCAAAACGGTTAAATGTAAAGTAGCCATCTTTATATTTAACATCAATTAAATTGGAAACAACCTTATGGTACCTTGATGGGTCAGAAACTCTTGCCTGTGGAGAACCTGTATAACATATCCAAACGCCTTCTAAGCTATCAATTTCCAATTGGGTTGGTTGATAAGGAAGGATATTCATATTTTTCTTTATCGCTTGCCAATCATTCATTGCATTTTTATTTGAAATGAATAGTGCAACCATTGCTATACTGATAAGAGCCACAATTGCCGAAATGATTTTTATAGCATTTCCCTTTGATTTGTTTTGATTCTTTAAACGAACTATTTGTTGTACAAGATCTGAATTCTTCTTTTCAGAAACTATGCTTTCAGCTTTTTTATCCTGCACTGATATTTCCAACAGGTTTTCGTCAACAGGATTTTGTTTAAACGATTTTCGCCCCTTTCCAAACAAATAAATATAACAGGCATCTACCAAAAATGGTCTGGGGTTGGAAACGATTCCGATTAAGGCGTCTTTTATTTGCCCTCCGGTAATATCATATTTTCTATGGGGGTATTCCTGTCCTTTTGAATTTATATCCGGACTGTAGCTTTCGGTTCCTAACTCTTCAAATTTTATGGGTAGTTGGTTACTGATCTCACTTAGAAGAATAGCTAACGATTCGTAATTTTTTCTATTAGTATTTTGTACAATTTCCTGCCCGGTTTCTAATTTATACTTTTCTATTGCCTTAGTAAGCAAATAAATAATTTCCTCCTTGCCACTCTTAATGCTTTGCATAATTTACTGAAAATAAGCCTTTTATATAATTTCCGAAATTATATAACCCGTTTCGGAAACTAAGGTAATGATTTTGTAATAATTCTGAAGCCATCAAAAGGTGTAAGAGATAATCACTACTTTATATTTAGCACAGATTTTTTTCTTTAAATGATTGCCAAAATTTATGCGTATGAAAAAATTAGTATGCCCCCTTATTAATTACAGTTCTCAAAAAATCAGTGTTTTTACCGGGATTATTTTTTTTATTGGTTTCCTGATTTTCCCAAATAAACAATTAGTGGCTCAAAATAATGGGTTGGTGATTGAAAAAACAACTGGCAGACCGCTTGAAGGGGTAAGTGTTGTAGTAAAAAATGAAAAAACCGGCACTGCAACTAATAATGAAGGCAGGTATTTGATAAAAGTTGATAATCCGCAAAAAGCCATCCTGGTCTTTAGTTTAGTTGGTTATAAATCAATTGAAGAACCACTTAATGGAAGAACTGTTATTGATGTTGAGCTTGAAGAAGCATCTGTGACGCTTCAATCAGTAGTAGTTACCGCATTAGGTTTTGAAACACAAAGAGATAAACTGGGTTATTCTTCCTCAAAAATTAATGGCGACCAGGTAGCTAACTCCGGAGAAGTAAACCTTGTAGATGCCATGGGGGGAAAAG
The DNA here is from genome assembly GCA_031400855.1 of Chitinophagaceae bacterium. Classification (GTDB taxonomy): domain Bacteria; phylum Bacteroidota; class Bacteroidia; order Chitinophagales; family Chitinophagaceae; genus JJ008. The sequence goes on along the minus strand of JANNQR010000022.1, from coordinate 67,710 downwards.
CTTCGGGGGTAAGGATTTCCCGGTCATCTGGTTCCGATCCGGGAGCCGCTTCACAAATTTTGATTCGTGGCCAAAGCACTATTACAAGAGGAACCGACCCCCTTATTGTTTTAGATGGTATTCCCATAAACAGCGATAGCAGGGGCGAAACAAGCCAGGGAGTTACACAACAAAGCCGCTTAAATGATATAAACCCAGATGATATTGCAACCATGCAGGTTTTAAAAGGTGCATCAGCTGCAGCGCTTTGGGGTACAAGAGCCGCAAATGGTGTGGTAATCATTACTACTAAAAAAGGCGCCAGTAACAGCAAATTGAATGTTAGTTTTAAAAGTACTTACTCTATTGATGAAATCAACTTCAACTATCCCTTACAATCTGCTTATGGCCAGGGTACCAATGGCGCATGGGCAGCTAATAATGCAAGAAGCTGGGGCGATAAAATTGCTAACCGTGCCGGTGGCGCTGATGCAGTCAATACGGCCGCTGATTATTTTGTGGGTTATCCGACCGGAACTATTTATTATCCGATAACAACAAAAAATAATAAAGAAACATTTTTAGATAAAAATTATAATAGTGCTTTTCGGAACGGACATTACCTCAATAACTCATTATCTGTAAGTGGCGGGGATGCTAAGTCAAATTATTTCATGAGTATTGGTGATATGAACCAGCAGGGAGCTATCAGAAACAACAGCAATTACCGCAGAACAACTTTCCGTATTAATGCGTCAAGACAATTAAATAAATGGCTGAAGGTTTCCAATAAGTCTTCTTATATATTAACCAACTCTGATAGGGTAAGAAGAGGTGCAAGCAGCGGCGGTGTGATGCTTGGTTTATTGCGAACGCCTGCAGATTTTGATAACACGGATTATGTTGGCAGTTATTATTCATCCCCTACAGCCGCTTTTGTTCCTAACAAACAAAGGGCTTACAGAAGTTACCTCGCAACTGCCACGCCTGGGTTTAGTAATCCATTATGGACTATGTATAAACAAGATAACAGTAATAATGTAAACCGGTTTATTAATAGTGCCGAGTTATTCATTACACCGAATAAATGGCTGGACGTAACATTAAGGGCGGGTCTTGATAACTTTTCAGAAAGAGAAATTACCTATTTGCCTTATTACACTATCAATGCTGCTTCAGGCTTATATAGCAGGGATGAGTTTAACCAAACACAATTCAACCTTGATTTCATCGTCAGAGCAAAAAAAGATTTCGGAGAAAATATAAAAACAAATTTTTTGGCCGGGTTTAATTACAATAGTTCCAATGAAGGCCTCTTAAGTGCTACCGGAACAAGTTTCATTATCCCCGACGGCCCAAGGGATATTGATAATTCTCTTATTGCAAACAGAATTATTTCAGATCGTTTTGAAAAAACCCGTACCAATGCCGGATATGCTACGATCAATACAGAATTATACAATCAGCTTTTTATCAATTTTTCTGGCAGATTGGAAGCAGCATCAACTTTCGGAGAGCTTTCAGATAATCGTTTTTTCTATCCTTCTGCTGATATTGCCTGGCAATTTTCACAATTACCTGCTCTTTCAAATTCAAAAATATTTTCTTTTGGAAAATTAAGAGCTTCATTTGGAATGGTAGGTATTCAACCATCTGCGTATAGAACTTCCACAAATTTCTTTGTACCTAACTGGGCAGAGTTGCTGGATCCTAATCTTGACGGAAGCCTGTTTGGAATTGGTACCTATGTTCAAAGCCGATCAAAAGGAAACCCTTTTTTAAGACCTGAAAAGAAAAAGGAAATTGAAATTGGTACTGACCTGCGTTTTTTCGACAATAAACTTTCATTAAGTGCTACTTATTATTCCAATAAAACAACGGATGCATTATTGGATATTCCACAAGCACCTTCTACAGGGTTTACTACTTTATATGCCAACGCAGGTTCTATTCAAAACAAAGGATTTGAACTTGATTTGAGTTACGAAATATTTAAAACGAAAAAATGGTTGGTAAGCGTTGACTGGAACTGGACAGCAAACCGCAATAAAGTAACAGATTTAAATGGCGCTGCTTCCATTTTACTCGGGGGATTAAATGGCGTTTCTTCAAGAGCGGTGGAAGGTTATCCGCTTGGTGCATTGTGGGGAATCGGTTTTCAAAAAGATGCTAAAGGAGATTATATTTTAAATGCCAATGGATTTCCACTTTCCGAAGTGGAACAAAAAGTTTTGGGTGACCCCAATCCCGATTGGAGAAGCGGCTTAGGGTTTAATGTAGAGTATAAAAATTTCAAATTGTACGCATTGTTTGAACATTCACAAGGCGGAGATATCGTTGATGCAACAGAGGCTGTGCTGCTAGATTATGGTGTTAGCAAAACAACAGGTAATGAAACAATAGCTTCTGCAAATCTTAGAACAGCAAGTGGCGCAACTATTTTGTCTGGTACAACATTCAGGGGTAATATTGGAAATTTTGGCGGTGGAGATGTGGCTTTAGACCAAAGCTGGTATAATGGCCTTGGTGGATTTTTTGGAAATGTGCTGGAGCCATTTGTTACAGATGCCACCTGGACAAGACTTCGTGAAGTAACATTGTCATATCGCATTACCAGGAAACACCTTCCCAAATTTACAGGCTTAAGTTCCATTAATCTTGAATTGAGTGGACGTAATCTTTGGGTAGACAGCAAGCTAAAAACAATTGACCCCGACAGTAATCTGGAAGGTTCGGGTGCAGGCAGAGGAATTGTATATTTTAATAATCCTGGCTCCAGATCCTACTTGTTTTCCATAAAACTTAATTTTTAATTTTCTAATCAGCTTGTATATGAAAAATAAAATAACATACATCATCTTATTTATATCCATCTCTTTTTTATCGTGTAAAAAAATGGTGGACGGAATAAATACCGACCCCAATAATCCACAAGATGCTACTGCAGCCACCATGCTTACCGGTGTGCAACTTTCCAATGCAATTGTCCAGGAAGGTGAACTGGCGAGAAGGGCAGGTATGTGGAGCGGATATTTTGCCGGGCAACTTTTTCAATACAACAGTTACCAGTTGTATAATGTAATTGCCAACGATTATAACGACACCTGGAGCCAGGTATTTGCAGCCACCATAAAAAATTGCCGTTTAATGAGGCAAAAATCTTTAGAAATAAATAATATCAGGTTAGCAGGTGTATCCCGGGTAATAGAGGCACATGTTACTGGCACCGCATTGGCTTTATGGGGAGATATTCCTTACAGCCAGGTGTATAATGAAAATTTTCCTAACCCGATTTACGAACCCCAGGCCAAAGTCTATGATTCGTTACAAGTATTATTAGACAGTGCCATCAACAATCTTAATTCTGCATCCTTTATAAGTTTTGCCACACAGGATATTGTATACCAGGGCGACAACATTAAATGGAGACAGGCAGCATATACTTTAAAAGCCCGTTATTATTTACAAACTAAGCAATATGCTTTAGCAATGACTGCCGCAAATAATGGTATCAGTGTTGCAGCAAATAATATGGTGATGACACATATTGATAATGCAAACGGGTCAAACCTCTATTCACAATTTATGATTGATGAAAGACCGGGATTTATGAACGCTGCAGGTACCTATGCTGTTTCTATCATTAACCCTGCGGGAGCTAAATACAGAGGGAATCCCAAAACAAATGAAACGGGCAGATACCGGTATTTATACAGAAGTGGTACTGATATAAATTATAATAATGTTGGTGGTGCTTTTTATAAAACGACAGCTTTTCCATTGATAACTTATGCAGAAAATTTATTGATATTGGCAGAAGCAGATTATAGACTGACTGGATTTACAGCAGGACTTAACAGGTTAAATACTTACCGTGCCTGGCTTAACACTGGTGCACATTTAAGCACCACTTATGCAATTGCCGGAACATACAGGTATGATCCTTATGTAGCCGCTGATTTTAATACCGGTGGTATCGAAAATTCAAACAATCCTTTTGTAACGTATGCATTAACTGCCAATGCCGCCGGTACCGTTACCGGGCCAGGTGCTGTTTCTATTACACCTGCGAATGTTACAACAACAGGATTTTCTGTACCTGTTTATAGAAGTTTAGGTATGAAATTAACGGGTAATGCCACTGGCGACAGTACAACGACCAATCCCAACTGGGCTGCAGAAGGAACAACTACAACGGTAAACACAACATTTTCTGGTATTACTTTTAATGCTACAACCCGTTATGTACAATATGATATAACAACTGCCGCAGGTTCAACATTTGCTATGCAGAATATTTCATTGCCTGTAACTGTAACCGGTGCCGGAACATTAAATGCTGCAGTTGCATATTCAACTGATAATTGGGCAACATTTACCTATCTCACTCCAACTGGAAATGGAGGAGAAGCATTGAGCAGTACCCTGCCACTTTCAGTAGGATTAAGTGCAGCAGTACCGATGACGGGTAGCAGGTTTTCTGTCAGGTTGATTATCTGGAGAAAATTTGCATCAGTTGGAAATTTCGCTACAGTAAATGTAGGCAGTACCGTTTTTACATTATCAACATTGCCGCCAGTAGCTTCTGTTACCGCTGATCAGGCTTTGCTTAGAGAGATTTTAGAAGAGCGATATGTTAGTTTCTTCGGGCAGATTGAGGGATTCAATGATATGAGAAGGACGCAGAATGAAACTCTTGTAAGGGTTCCCGTATTACCAAATACAGGAACACAATTGCCACAACGGTTTTTGTATCCTCAAAGTGAAATAGACCGGAATACATCAACACCAAGCCCCATTCCCGGACTATCTGTTCGAACACCTGTTAATCAATAACAAGATAAACTAAACGAAAAAAAACGGTTATATCGTTTTTTTATTGCTATACGTCATTGAAAAACCATTTTTTATGTTGCTGAAAAAAATAATAATTTTATTAACTGTTTTTTTGAACCTGTCATGCAAAGCGCAGCAGGTAATTACATTGTACACTGGCACAGCACCTTTTTCTTTACCTCTTGAAGACAACGAAAGTTCTGCAAAATCAACTAGTGGTAATGGAAGATTTTTTGTAACCAATGTAACCCGGCCGACACTAACCGTTTACCTGCCAAAAAAAATAAATTCATCGGGAACTGCTGTAATCATTTGTCCGGGTGGAGGTTATAGCAGGTTATCGATAGAAGATGGAGGTTATGATGCTGCTAAAGTACTTGCAGATGCTGGAATTGCCGCCTTTGTTTTAAAATACCGGACCCAACGTGACTCAGCTTATACAGATTATAGTAAAGTTCCCCTGCTGGATTTAAAAACAGCAATAGATATTGTTTACAGCAATGCAGCAAAATGGAATATTGATACTGCTCATGTAGGCATATTGGGGTTTTCTGCGGGAGGCCATCTTACGGCTATGGCAGCAACAACTTTTGACATACGTAAACCTGCTTTTACAATCCTTGCATATCCGGTTATCAGTTTTTTAGATTCACTCACATCCAAAACATCCGGTTCCCGTGGCAATTTATTGGGTAAGCCTATCAGTCTTGACGATAAAATAAAGTTTTCACCTGAGCTTCTTATCACCTCTGCTACCCCTCCGGCTTTTATTATTCATGCAGAAGATGACAATACTTCATTGGTGGGAAACAGTATTGCTTATTATAACGGGCTTATAGCAAATAAAGTTGCAGCTAAACTTTTGCTATATCAAAAGGGCGGGCATGGATTTGCATTGTACAATAAAGCAGAAGATAAATACTGGATGCCAGAAGCTTTAATATGGTTAACTGAGAACAACTTTTATAAAAAATAAAATCAGTTGATTGAATAATTATTTTTTAACCGGCATATAATTTAAACAACTGATGAAATATCTGAAAGTTCTATATGTACAAGTAATTATTGCAATTGTCATTGGCATACTAGTCGGTCATTTCTATCCTTCTTTTGCGGTTCAGTTAAAACCATTGGGTGACGGGTTTATAAAACTGATAAAAATGATGATTGCACCCATCATTTTCTGTACGATTGTAACCGGTATTGCCGGTATGCAAAACACAAAAAAAGTTGGACGGGTAGGATTAAAGGCCATTCTTTATTTTGAAGTGGTTACTACACTGGCGTTGATAATCGGATTAATTGTAATTAATATACTAAAACCGGGTGCAGGCATGAATGTTGATGTTGCATCTCTGGATACAAAAGACATTCAAAATTATATCACCGAAAGCAAGAGCCAGTCTATTGGAGATTTTTTTCTGCACATCATTCCGGAGAATATTGTAAATGCATTATCGACCAGTAATATTCTTCAGGTATTGTTTTTTTCTGTACTCCTTGGATTTGCTTTATCTAAAATTGGTGAAAAAGCGGCGCCGCTTTTAAAAGGAATTCAATCATTGGAAAATGGGTTATTTGCCATTATTAAAATAATTATGAAAGTGGCACCATTGGGTGCTTTGGGTGCCATGGCATTTACCATCGGCAAATATGGTGTTGGTTCTCTTGCTCAACTCGGGCAATTAATGGGTTCGTTTTATATTACCTGTATTTTATTTATTGTAGTTGTGTTAGGGGGTATTTTAAAATATACCGGGTTCAATATATTTAGGTTGATATCATATATTAAAGAAGAATTGCTGATTGTTTTAGGCACTTCCTCCTCTGAAGCAGCCTTGCCAAGCCTGATCAATAAACTGGAAAAAGTTGGCTGCTCTGAACCAGTGGTAGGTCTTGTTGTGCCAACCGGATATTCATTCAACCTTGATGGGACTTCTATTTATCTGACGATGGCTGCAGTTTTTTTAGCACAAGCAACCAATACTCCCCTTGATCTTGGCCATCAGATTACATTGCTCCTGGTTTTATTGCTCACATCTAAAGGAGCAGCCGGTGTCACCGGCAGTGGTTTTATTGTGTTGGCAGCTACCTTACCAACAGTTGGGCATATACCCGTTGCAGCCATTGCATTAATTTTTGGTATCGATCGTTTTATGAGTGAAGGAAGGGCCATCACCAATATCATTGGTAATACCGTTGCAACCATTGTTGTTGCAAAATGGGAGAAGGAAATTGATTTGCCAACTGCAAAAAAATTAATAGGCTGATAAAATAGTTATTTCATATGGCAACTTCCGCATCAATAAAAAATCTAACCACTTGATTAATGTTCTTCAGAATTTAATACTCTTGTCAATAGGCTTGCAGACAACATGGAGAATTGGCGATCGGCTGGATTTGAAAAACTTCTGTCCGGAACTGATGATGATTAAAAAACAAAAGATAAAAATATATTCAAATGCCAAAAAGATATTCAAAAGCCGGAACCGCTGCCGATAGAAGCACTCCCGATGAAGTTACAACGTCAAGCCAGCCTATTGCAAACCGAATGTGCTTGTTGCACAACCCACAGTTGTTGATAAAGATATTTGTTTTTGGGTTGTTGTTGATAGTATCTTAAAGAATGCAAGGCAAAAAACATCTATCCGAAAAACTGTTCCTGAGTTTTCAGTTAAGCCAGCGGGTGCCGGCTGATAATTTTTACCGGCGTTTGAAAGGTGATCTGGATCTTGAGTTTGTTTATAAGAGTACCAAAAAATATTATGGTAAAGAAGGTCAGCAGAGTATAGATCCGGTAGTGTTCTTCAAGTTAATACTGGTGGGCTATTTAGAAAACCTGAACAGTGACCGTAAAATTATTGACCACTCTAAAATGCGTTTGGACATTCTGTACTTCTTAGGATACGATCTGGATGAAGAACTTCCCTGGCACAGTACCCTCAGCCGCACCCGTCAGTTGTATGGCGAAGAAGTTTTTATGGAACTCTTCATTAAAGTACTGGGGCTTTGTGTACAAAAAGGCATGCTCAGCGGCAAACGGCAAGCCATCGATAGCGCCTATATAAAAGCCAATGCCAGTATGGATAGTTTGGTAGAAAAAGAAATTATTGCCGATGGACAGCATTACTTGCAGGAATTGCAGCAGGATGAGTATGGCAACAACATAGAACAGCATGATAATGTGATCAGAGATGACAGGGATAATGATACCATCACCGAAAGCCGCAGCAAGAGTACAAAAAGTCATCACGGCTGGAAAGCAAAAGAATATAAGAGCACCCCCGGCGGAAAATCACTGCATCGCAGTGAAGAAAATGATCAGGAAAAAATCCGTCCGAAATTTGTGAGCAATCATACACATTACAGCACTACCGACCGGGATGCAAGAGTAAGTGTAAAGCCTGGTAAGCCCCGCCAGTTAAACTACAGCATGCAGACTTCGGTAGATATGGGTAGCCATATCATTACCAATGCAGAAGCACATTTAGCAGACCGGCGAGATAGTGAGTGCCTGCCACAGGTATTACAAAACACCATCAGTAATTTAGCGCAGCACAATCTGAGGGTAGAAGAAATAGCAGCAGACACCGGTTACAGCAGTGGCAAAGCATTACAAAGCTGTAGTGAACAAAACATCACGGCTTACATACCCAACTTTGGTCAATATAAAGTGGTGAGAGAAGGCTTTACTTATCATGAACAGCAAGATTATTACCAATGCGAAAGAGGAACAAAACTGCCTTATAAAAAAACATACCAGGATAAAAAGGGTTATTATAAAAAACAATACCGCAGTAGTGCAAAGGACTGTGGCAACTGTCCGTTACGAACAGCCTGTATCGGTCATCGGGCCGATTATAAAAAGATAGAACATACCACCGACAAATATTTGTATGACCAGATGCATCAGCGCCTTCAAAGCAGCTATGCCAAAGCAATGAAGAAACGAAGACAGGCAACTGTGGAGCCAGTGCTGGGCACTTTAATAAATTTCATGGGTGTGCGGCGAATATGGTCAAGAGGATTAAAGGCAGCCAACAAGTTCATGCTGGGGGCAGCGATAGCCTATAATATAAAAAAGTGGCTGAACTATAAAGCCCCCAAAATAAAAACAGCAGTAATGGCAATGAAAAAGACCGCAAAAGGTCTTTGTTTTCACTTTTTAAAACTACCAGCACTCCGGTATCAGTATAGCGGCTACTACCCCAAAAAATACTTCTTGATCTAAAAAGTAAAATGAACACCTCATAAACTGAAGACAATCTTTTTTTGAAGGTAGTTGTGCAACCGCCACGAATGTTGTATGTTCACCCTTCGTCTTACTCTGTCAAACTGAATACTGTGTCCAATGAAGCAGAGTTTGTCCCGAAAGCGTTTGCACAGGACAATTGATCTTTCAGGTGAAATGACAGGTATTGAACTCGCAACTCAACTTTAAAAGGAGGAGAATATTCCTTTTATTTTCCTTACTGCTCTGACAGATTCACAATCGGTGGAAAAGGCAAAACTGGCTGAGCGGTATGCCTGCTTTGTAAAACCGTTTGCCCCCCGAAACTTGAATTCTACTATTGAAATAAAATTACATAATGTGGAAAGGCATAATGCAGACATCTTGCTACAGATGCTAACATCAAAGACAATCTTAAATTTGAAGATAGCATTTTTGTAAAGAGTAAAAAGAGACTGGAGAAAAATTTTGTTGAAAGATATCCTTTGGATAGAGTCTTTTGATATTTATGCCATGATTAAAACAACTGCGGGGAAATATTTACTCAGCCATTCGTTGAAAGCAGTGGAAGAAAAATTTCCTTCCTCACATTTTATCCTGTTACTCCGTTCCTTTCTTATTAACATGGATAAGATTGATGCTATTGAACAAAGTAGTCTCTTTATTTTAAATAACCAGATACCTATTGGTAAAACCTTTGGGGAAGAACTGATGAAACGTTTATCTTTTCTTTAGGGCATCTCTAAAAACAGAATTTTCAAAAAGTTATGCGGTATAAAATTGTCTGTAATACTGCATCCAGACTTTCGAGAGTTGAAATTCACTGATTATTTGAAGCCCTTTTATTTATTCTTGCAATTGTTTGAATGCTGCATTAATTTTTTCCTGTTGCTGCTGTTTAAGTATTTCTACTGGCTGTGCAGCTCTTTCTTTGCAGTCCATAATGCCGCAACGTTCACAGGTAGTATGTACCATTTTAACAGGTATTGCAGTATCGTTAACAAAGGGCATAGTCTGGGATAATTTCTGATCGATAAGTAAACCAATGGTTACACTCACTATTTCATTACTTCCTTTCGCTGCCGGTTTTGCAATGGAGATACAGAGGTAGCGGTTATGTGTTTGCCAGTATTGTGATATCTGCACATCTAAAACAGGTTGTTTATATTTTTTCTTCGCTACCAACTGAGCTATATCTTTAATTGAATTGATTGAAACCCAGCGCCGGCAATAATGTTCATGGGTAGCATTGGCATATGGATTGTGCACTTGTGATAAATGCAGTTCTTTGGTGATCTCAAATTCATCCTTTGCCACATCGCCAGAAAGACGTAAAAAGAAAAGATGATCAATACTGAAATGGCTGGGCAAAATATTAGTGAGCCGCTGCATCATCATTTCCGGCGTCACATCATATTTAATACACAGGTCAAGCCATGCTTTATCATTCCATTTCTGCTTCATAACGATGCGTTTTACATCTTCTGTAAATTTTTCTTCCGGCATTAATAACGCTACAGCAAAGTAGGAAGCTTTAAAATTATTCAGCAGCATATCAAACGAATCGCTGTGTTGTATGATCGTTTCATACGGCCTGTCGGTAATGCCGAGATAGTGAAAGGCGATTTCACGGGCTATCAGAAATTTCTCCTGTGCCGGACTGAATGCTTTATTAATAAACAGCGTTTTTTTGACTGTTGAATAATAGGAGCGGAGGTTCTGCAGCGCTTCCATTGAATGCATCCGTTTGCGGTTTACCTGTACATCTAATTTTTGCAGGGCAAATTCAAGTGTTGATGTTTCAACAGGTAAAACGTCTTTCCATTTATATTCCTTTCTAAACCGGCGAACCGCATTTTCTAAGTCTTCAAAATAATTATCCTGAAGATCCTGGTAGGAACGAAGCGCAGCATTGTAAAAACTTTCTTTTGATAATTGATAGCTGCGTGAGATCTTAAGCAGGGTACTGATGAAAGCTGTCACTTTATCGGGGGTGTTGGAAAACAGGTCTAGTAAAGCAGCAGGGGTTAATCCAAAATGTTCCCAGGGAATTGCATTGATAAAATCGGAGTTGATCAAATCAATAATGGGTTGAAGTTTTTTACTGGCTCTCAGGGAAACGAGATAATCATAATCAACCCCAAGGGCTTTTGCCAATGATAGGATTTTATCAGCCTTTGGAAACTTCTTGCCTGTTTCAATATCATGAACGTAGGAAAGCGACATGCCAGTCTTTTCAGCAAGTTGCTGGTATGACAATCCTTTTTCCTGCCGCAAAGCCTTCACCTTCAGACCAAAGATGAGGCGGACACTGTCATTATCTGTCATCATAGCACCAAAGTAGTAAAATTTCGAAAATTTCGAAAAAATATTTATTAGCGAAAAATTCGCTAATTGAATAAATTACGTATTTTGCAGAAAATATTTATTATGTCATTCATTATTACACACCCCGCTACCCGGTATACAACCCCGGAAGAAATGAGGATCAAAGCCCCATTCCATAAGGCTTACAAAGAAATACTAACTCCGGAAGCGCTGCATTTTATACTTGCCTTGCACCTTCGATTCAACTCTCATCGTAAATCTTTGCAACTGGAAAGAGAGGTTGTGCAGCAAAAAATTGACAAGGGATGGAAGCCTGGATTTATGATGGAAACTGCTGCCATCCGGGACAGCCAGTGGTTGATATCACCACCGCCCGAAGATTTAAAGGATCGTCGTGTGGAGATAACAGGACCAGTTGATCGTAAGATGATTATTAATGCGATGAACTCAGGCGCAAATATTTTTATGGCTGACTTTGAGGACAGCAATGCACCTAACTGGGATAATATCATTGGAGGTCAGATCAATCTTCGTGATGCTATCAACAGAACGATAAGTTTTACCAATCCGGAGAATGGAAAGGAATATTCACTGAATGATAAATGTGCAACGCTGTTTGTTCGACCCCGTGGCTGGCAACTCGAAGAGAAGCATATTGAAATAAATGGGGAACCCATTAGCGGAAGTTTACTGGATTTTGGACTTTACTTTTTTCATAATGCCAAAGCCCTGTTGAAAAACGGTTCGGGACCTTATTTCTATTTACCCAAAATTGAAAGCTATCATGAAGCAAGACTGTGGGATGATGTGTTTTTATTTTCTCAGAACTATTGCGGCGTTCCATATGGCAGCATTAAAGCAACCGTACTGGTAGAAACTATTCTGGCCACTTTCCAATTGAATGAAATATTGTGGGAACTGAAAGATCACTCTGCCGGTATGAATTGCGGACGCTGGGATTATATTTTTTCCTTTATCAAAAAATTCAGGAATGTGGCCGGTCATGTTTTCCCCGACCGTTCACAGGTTACAATGACGGTTCCTTTTATGAGGGCCTATACTCAATTAGTTATACAAACCTGCCATAAAAGAGGGGCACATGCCATTGGTGGAATGGCTGCACAAATACCTATTAAAGGAAATGATAAGGCGAATGAAATAGCATTAGCAAAAGTAAATGCAGATAAACTGAGAGAAGTAACCGATGGTCATGATGGTACATGGGTGGCTCATCCTGGTTTGGTTTCGTTGGCAAAAGAAATTTTTAATGAACACATGAAGGCACCTAATCAGGTTAACAGGAAGAGAGAAGATTTTAGTTGTACTGAAAAAGAATTGCTGGATGTACCGGAAGGAACGATAACCGAAGAAGGGCTTCGGCATAATATTAATATAGGGATTCTTTATTTAGAAAGCTGGTTGAGAGGAAATGGCGCCGCTGCTATTAACAACCTGATGGAAGATGCCGCTACTGCTGAAATATGCCGTACACAGGTATGGCAGTGGATACAGAGCAAAGCAAGGTTGGAAGATGGCCGGGAGATCAACCTGGGTTTGTATATAGACTTGAGGGATGATGAGATAGAAAAAATACAGCATACTGTTGGCAGTAAAGTTTACCAGGAAGGTCAATACACACAGGCTATCTGCATTTTTAATAAGCTGGTAGTGCAGCATAAATGGGATGATTTTCTTACCCTGTCTGCGTATGATCTTATTCTTTCAAATAAGGAAAAGAAAGTGTGTAAGGAAGAAAAAGAAACACCGGAAGTTTTATACATAACAGAAAAAGAATTAGCCGTATAGGCAACTGCCGCAAGCGGCTCATAAATATTTATTCATCAATTAAAAAAGTATCAACATGACCAATCAGCAAAAAACAAATCAACTGGCCATTGACTGGCAACTAAATTCAAGATGGAGAGGGATTACCAGACCCTACACTGCCGAAGAGGTATTGCGGTTACGCAGTAAAGTGGAGATCGAATATACACTGGCAAAAAAAGGTTCGGAAAAACTATGGCAGAAATTAATAACTCAGCCTTATGTAGCTGCACTGGGTGCATTAACAGGTAACCAGGCAGTACAGGAAATAGCGGCGGGGCTGGAAGCTATTTACCTGAGTGGCTGGCAGGTAGCTGCTGATGCCAATTCATCAGGAACAATGTATCCTGATCAATCATTGTATCCTGTAAACTCTGTGCCTGAAGTGGTAAAGCGTATCAATAATGCTTTATTGCGCTGCGAACAGATAGATTCAGTAAATGGCGATAATAGCAAAGATTGGATGGCTCCCATTATTGCCGATGCAGAAGCAGGCTTTGGTGGTAACCTGAATGCTTTTGAACTGATGAAAGCGATGATTGAAGCAGGTGCATCAGCTATACATTTCGAAGACCAGTTATCATCTGCCAAAAAATGCGGCCACCTTGGTGGAAAAGTACTAGTGCCAACACAGGAGGCGATTAACAAGTTGGTTGCTGCAAGATTAGCAGCTGATGTAATGAATGTGCCCAGCATAGTAATTGCCAGAACAGATGCAGAAGCAGCCAATCTCATTACTTCTGATATTGATGAAAGAGATCAGCCTTTTATTACCGGCGAAAGAACCAGCGAAGGTTTTTACAAAGTAAGAAATGGTGTGGAACAATGTATTGCCCGTGGATTAGCTTATGCTCCCTTTGCCGATTTATTGTGGATGGAAACATCGCAACCTGACTTGGCTGTTGCAAAAGAATTTGCCGAAGCTATTCACGAAGTGTATCCGGACAAATTGCTGGCATATAATTGTTCTCCTTCCTTTAACTGGAGCAAACATTTAAATGAAAAAGAAATGGAATGTTTTCGGGAAGAACTGGCAGCTTTAGGATATAAATTCCAGTTTATCACATTGGCAGGTTTCCATGCACTGAATACTTCCATGTTTGAATTATCGAAGGCATATAAGGAAAAAGGCATGGCAGGTTTTTCTCAATTGCAGCAAAGAGAATTTGCTTTACAGGAACATGGTTTCAAAGCGATAAAACATCAAAGCTTTGTAGGTACCGGTTATTTTGATTATGTGCAGAATACCGTGCAACAGGGACAGGCCTCAACAGTAGCGATGAAAGACAGTACTGAAGCAGCGCAATTTCATTAATGACTCTGAAACTGGTTCTCTGGAATATAGTGTCTTACCTGTAAGGCACTATATTTTACAACTACATCGATTATCATTTATGAAGGCAGCGTAGGTAAGTCTTATTGCTTGCGAAGTGAAGTTGTACAAGCTGATTTATAAAAGAAAGAGAGTTTTTTCACAGTCTGACGGGCGAGGCTTTCTGCTGTGCTGGTATTCCGTGTTCCGTCAGCCTGGAACAGAAGCCCAAAAGAATTACTGAAGTTGAAGTTATTTCGTTTTGGTTTTTTGCAGAGCAAATATGGGAAAGAGTCGGGAGCCTGCCTGCCGGCAGGCAGGTCGTCAGTCGGAAGTTGATGATTGAATAATTCCTGATTGACGGCGAAGGACTGTGCAGAGGAGCTAAGGCTAACTGTGCTTGTGAACGTTCATTATCTGATCCCCTCAAAAAAATATATCCCGGCTTTTTAAAAACTCTTAACTGCCGTTTTGTTACAACGAAACAAAAAACAATACATTTGTGCAACAAAGCTAAAACCCTGCACAATGAAAAAGAATCTTTTTATTCTATCGGTCTTTGCTTCTTTGTTTTTTTCCGCTGCCAACGCCCAGGAAAAATACAGTAAAGTAAAACTTTATCCGCCATCTTCTTTAGAGCAACGAAACGAATTGCTCGGCCTTCTTGAAATAGATCATTTTTATACGGAAGGCGATGGTATTATTTCTGAAATCAGTTCTGCGGCCCTGAAGCATTTAAAAAAATCCGGGGTACGCTTTGAAGTGCTGATAGAAGATGTGGCCGGACATTTCAGCAAAAATAACTCCTCCAAAGATTTTTATGCAGGTGAGTCGGCTAATGAACAGAACAGGATGATCTTTGAAAGCCCCTGTTTAACTGCAGGTTCTATAATACAAACACCGGTTGCATTTACTGCCGGGTCAATGGGCGGTTATTATACACTTGCTGAAATGAATACTAAAATGGATGCATTGGTAGCGGCTTATCCAACGATTGTTTCCAAATTCTCTATTGGCAATTCATACCAGGACAGGCCTATCTGGTGTTTGAAAATTTCTGACAACGCAGTAACAGATGAATCCGGTGAACCCGAAGTATTATATTCAGGTTTGCAACATGCACGGGAAGCAATAGGAGGAACCAGCCTTATTTTCTTTATGCAATACCTTGCCGAAAATTATGGATCCGATTCAAGAGTAACTGACCTGGTGAATACCCGTGAATTATTTATCATTCCCTGCCTTAACCCCGACGGTTATGAATACAACAGAACTACTAATCCATCAGGCGGTGGCCTGTGGCGCAAAAACCGGAGACTGAACAGCGGCGGCAGTTACGGAGTTGATCTTAACCGGAACTGGAGCGTTGACTGGGCCAATTGTGCCGGGGCTACTTCCAGTTGCGGGTCGTCGAGCCAAAGCAGTGATACCTATTGGGGAACGGCCGCTTTTTCAGAATCTGAAACCAATGCACTTAAAACATTTATAACTTCCCGCAACTTTGTATTGGGTATTGATCAGCATTGTTACGGTCCTTATTATTCATTGCCTTTTGGCCGGCCCAATTTACATACCCTCTCTGCTGTTGATCAGAATTTTTATAGCTATACAGCAGCATTAATGGGAAAATACAATTGTCATCGTGCGGGCAATAGCCCGCAAACAGTAGGTTATGAAGTAGCAGGTGGTATGAAAGACTGGATGCTGCTCGGAGATATTGGTACAGGAACCAAGGGAAAAATATATGGCCTTACTGGTGAAGCGGGTGGCGGTGGTTTCTGGGCTTCTTCTTCAAGCATAATTCCATTGTCAAAAGGATTGTGTTTCCAAAACCTGCAGGCAGCTTATGTTGCGGGTTCTTATTTCGATATACAGGATCAAAACGATTTATCTATAAGTACAACCACCGGTAATTTCAATGGATTAGTCCGCCGTATAGGAGTCGGCAACGAACCTGTAACACTCTCTCTTGTTCCTATTGAAAATATTTCTGATGCAGGCAGTCCGGTTACCATTAATAGCTTTGCGAATTATAATGATACATATTCCGCCAGTTTCAGCTATACATTATCGCCTTCTGTTACTAACGGTGTGCGGATAAAATTTGCCTGGAAAATTGAAACCGGCGGATACGCTTACTACGATACTGTTACAAAGTTTTATAATCCGGTCACATTGTTGTACGATAACATGGAAGGAACATTTTCAACCAACTGGACCGCTACTATCAGCCCCAGCAGCAGTAACGGATGGAACTTTACTACCAATGGTTTTTATGAAGGCACCCGTTCATTAGCCGAATCCCCCACCGGAAATTATACCGCCTCTTCAACCCGGAGAGTTACCTATAAAAATGCCATCAACCTGTCCGATGCTACAGCTGCTTATCTTAGTTTTTGGGTAAAACACCGGGCAGAAAATTGTAAAGACAAACTGCGTATGCAAATTTCAACCAATGGTGGAAGCAGCTATACAAGTATTTGCGGCATTAATACTATTTCTGAATCCGATGGTACGCTGGCAGGTCTGCCTGCATTGACAGGCATACGTGAAAACTGGACCCGCGAACTGGTAAACCTCAGCGCTTATAAAGGATATTCCAATGTTCGTTTTCGTTTTGAGTTTACTTCCAACACTGATGCCTCCAGCGATAGCTATTATAAAAAAACAGACGATGGCTTTTTTATTGATAACCTTCGTATAATTAAAACAACCGCCGCAATGAGCAGCCGTTCTGCCCTGTTCGTAAATCTAAGTGGTGAATTGATTGATAACAGAGATGGTTATTTAACCTGGGAAGCGATTACTGATTCAGAAGACGATTATTTTATAATAGAAAAATCAACCAATGGTCAAACCTTTGCAGCTATTGGAACAGTAAGGGGATATCCTCCTTATCAATATACTGATGAAGAGTTGATGGATGGTAATAATATCTATCGTATAAAACAGGTTAGTACGAACGGAACTACCAAATATAGCATGCATGTCAGCCTGATAAAAAGCGCTACAGCATTAAACATGGTAGTATATCCTAACCCGGTTAGTGATCAGTTGAATGTGCTACTGAATAACTTTAAAGCGCAAACTATTATTCTGCAGGTAACAGACGTATTTGGAAGAATGCAGTATTCCCAATCTGTTAACCTCAAAGCAGGAAATAGTTCTCTAAGTATTAATACAGACCGCTGGGGACGGCAGCTTTATATTCTGCGTGTGTTGAATGCGAAGAAGGAATTGCTGAGTTTGCAGAAGTTTGTGAAGCAGTAACGAAGTTGGAGATAAATAAATTTTACTCATATTGTCGTTTTGGTGTTATCAGTCACTTCAATCGGAGTGGCAATCATTGCACATAGCAGCAAACTGATTGTTTTTTTTCATGTGCTGCTGTCCGTCCGATGATGTGTCATTCCAATTTTGCTCAACTATTTATTCAAAGCGGAAAAACTTTCTGTTGTCCAAAAGTCGTGTAGTTCTGCCCATAACTTTGAGAATGTCCCAAGTCGTGCTGCATTTCTTGGATGACAAAGAGGAATTACGCTGTATGATTTTTTATTGATTTTTATTTCGTGTCTTCTTCCGTAAGAATCGTTTGTGTTTCCAAAGTCAGAAAGTTTGGTGAATCTTTTGTCAAAGAAGTTCAAAAACCAACGAACAGGAAAATCTCCTAACAAAATTAATGTGTCAGCTCCCGAAGATTCAAGTTCATTCAGTATTTCTAAATGTCGCACATTTGCATTTCGTTTTATTTCTCCTTCATCAAAGTCAAGAATGTTTGCAGGTGGAAGATTGAATTTGGTAATGATGTCGGCTGTATAAAATGAGTTGAGTTCCTTTCGCTGGTCTGGATTAACTCTTGATTCTGGAAGCAAGTCGCACAACCATGATTGCTTTCTGTCATAACCAAGCGGTTCCAAAAATAAATTGTCAAGAGCAGTGCTTGAAGGTCCATTCATTGACTTATTTGCTGGAAGCACAAGTGAACCAAGTTCTTTTGGAATGTAGATTGCAGAAATAATTTGTTCAGCATCATCGCCTCGCCAAAAAATATACGGTTCGCTTGCAACAGCCAGTGCTGCAACTACCTGTTTACTGTCTTTGTTAAGCCATCTCGCATGTACAGCACTTGCATAAACGCCCAGAACAAAAACTTTCTTATCAGCCGATGTAACTGTCTGTTTAACTTTTGTTAGCGATTGTCCGAATGGGAAGTAAAAATTATTCATGTCGTTTGATAAAAGCGATGTCGGTCGAAATTGCGGTTAGCATTGCACATAGCGGAAGGGCTTGGCGATGTGGCGGCATTTGAAAAATGACCAGCCGGAACCGCTGCTGAATAGAAATACTAATGATGAAGTTAACAAGAAAAGCTCAATAGTAAAAGTCAAGCCCGGACTGCTGCTGATAGCTAACAAAAAATTGAGAATATATTCGTCACCCAGCATGTTACCAAGCTGCTTTTGGTGCCAGTAGATGTCTTTGTTATTCTTCTTTTTTCCTGTTGTCGCTCTCTACTGCCATTCTTGATATAAACTTATTGAGACTATCTTGACTTAGACGTTTTAAAGAAAATTCGAGTTCGTTAAATCGGCCTGAAATCTTTAGAAATCTTTCAATTGTCGTTAAGTAGAATAAGAGGGCAAAGCCTGTAATTAATGCGGGAATTATTGGTATCGCACTTGTTTCTCCTTCATTTGGATCGTTAAACGGAGATGATTTTTGTAAATAAAGTAAGTATTGAATAAGTGACAGAATTCCAAAAATAACGAAGACTAATAAATAATATTTCGATCGTCTTCTGATTACCTCATGCGAAAGAATATCTTTCAAAAAGATTTCCTTAGAAGTGTCTTTTGTTTTTTGTAAAATTCTGTGAGTGGTCAAAGTAATAGAATTATCGTTGGAACTCAGTATGACTTCCTCTTTAGATAATGTTGACATGGTTTTATGTTTAGTTAGATTGATGTGTAATTTAATTGTATGCCGAAATCGTAGAACAAAATTTAGGACCCGAATGACTTGCAAAGCAAGCACAGGGTTCCGCCAAAGGCAAATTTTGTTCTACTCATAAATATACACCACTCCAGGCATAATTTTATGCTGACAACCATCACTAAAATATACCAGCCATCATCCCAACTGCCTTCTATACAACTGCACCGCATTTTCAAATCCTAAATAAATAGCATCGCAGATAAGAGCATGGCCGATACTCACTTCATCCATCCAGGGTATGTGTTGTTTCAGGTATTTTAAGTTTTGCAAGTCCAGGTCATGCCCCGCATTAATACCAAGGCCAAGTTCTTTTGCTTTTATGGCAGCATCAATGTAAGGTTTCACTCCAGTCTCCCGGTTCCCGGCTGCAAACTGTTTTGCATAGGCTTCGGTATATAATTCAATCCTGTCCGTTCCGGTTGCTGCTGCGCCTTCCACCAATGTAATATCGGGGTCCACAAAGATGCTGACACGGATGCCGGCTTTTTTAAAAACAGAGATGATGTCTTTCAGGTAATCTTTATTCTTTACCGTATCCCATCCATGATCGCTGGTTAGTTGTCCCAATGTATCCGGTACCAATGTTACCTGTGTGGGTTTTGTTTCTAATACGAGGTCAACAAATTTTTGTTCCGTGCAATTGCCTTCAACATTAAACTCAGTAGTAATTATTTTTTTTATCTGGCGTACATCTTCGTAACGGATATGCCGTTCATCGGGGCGGGGGTGTACTGTTACCCCATCAGCCCCAAAGCGTTGTACATCAATAGCAGCCTTTACAAGATCAGGGTTATTGCCTCCCCGGGCATTTCGAAGGGTAGCAAACTTGTTCAGGTTTACAGAAAGTTTTGTCATTCAGTAAAAGTAAAATAAAATCCACTCATTTTTTTGAACACTTGCTCCCGGATAAAAGAAATTATCTTACTTTCAGTAAATCATTATTCCTATCACTTTAAATCATTAAACATGCCTAAAAATTCAAAACCTGAAGTTCATTTAGATGAATTCGTTCAGGCTGCCCGTTCCGATGTTAAAAACACCCAACCACTGATGTTTCTGCAGGGATACGTTGGAAAATCGCCTTCACCGGATAGTATTCGATTGTACGCCGACACTTCATTAAATGAATATGCCGACATCCCTACAGCGGATATTGTGCATACTAAAAGGATTACCGATGATCCACTTGGGCTTGGCGGCAGTATGATCTGGATAAAATTTCCAACCAGTAGCAATAAGACTGCCACTGCCTACCTTGAAGGCAATTTATATGATGCTTACCTGGTGAAATTATATGAACTGGAAAAAACGAAGGCCGGGAGTTCAACCATTGTTGCAGCAACAGACTTTACAAAGACACTTGCAACCGATTTTACAAAACCTGCGATGACTGATTTTACAAAAGTTTTGCAAACAGATTTTACCAGGGTTAGGGAATTTATCCGTTTGAGATATACCAGGGTAGGTACAAGAGGATGCCCTCCGGGAGATTTTCAGGAAGGATCTTTTAACCTGCAAGGGGGCAAAGGATATTACTATTAATTAATTATTGTACTTACTTCCATTATAGAGGCTGTCTGATAAAGGTGGTTAAACCTGGGCAGCCTCTTATTTTTCATGCTGCTTACTGAAACAAATATTATTCATTACCTGCTCAGCCGTGGCCTTGCAGACACTGCTTCTTTTGTAAAAGGTGATTTTTCATGTCGTTCGGGCAGAAGCCGCCACAATTATTTTATCATCAATAAAGAATATGAAACTTACCGGTATTTTGTAAAGCAGGCATTTGCCAATAAAGAAAAAACCGGATCATTGAACCGGGAAGGATATTTTTATCAATTTGTATCTGCAAATGAGACTTATCGGGAATTACAAAAATATTTACCCGGTATAAAACTATTTGACGACCAAAATAGCATACTCGTTCTTGAATATTCCGCAGAATATTCAAATTTATATGATTGGCTGCTGAATGAGCATCAAACATATAATCTTAAAAGGGTTGCTGCAGAAGTAGCTGCTGCTTTATTTTCTTTACACAGCATCTCAGATAAAGAAATGGACGGCTTGCAGAAAACTGGTTTTCTTAATGAAACGAAACCCTGGATTTTAAACCTGCCGGAAATGAAAATGGCAGACAGCTTAAACACAAGATCAGCAGCAGAAGGAAAAAGCCTGGAATTGATTTTTACTATACCCGGTTTTGTTCAATTGATTAAAGAAGCTGTTAAGTTATGGCAACCTTCCGCTTTGATACATGGTGATTGCAAGTTGAATAATTTTCTTGTGAAGCAACAGATTAGGGGGGATAAAAATTTTGAAATACAATTAATTGATTGGGAACTTGTCAATACCGGCGATCCGCTTTGGGATATGGCTACGGTCTTTCAAAGTGTTTTAACTGCCTGGGTTATTAAAGAAGACCCTTTGTATAAACTTACTTTGACTGAAAAAAATTTTACAATCAATACAATGCAGGATTTTATGGCTACTTGTTGGAACGAATATGCTTTTCGTTTTAATTGGGATAAACCAACCGAGGTAACAATGCTAGAAAAATGCACAGCTTTTTCAGCTCTCCGGTTAATACATGCCTGTTTTGAAAGTACACCCGGTGCTAAGAGCCTCCGTCCTTATAGTGCCCGTTTGTTGCAGTTATCGCATAATATTTTTTCAGATTTGAAAGGAGCAGGCAAGAATCTCCTGGGAATAAATATAAATAGATGAGTAAAACCAATGTTGAATATATCAGGATGATAACAGAAGCAATAGCTATTACTGCTGAAAAGCAGGTATTGCTTAACGGGAAAATGGTGGATGTGGATCCGGATGATACTTATACAAAAGAGCCAAGTGGAAAAATGTTATTTGATACGCTGCATCGGCTTATTTATAGGGAATATTATATTCAAATCTGCGAACCGTTCAATAATGACCTTCCTGGTCCTGCATCAGTGAAAGAAAATATTGTTGCATTGAGCAGAGCAAATACCAGCACTGAAGGATTTGACAACGGATGGGTGGTAGCTGATAATAGAGAAAAAGAAGATATTTCACTGGCCAAAAAAGGAAACAGGATAAAAAAATTACTTCCTGGTGAATTTCTATATGAACAGAATGGGAATAGTAAGAATACAAAACAACGATCAGTCAGATTTTTTTTACCAAAAGAATATGCAAATGAACAGGAAGCATTTTATTATTCTTACGGAACAACTGCGATTGATAATGATGAGAATTTCAGGTGCCGTTTTTATTTTAACAGCAGTTTTGAAGGCAACCTGCAATTAGTAAAACTTTTTACGGGGTATTTAAATGAGTTCAAAATTCCCTTTATTTTTAAATGTCTTGTTCATCCTTTTTATTACGGGCGCAGTGATACTGCTGTCTTATATGTAAACATGCAATTTGTCAATTTCGTTTTCGATTACCTGAATAGTATTTATTTTGATATAATGAATACACTGCGGGATTCCTTGCCGTTATTTGTTTACCCGGTTAATAGAGGTATTGGATTTGCTGAGCAGCCCAACGATGCAAATGAAAGCTTTGGCTCCCATTGGTCTAAGATAATAGCAGCGGGTATAATGAAGGCCTTTGAGGAAAACAGTACAAAAGATAGATGGCCTACTGAAGTGCTGAAACATATTCAGGAAAACCATGGATACCAGGATTTGCAAAAATTATATAAAAACCCGTTAAGTCATTATCCATATTCTTTTGAGGGTTGATTAAATGAAATGAAAGAGTACAAGGAAAAATATAAAGAAACCGCTCTGGTTATTGCCAATACAATTTGCCGGGATGCCATTTGGAATGGCGATACCTGCAATTGGGTAGGACTTGCTGCTGAAACAGATGCTACAGGAAGAATAGTTTATAGCAGGGCCTTACCTCCGGATTTTTATGATGGCGTAGCAGGAGTTGTTTATTTTTTGCTACAGGTTTACCGGCTTCATCCCAATCCGGTGCTTTTAAAAACAATCAATGGGGCTTTGCAACAAATAGCAACAGGCAATGAAGGAAATTTATTTCCCGGGTTTTACCAGGGAAAGGCCGGAATAGTTTTTGTTTTGAAGGAAGCTGCAAGGTTGTTAGATAATCCTGCGTTTGCTGAATTAGCTGAAACAAAATTGAAGCAGACAATTTCTTTGGCAGTTGATGATGAGTTGTTTGATATGATCAGCGGATCTGCGGGTGTAATTCATTTTCTGCTTTTTTTATATAAGAAGGAAGGAAAGAGAAGAACTGAGTTGCTTGATAAATCAATTGAGCTTGGTAATTTTCTTATACAGAAAGCTGACAAGACAACTTTCGGGTACAGTTGGAAAACTTTAGATATTGACACCCGCAACCTGACTGGTTATGCGCATGGGGCTTCAGGTATTGGCAGTGCCCTTTTGGAATTATATGCGATTACCAGGGATGAACCTTTTTTACAGGCGGGCAATGAGGCTTTCCGTTATGAAGATTCTTTTTTCAATGAACAACAACAAAACTGGCCTGATTTCCGGTTTGAAAATAAAGACAATGATAAAGGAGGAGAAATCTGTTCATTAGCATGGTGTCATGGTGCTCCTGGTATTGGCCTTGCAAGGTTAAGAGCTTTTGAAATAACGCAGGACGAAAAGTATAAGGCAGCTGCATTAAATGCAATTGAAGTTACAAAAAATTATTTCAATGTTGAGATTATAAATGACTATTCATTATGCCATGGATTGTTTGGCAATGCTATCCTTCTCTTGAAAGCTGCATCCGTTTTTCATTCTGCAGAGCTGGAAGAAATTGTCTATAAACAGGCAGATAAATGTCTGGAACAATTTATTGATCAGGATATACCTGTTGCTAATGGGTATGGATCTGCAATGGAAAGTCCTTGCTTTATGCAGGGCAATAGCGGCATTGGTTACTTTTTTCTACATTTATATAACCCGGAACTTTTCCCGCAATTATTGAAATCAGCAATGAATATTCAACAAGATTCCGATACTAAATAAAACCCCTGCAATTCTTCGCACCGCATTTGCAAGGCAAGCTGCCTTCGTGGTGTGTTTCGCCATAGTCGCAGGTAAGCTCTTCTCCTTTTTTTATTTTTTTTAAGGCATAATATTCTACCATCCGGTATACACGCCGCATAAATGTATTTGGCCCGCAGGAATGGTTGACATGCCTCAATTCATTACTTTTTACACTTGCATCTAATGCAATAGGATCGTTATCAAATTCTACCATAAAGAGTACATTGCCCGGTTGCAGTTTTACTCTTCGTTGTGCTTCCCGGTAACTAATGATCTCACCATCTATATTTCCAATCTTTTTCCGGGCCGGAATATCGGTCATAGAATATGCACCTGTACCGGCTATTTTACTTTTCGCAGTTTTAACAGGATAATTAAGTTTGCTCATGATTCAAAAATACGAAGACATCGCACAGAGATAAAATAGAAATATATAAACGCTAGCTTTTTCTCTCTTTTTCCTCTGTACGAAAAAATGTCTTAAATTTCCATCCAGGTATGATCTGCCAATAATTTTACCCCGGAAATGAATTTTTTAAATGGCCCGTTTTTTCCCCATTCTTTGGGTGATACCAGCGAGAGCATAAAACTATCATCATGTTTTTCATAGAGATAATATAACTGGCCTATGTTCGGTTTAAAGGAAAGTTTGGCGCTGTATATCGACAGTGACAACTCTTTACGTTTTTGTATTTCATGAGCCTGAAGTGCCAGCAGTTCAATTTGTTTGCGTATCTGGTCCAGTTGCATATTGGTTTGCTCTTCCATGGCAGTAAGAGCTTTATGTTTGATCACACCTTCTTCCGTGGCTTTTATTACTGCCCCGGAAACGGAAGCAGAATAGGGCAGTACACTTAATTGTTTGTGATAGATTTCTGAGTTTGTATAAGCCGTACCATCGTCCCGTGTTCCCTGCTGCGTTATTTTTAAATAACCATTCGGCATTATTTCATGTATGACATGTAATACAACTTCTCCTTTTTTATAAAAATGGATTTCGAAGCTGATGCTATCAGGAAATTTAACTTGTACTTTATCGGCCAGTTCATGGTTGTCAAAATCATTCAGATCGCCATCTGCATTTATTCTATAGCTGGAAGCAAATGCCTTGTTCTCCAGTGTAACCCAGTTATGATAAATGGTTAATTCTTTTTTATCCGGGACGGGTTCTATTTTGTAAATGCCGCTTTTCGGCCTTTCACGATGTTCGTAATTTCCTTTTTCGGGAAACAATTGCCAGGAAGCCAGAAAATTATATGCCTGAACCATAAATGTTGATACTTTGTATTAAAGAGATGCAAAGGTTTTGTTTTCCTTGCATATAACAAAGTTTAAAAGTTAAAGTTTAAATCCATCTTAGAGAATCGGGTTCTTGATTTATCTTTACCTCCCGGATAAGGATAAACAATGAAAAGTTACTTTGGAACCTATCTTACTTCACCAGGCGCTGACCCATTAGAGTCAACGGTGCTGGTATTTGATAAAAACCTGAACATTGGATTTCGCAATCCTGATGGCAGTAATGCTATGATAAACTGGTTGCTGAAAGACCTGGAGACCGGGTTTGATTTTTCTAACCAAAAAACAAAACTCCGGCACACAAAAACACCCGGTGCGGAATTATTGATAAACGGCAATGATGCTGGCAATTTTATCAAAGAATTACTTGCAGAGCAACAAAAGCCCTGGTATAAAAAAAGCAGTGGAAAAGAATGGATCAGGAACAGCCTTTTATTTCTTGGAGTGCTTGGCGTACTTTTTTTGATATACTTGTTAATAGTTCCCTGGCTGTCGCAAAAATTAGCTTCGAAGGTTTCTATAAAAACAGAAAAACAATTAGGTGACGCCGTGTATGATGCATTAGGATTGGCAGATCGGGAGGATTCGGCAAAAACCTATGTGTTGAACGAATTATTTACGGCCATGGATGTGCCGACTGCATACAATATTAAAATAACGGTGGTAAATGATAATACAGTAAATGCGTTTGCTTTACCCGGTGGCCGCATTGTTGTTTATAGTGCTTTGCTGAAAGAAATAACTACATACCCGGAACTGGCAGCTTTATTGAGCCACGAGTTTACACACATTAATAATAAGCATTCTACCAAAAGAATTTTCCGGCAATTAGGTTCCAAAGTTTTTCTTGGTTTGTTGTTTGGAAGATTTGGATCAGTTACAAATGTTGTCGTCAATCATGCAGACAACCTGAAATCATTAAAATATTCCCGGAGTTTAGAAAAAGAAGCAGACATCAATGGGTTGGAAATTTTAACAAAAAGAAAGATTGACCCTAATGGGTTTGTGGATTTATTTTATCACCTGGAAGAATCTGCTCCGGGAAATCCGATGCCCGAATTTTTGGGCAGCCATCCGGATGTAGCAAAGCGGATTGCTTATATTCAGGAAGCTTCAAGAGGCGTTGCCGTGATGGAGGATAAGGAACTAAAAGCTATATTTGATAAACTAAAAAAATAGTATATGCTAGTAACAACCACCAGTACAGTTGATGGTAGGCCGGTACAGGAATACCTGGGAGTAATTAATGCACAGAGCATCATTGGTGCCAATATCTTCAAAGATATTTTTGCCGGACTTCGGGATGTATTTGGCGGCAGAAGTAAAACCTATGAGAAAGTGCTGGAGCAGGCTAAAGAAGATGCTCTTCGTGAATTAACGCAGAAAGCACAGGCCATTGGCGCCAATGGTATTTTAGGAGTTGATCTTGATTTTGAAACTGTTGGCAGCGGTGGTAGTATGTTGATGGTAATAGCTACCGGCACAGCTGTTCGGTTATAAATAACAAATAATACTATACCTGATGAAGAAAATATTGTTTTCTTTTGTGATGTTGTTAATTGGTGTGTCAATAAATGCACAGCAAACTCCGGCATCATCAGATGAAATTTTGAAAGAAGCATACCGGGAGGCAGCGGCCGAAAACAAAAATGTAATTGTCATGTTTCATGCTTCCTGGTGTGGCTGGTGCCGTCGTATGGATAATAGCATGAATGATTCAGCTTGTCATAAATTCTTTGATGATAACTATGTGATCCGCCACCTTGTAGTTGATGAATCACCGGATAAAAAAAATCTGGAAAATCCCGGCGCAGCAGAGTTAAAAATAAAATTCCATGGCGATGGGCAGGGGATACCCTATTGGCTGGTACTTGATAAACAAGGTAACTTATTAGCTGATTCTAAAACCCGGCAACCAGGAGAGGGCATGGATAAAGGAAATAACATTGGTTGTCCTGCCACTGAAAAAGAAGTAGATTCCTTTATTAGTATTTTGAAGAAAACTTCCCCTTTGAATAGTGAGCAGTTGGAGATTATCAGGAAGCGTTTCAGGGAAAATGACAAGTAATTTTTATCGAATCAACGTTACCAATCCTTTTTGAAAATAAGCCTTACCGGTATAGTCGGTAGCTTTTACAGTCCATACAAAAGTGGCTGTTGGTTGTTGCACTCCGTTTATTTTTCCATCCCACCCATGCCCGTTTATTTTTGTAGCGAAAACCAATTGCCCCCAGCGATTGTATATGTTAAAATACTCAATGTCTTTTATGCCAACAGCAATCGGTCTTAACAGATCATTCCTTCCATCGTTATTGGGTGTAAAAGCAGACGGAACAAAAACCGTTGGCAATGTTTTGAAAACTTTTATGTTGATAAAAGCAGAATCTTTACATCCATTTTGGTTATAGGCAATCAGTTTATACCGGATACCGGTCGAAGGATCGGGGAAAATAGCTATTGGATTAGCAATATCACCGGCATTGAGATAGATCGAAGGCACCCAATCGTAATTGATACCGCCAGTTGCGTTTAATTGTAACGGTTGGTTGACAATGACAGCTGTATCATTTCCCGCAGATACTCTCATTTTTGGATAAACTGTCACCTTTATGGTATCTCTGCCAGGTTTGGGACAGCCTTTTGTATCGTAAGCTGAAAGTATATAATCAGTTGTTCTTGGTGGATAACTGACCGGGTTTAGAATGGTGGAGTTACTGACAAGATTTACTGGCGACCATTGCCAGGAGCTGCCATCAGTTGTTCCGTTTAATTGTGCTTTTGAATTATAACAAATCGAAAAATCAGCTCCTGCATTAACAACAGGATAAGGCACTGTACTTACCCGTATCATATCATTTGCAGAGCATCCGCCAATTGTTGCTGTTACCTGGTAATCAGTAAAAACGTTATTAGTAATTACAAAAGGATTTTTTATTGTTGGGTCAATGATCTGTGCCGTGGGGCTCCACGCATATTTTAAACCATCGGAAGTTACCCGCAGTTGTATAGTATCGCCCCGGCAGATTATCGTATCTGCCATTGCTTGCAGGGTTACAAAATTTACGACTCTTACTTTTACAGAATCTCTGTTAAGACAACCATTGTCGTTAAGTTCAACATAGTATGTTGTAGTGGTAGCTGGTGAAACAGTGGGGGTGGGTGTATTGGCGTTTACAATATTAACAGGAGGGGACCAGCTAAAATTGCCTGAACCACCTGCAAGTAACATCAGGTTATCATTTATACAAATCAATGTGTCCCGAAAAGCCAGACCGATAGGCGGATTAAGAATGATTATTACATCTTTGAACACTGTATCAATGCATCCTCTGGTATCTTCTGCAATCAACCGTACCCTTTTCGTTCCCACCGAAGGATAAGTATACGCCGGGTTTTGTTGGGTAGATATATCAAGTGTGGTAGCTGGTTCACCAAAATCCCATTTCCAGGAATTGGGAACACCATAAACCGAAGTGGTATAATCCGTGAAAAATGTAAGCTTTGTAACACAAATTCCTGTTGAGCTGAAATCAGGTATAAAACCCGGAAATACTTTGATAATAGCTGTAGTGGAATCTCTGCAGGCCTGGTTCCGATTGATGATTAGTTTAACCGAATAAACCCCGATGGCCGGAAATGTATAGGTGGCAGTAAGCCCGGTTGTAGCAAATATTAATGTATTGGTATTATCAAAAAATTCCCAATTAGTTGTCATGATCAACGGACTACTGGATTGATTTGCAAGGGTAATTGTCTGGGTATTGCGGCATAAAAAATATTCGGGAAGCAATGATGCAGAAGCAATATCACAATCAGCAATATTTATTTGTATATCCTTTCGCTGTCTTGCAATTACTACTCCGATCCTTACTTCCTCCACACAAACTGTTACGACATAAAAACCGCTTCCCGGTGCAATACCTGTTATAAGGCCGGTCGATGAATTGATCTGAACAGAAGATCCCAGGGGGGCATCACCACTAAAAGGTGAACCATAAGGTACGGATGGAAAAGGAGGGGGGTTGGTAGGTACAGCGCCACCACCACCGGGGCTGGTGCTTTCATACGCCTCACAAAAAGAATAGCGGAGCTCATCACCATCTGCATCCTGTGCAGCAAAGCTGTAAGAAAAATTATTATTGGCACAGACAACTACGAGGTCACTGCCAGTGAATTCGGCACTATTATTTACCGGGCCGGTTACTATTTGGCTGGTGCCGGGAATATCTGCTGTATAAGTTGCTCCCACATTGTTTGATCCGGAAAATAGATTATTGATACCGTTGATGCGGTAATTAACCTGGCTGGCTAATACATAACCGGCGGCTGATGCCGGAAGTGAAACTGTAAAATTGTAATAAGCTACATCATAACAAACTTCGGGAGGGTTGGTGATGCAGGGGTTTTGATTGGTCAGACTGATATTTTCTGTACTGGTAATGGGTACAGACATATCCATCATACGAACACCGGAGCCTTTGTCAAAAATTGAGACAATCGAAGGATTTGAGAACTGACGACCGCTGCCACAACGCTGAAATAATTTCATGGTCACATTGTATTGATACAATCCATTACTCATGCCAGTATAAGTGTAGTACATTGCCCCGCCGGTGATGTGGCTCGCATTTGCCTGAAATGAAAATAAAACAAGCAGTAAGCAAAAAAAAGAGGGCCTTTTCATTCAATCCATTTTTATGACCAGAAGGTACATCTTAAAGATACACATATAAACGGATTGTCGTATTGAAGGGTTGCCATTTGTCCGGTATTATGACTATAAAAGAGGATTGATGGGTATACCGGCAATGAAATGGGAAAAATACCTGCAACTAACGGCATTCTTTAACACTCTTAACCATTGACCGAAGTCAAATTTTATTAATTTTATTTATTAATCGTAAATCATGAAAAATATTTTAATCATTTTACTCTTATCGCCCTTTTTAGCAGCAACACAGGATTGTAAATTGATTACTGAAACGGACCCCTTTACCAAAATGATAAAACTCTCTACCGGCTTTATCTTCTTTGATGGCGGTTCAGTGACCATTGATGCTGACAGTAAAGAAATTGATATACTTTTTTCTATTGAAGGGGCAGATAAATGTTACGATAATAATTCACAGGCATTTATTTTTTTTGAAGGGGTAAAAACAAAGCTGACATCCCGGAATGGCGGTACCATGAATTGCGAAGGACTTTTTCATTTTATTTTTAAAAATACAGCCTCCACACCGTCTTTATTACAGAAAATAATGACTCAAAAAATAAATCGTATACTTTTTACCGGCAATAATAAAAAAGAAACAACCGTCAACATCAGCCCGGTTGACCAGGCTACTTTCATGGCACTGGCTACCTGCCTTGTCAATGAAGCGAAAACATTGGTGAAGTGATAATTATTTTTGTTTGTCTGTAAAAACAAACTAAATAAGAGATTCCTTGTAGTAAAGAAAATGGCATGAAGTTTATACTATAGGCTATTTGCTGGCCATCAGGTTTAATCTTATTTTTAAGGTATTTGAGAACAGTAATAATTCTCTAAGAAAAATTAACTCCTGCAAAGAGGATATCCATTTTATTTATCTAAGGCCAATAGACAAGGGAAGTTAAAGGAAGTATGATTAAGGTTAATTCGATGACCCTAATTTCAGTGTCAAAAATGAAATTGTAAGGCCAAGAATATAGCATATCAAACCAATTAGCAAAATACTTTCCTCAAAAATGTTCGGCTCTAAAAAAATGGATGTGAATAGAATCCCTGTTAGCGCTAATAAATAAGTTCCGAATCTTATGTATTTAATGGATTTGCCCTTTCTGGATAAGTATTTTGTTAAAAAATAGCACATAAGAAAGGTTGGCACAGAGAAAATTCCGGCAAATAGTATCAACGCTAATAGGGCTGCAATTAGTTCATCAGGATCTTTAAGAATAAACTTTGATATTAAAATGAATGAAAAAAATACAGAACCAATTAGTATACTTAGTCCCCACACATTGACAGAAAAAGTTTTACTTAATGGTGTCATCAAAATATCTCATATAAATCATCGCTTGAAGAATGCCCTTATACCAAATTTAAGTAATTTTCAATTGAAACCTATGGCCATTGCACAGCAGCGAACAGAATTCCCGATAAAAATCGGGATGCTGCAAAATGGCCAATAGAATTCATGCAGCGGAAGTGTGCGACGCAAGGGACGATGATAGTAGTAATGTAGCCCGGCTAATAAATAAAAAACCCCGCCTCATTTAAAACGAGACGGGTTTATTATTTGATGTTATTTTCTTTTAATACCTGTACAAATCAGATTTAAACGGACCTTCTTTACCAATGCCAAGGTATTCAGCCTGTGCATCTGTCAGTTCCTCCAGCACTACACCAATTTTAGAAAGGTGAAGACGGGCCACTTTCTCATCAAGATGCTTTGGTAACACATATACTTTATTCTCGTAGTTCTTGTGATTCAGCCACAGTTCTATTTGCGCCAGCGTTTGGTTAGAGAATGAATTACTCATTACAAAACTTGGGTGGCCGGTAGCACATCCGAGGTTTACCAAACGGCCTTCGGCCAGGATGATAATATCGTTTCCATCTACATTATAAATATCTACCTGTGGTTTGATGGTGTCTTTTGTATCACCATAGTTGGTATTCAACCAGGCAATATCAATTTCAATATCAAAGTGGCCGATATTACAAACGATCACTTTATCTTTCATCAGTTTGAAATGCTCACCACGGATCAGATCACGGCAACCAGAAGCGGTAACAACAATGTCAGCTTCTTTTACTGCATCAATCATTTTCTTTACTTCAAATCCATCCATAGCAGCTTGTAACGCACAGATAGGATCAATTTCAGTTACGATAACACGGCAACCGGCACCAGCTAAAGAAGCGGCAGAACCTTTACCTACATCACCATATCCACCTACTACGGCTACTTTACCTGCGAGCATTACATCTGTAGCACGGCGGATGGAATCTACCAATGATTCTTTACAACCGTATTTATTATCAAACTTAGATTTGGTAACTGAATCGTTTACATTGATAGCTGGCATTGGTAAGGTGCCTTTTGCTACTCTTTCATATAAACGGTGAACACCGGTAGTGGTTTCTTCAGAAACACCTTTTACATGCTGAATGAGTTCAGGATATGTATCCAACACCATGTTGGTCAAATCACCACCATCATCCAATATCATATTCAACGGTTTGTCCTGGGCTCCAAAGAACAATGTTTGTTCAATGCACCAATCAGCTTCTTCCTGCGATTGTCCTTTCCAGGCAAATACACCGATGCCGGCAGCAGCGATAGCCGCAGCAGCATGATCCTGCGTAGAAAAAATATTACAAGAACTCCATTTTACTTCTGCACCTAATGCAGTTAATGTTTCGATCAATACGGCAGTCTGAATGGTCATGTGTAAACAACCGGCCACTCTTGCACCTTTCAATGGCTGAGATGGTCCGTATTCTTTACGGATCGCCATCAAACCGGGCATTTCTGCTTCTGCTAATCTTATTTCTTTACGACCCCAATCTGCGAGGGAAATATCTGCCACTTTATAAGGCAGGCTAAAATCAATGGATTTAGTTACTGTTGACATATTTATTGCTTTTATTTTATGGCGGCAAAAGTACAGTTTAATGGCGAATAAACAGCCATTTTAGCGGGGTTTAGCTCACAAATTTCACACATCTCGTCCTTTGATTAACATCAGCGCAGACTAAAGTATTCTTAATTGCTGGTAATAAGCATAAAGTGATAAATTTGAGCTCATAAAAAATGGTTATGATAACTTACGACACCGTTTCAGAAGCGACCAATGGATTGAGAAAAAGGGGTTTTTCAATCGATTTTAACCTGGAAGAAAATTGCCTGATTTGTCAGCATGGAAAATTTAATGTCGATGATTTTGAAATTTCAGAAGTCTATCGTTTTGAAGGAAATTCCGATCCATCTGATGAGGCTGTTGTTTATGGCATTATATCGTTAAATGGAATAAAAGGGGTGTTGGTAACCGGGTATGGAATTTCTGCCGAAGGAATGAGTGCAGATATGGCAAAAAAGCTTACACTAAACCGCTAATTTCTACTGTGCAAATATGATCATGTGATATTTATTATAAACAGCAGACTTTTCAGTTTTTACCCGAACCTTTTCTCCATCACATAATCATTCATAAAGAAACCGTTCCCTATATCGAAATCGGCTTCTTGTATTTTTTTAAAACCCAGTTTTTCATAAAAAGTAATTGCCTTGTTATTCCTGTTTACCTGAAGTTGTACTGCAGTGGCTCCTTGTTGTTCAATCTTTCTGGTAATGAAATCAATTAAAAACCGACCGGTTCCCTTTCCTTGTTATGATGTAAGCACATAGAGCTTATGCAACTTGTATACCGTGGGTTGTATTTCCTGGTAAGCAGCAAAACCAACCGCAGCATCATCATCATATGAAATAATAAAATGGCAACCTTCCTCCATTTGTTTTTGCAAAGAGGTTTCGTTGTACATCATCTCCATCATAAATTCAATCTGTTCTTTAGAAATGATGCCCACATAGGTTTGTGGCCATACTTTTACTGCAAGTTCGTGGATGAGCAGAGCATCATCTGTTGTAGCAAAACGAATAGTAAACAAAAGAGTATATATTATTTATACGTTAATCAGTATCTCTAAAAAATACATTTTTATTACTATTACAGAATGCCTGTTATACTATCTATATTTCTAAACTAGTCCTATAGATTCCTGTATAATGCCGATATAGCAGCCGTTTAGGCCAACGTAGTTGGACTATTACGGATGCATAATCGGTATTACAATAAAACCGTCCAATCATCAACTGGACGGTTTTATTCAACTATTCAATAAAAATCACTTACCTGTTTTCTTTTTTAGGAGTTGATTTTTTTTCGTCTTCTTTCTTGATCGGAGCCTTCGTAACAGTGTCTTTTTTAGGAGGCACCTTGTTATCGTTTCTATCTTCATCCGGATAATTCTTTGATTCAGGACCGATTGAATCATACTCATAAATCTGATAATCTTCCTGTGTACCCACTCCCTGGTCCTGTCCCTCAGCACCCGGATTAGGATCATAATCGCTTATGGTAATGTCGGCGCTGTTTATTTCGTTCTCCATTTCTGCGGGTTTTACAAATCTGGCATCTTTTTCTATACCTGATTTTTTATCAGCCAATACTTTTTTGAAAAAGTATTCAGTAATCGGCCGGGCAATCCTGTTTCCATCGCCCTGATTTCGCATAAAAGTATATTCAAAACCAGTCCAGGAGCCAGCCAGTAATTGCGGGGTGTATCCCATAAACCAGGCATCCGCATTGTCATCTGTTGTTCCTGTTTTGCCACCCATTTCTGCAGCACCAACCCTGCTTCTTAAACCCCTGGCTGTTCCTTTATCAACAGTTCCCTGCATCATTCTTGCCATAGTATAGGCAGTCACCTCACTGATTGCTTCTTTGCGGTTAATACTATAATCAAACCTTTTAATGACGTTTCCATTTCTGTCTTCTATACGGCTGATACTGGTTGGTTTTGTAGAGAATCCCCGTCCGGCAAAGATGGTATACCCCCAAAGCATTTCATACATAGAAAGATCACAGGTTCCTAAAGCTATGGATGGATAAGGTTTTACAGGAGTTGGAATACTTATCCTACTTAAAAAATCGACAAACTGTTTAGGGCCAACTTGTTTCATAATATAGGCGGTTACCCCATTTTTTGAATAGGCTAACCCATTTGCCATTGACATAGAGCCGCCACCAGCCCTTCTTCCTGATGGCACCCATCCATAGCCGGGAAAATGCTGTGCCGAATTTTCACATTCTGTTTCAGGGGTAAAACCTCTTTCTTCCATTGCCTGTGTATAAAGAAATGGTTTAATAATGGAGCCTACCTGTCTTTTTGTTTTCAGGTTAATATGGTCGTTTTTAAAAGTTTTAAAATTAATGCCACCAACCCAGGCTTTTATTTCACCAGTTATCGGATCCATTGCCATAAATCCGGCTTGCTCCATTTGCAGGGAATATTTTATAGAATCAACCGGTGTCATTGTAGTATCTTTTTCCCGTTTAGTATTCCAGGCAAATACTTTCATTGGTACTTTCACATCGAAACTTGCCCTTATTTCTTTATCGCTTAGGCCATCTTCTTCCAGACTTTTCCAGCGGTCAGATTCTTTAATTGCTTTTTCAATTAATTTTTCATGGCCTTTCCAGATAGAACCGTTTTTGAAATCTGATCTGGCGTTGATACCTTTTTGCAATGCCGTCATTTGCAGTGCCACTCCTTCTTCAGCATATTCCTGCATTTGTATATTGATGGTAGTGTATATTTTCAGGCCATCATCATAGATGCTATATGATTTGCCATTTGGTTTCTTAATACTTTTTAAAGCTGTGTTTAGTTCGCC
Organism: Chitinophagaceae bacterium; assembly: GCA_031400855.1. Classification (GTDB taxonomy): domain Bacteria; phylum Bacteroidota; class Bacteroidia; order Chitinophagales; family Chitinophagaceae; genus JJ008. The sequence continues at coordinate 31,446 of JANNQR010000022.1, read as the reverse complement.
TCTCAATACCTCACGGAAATATGGGGCATAGCCGGTATTTTCATCCAGCTTTTTATAATTGATTTTAATGGGTAATCCTTTTAGCCGGGTAGCTTCAGCAGAAGTTATTTTTTTGTTGACTTCCATCTGGCTTATTACGATATTGCGACGATCAAGGGCTGCTTTTGGATTACGGACAGGATTATAAATACTATTGCCTTTCAGCATGCCAACCAGTAAAGCAGATTCCTCAATGTTCAAACGGTCTGGTTCTTTTTGAAAATATGACCTTGCCGCATTTCTGATACCATATATATTATTACCAAATGGAACTACATTCAGGTAGAGCGTCAGGATTTCTTGTTTCGTAAAATTCTTTTCCAGCTTTACTGCAATGATCCATTCTTTTAATTTTTCAATCATCCTCCAGGCTTTGTTTTTACTTCCCTGTTCCAGCAGTGCTTTGGCCAATTGCTGTGAAATGGTACTTCCACCACCGGATGTGCCAGCAGTTAATAATGCCCGCATGGTTGATCTAAAATCAACTCCACTATGGCTGTAAAAACGTTCATCCTCTGTGGCAATCAGTGCGTCTATAACATGCTTTGAAATATCACCATACTTTACATTACTACGGTTACCTCTTTCAGTATAATATTTACCCATTAGTGTACCATCATCCGCATACACTTCAGAAGCCTGTAAGATAGAAGGGTTCTCTAATTCTTCGAGTGAAGGCATTTTTCCAAATACGCCAAAATTGGCACTTAGTATCAATGCAACAAATGCAAGAAAGCCAATTCCAAAAATTCGCCAAAAAATCCGGACAGTTTTTTTCATATTAGTAATATGGTTTTAGTTAAGCCGAAAGGATGCTTTGGAACAATATTAATCATCGAAATTAAGGAAAACCTTAGCGGGGAAGGGGGGCTGGCTATTAATTTTTTGCAAAAGTCTTCCCGATATCCAACTTTTTTGAGACTTTGTGTTAAAGATTAAAATTTACCCGGGAAATGTTGATTCAGAAATGCTTTGTATTTGTCAATGTCTTTATACACTTTCAATAAATCAAAGTTAGGGTCGGATAATATAATAAAACTATATTTTCCGCCTTTAAGCCACGGAAGAATTTCAGACGCAGTTTTAGGCTTTGCTTTTTCAACATACGCTATCGCTTCTTCTGCATCTTTAAATGGAGACATCAGGATAATACGATTCTCTGCATCAATATCGAAAAGGCTGGACGTTATGGGTTTGTTATAGTAAGTATCTTTATTATATCGGATAAATGCATTTTTTGCTTCGTTACAAAAAACAGGATCTACTTTGTTGAGCACCAGCACTACATAACACGGATCTTTTTCATTAAACGTATAAGGTGCATTTATTGCTGCCGATTTATTGATTACCGTATCAGTTATTGGTTTTGTATTGATGATCGCTGCAATTGGCTGGGCTTTTAGAGTATCTGTTTTAGGTTTGGCAGCTACATAAAACTGTGATCGGGAACTAGTGTCTGATGCCATGCGGGTAACATCAAGATTTCTCAATTCTTCCTCGATTTGTGTTCTTCTTGCTAACACATTTATCAGGTTGGTAGCCCTTGCCGCCAAAGGGGTATTAGGAAATTGTGAAAGGATTGAATTTAGTGTTGTAATGGCAGTGCTGTCGTTCCGTTGTTTAATATAATAAACAGCTTCAATATAGAGTAATTGTGGTGTCCAGTAATTTTTGCCATACAAACTATCAGCAATTTTTTTAGCCTGAATTGCCTTTTCGAATTCGCCTTCAATAAAGAGATCGTAAACTTTTTCATAAGCACCGGTAGCGTCCGGATTGGAAGAAGATTTCGGGTTTTTACCGGTATTTACAATTGTTGTGAAATTGCTGGAGCTAAATTTTTCACTCATCAGCTTTTTAATAGTTGCCGCTTTTGCGGATTCATTATTTTTAGTGTAACAGAAATAAAGATTAAAAAGTACTTCATCCATTTTCTCAAACTTTGGGAACCGGGTACGAACCTCTTCCAGTTTTTCTGTCCCGGCAGAACAATCTTCTATTTCCTGAACAAATATTTTTCCCAATTGAAACAGCGCTTCCTGAAGCGAATCATCAGATAGTTGTATTTGCTCTTTTGTAATCGGAAGTTTAGCATATAGTTCCTCATAAGTTACCCCATCTGGTCCGGTTTTATTATTCCCTTGTTGATTGTTGATTGTCGGTTGTTGATTTGCCATTAAGGCTGAATTGATGGTAGTGATGCGCCTCCAGTTGTCTACATTTGGCCTGTTTCCCCATTTTGATTTAAATCCGGCTAACCCCCTGGTTTTTGATGCAGCATTATAAAAATACCATTCTCCTTTAGCTTCTACGGTGGGGAAAAGAGTTGGTGTTTCGAATGCCGGACCTGCAGAAATAAATGATTCCTCTTTCAAGCCCTGCTTTTTACGAATATCTTTTACTAATTTTTTGACAAAATCTTTACGTTCACTTTCAGGTAATGCTGCAATCCGCTGAAGACTATCCTGGCGATCGGCTATTTCAAAATTTGTTGCAAGTTTTCTCAATGTATTTTTCCTTGCTGTAATGGCATCCAGATCTTTTAATGCTGGGTCATCTAAACGTAAACTGTCGTAATAATTAGCGGAATTGCGATATTTTTTTTTGGCAAACGATAATTCTGCGAGTTGCAGAAATACTTTGTTGCGTAATGCGGGGTCATTACTGGCAAACTGCGTACTTTTTAGCAGCAATTTAAGTGCCTCGTCAACATTATTTCCTTCCAGTTGCATTTGGGCTGCCATATAATAAATGATATCCTGGTAGTCCACATATTTATCTCTTTTTGCCATCTTCAGTAATATGGCTACATTTTTATCAATGGTTTTTTCACCACCATCTATATTTACCCGTACAGCGGAAAGTCTTGCATAAATATCCAGGATCGGATCAGTAGTATGACTGCTTACTTTTGAATATAATTTTTCTGCTTCTTTATATTGACCGGTTTTCTCATACAATTGTGCCGCCAGATATTCCCAACGGGCTTTTTCCTGCAGATTGGTGGCATTGCCTAATGCCTTTACAAGATGAGTTGCTGAACTGTCCCACATGTTTTGCTTATAAAACCAATAAGCCTGAACTTCATCCAGATCATTATTCAGTCTTTTTGGAAACTGAGGGTCGTTTCTTAATGTTACGATCATACTGGCTGCTTCAGCTAAATGGTCTTGTGCCAAAAAATTCCTTATCTGCCAGATAAAAGCATCATTCCGGCTTGGCGGTTCTGAAAATATTTTTCGGGGCAGGCTTTTCTTTTCTTTTGTTGAGATGCTGTAAGCTGAGTTGCCATCCCGTGAACTTCCAATAACAAGGTAATATCCATCTTTTTCTTTTGGGGCAAAGGCGTAGTTGATGAATTGAAACATCAGGTAAGCAGAATCAAATTTATTTTGCAGATAATAGGAAGCTCCCCAAAGCAGGTACATATTATCAGCCCAATCACTTCTCAGGTCGTGCAAAGCAATGGCGGTAGATGATTTATAGGTAATGGAGTCTAATTGTATCGAATCTTTGACTGTAGCTTCTAAAGAATAGTTATAGAAGGATAGCAATTCAGAATAATCATCTTTAAAAGCCAATTTAGCCCGTTCCAATACTTCGTTCAGCTTATTATTGGCATTAAAGTAATAATTGTAATGGGTGGTCGTATTTTGAATTAATCGTTGGAACAAGGTAAATTTCTTTTCCTCTGATCTTTCTGAACGTAATGCCCGATCTTCATACTCTTCAGGCTTTTTATTATTAAAAGTAATACCCAACTGGCTAAAAGCAGGAATAGAATCCTGGCAAAAGATAATAAAGAGAACAGCAGTTATAGTATTTCGGGTGGGTCGCATTTTCCGTTGCAATCTAAAGTCTTATTAACTGAATTTCAAATAATTTAGTATAAAAATAGGCCATTTTTTTGAAGCTATTTTGATTGATGTAAACTGGTAAAACCAACCCCCTTTGCTTACCTTTAGTTTCCAAAAACTGAGTTATGTTAAAATTAGACGCAGGATCCACCCTAAAACGGCTTCGAAACCGCTACAGGTTGGTGGTGATGAATGATGACACGTATGAGGAAGTGGTAACTTTTAAATTGTCCCGACTTAGTGTTTACATCATGTTGAGCACAATTTTTGTGTTGTTGGTAGGGTTAACAGTAGCTCTTATTGTCTTTACACCTTTGAAATATTATATACCCGGTGCTAATACCGATTTTAAATCAGCCAATGAACTCCGGCAATTGAAGTATAAAGTAGATGATGCTGACAGGAAAATAAAACTAGCGGAGCAATATATTAACGGTCTTAAAAAGGGGCCTTTGATGGGAGATAATACAATTGTTTTGGATACCTCCCAATTAATTGTACCAAAAGCAGAACCATCTGACGATTAATAATACAGCAATGTTTAACAGCAAAAACAAAACCGATATGCAACAAGACAAAACAAATGGTGGCGGCGCTACGTTGATCGGTGCCGGCACTACCCTGAAAGGTGACATTAAAAGTAACAGCGATCTCAGGATTGATGGTACCGTTACAGGTAATATCAGCAGTAGTGCTAAAATTATCATTGGCAGCAGTGGTATTGTGGAAGGTGATATAACCGGGAACCATGCAGATATTGTTGGTAAAGTGTCTGGTAATATCCGGGCTAAAGAAATGTTGCAATTGAGGGGAGAATGTGTAGTAACCGGAAATTTATTTGCAGGTAAATTACAAATAGAACCTACGGCCACCTTTAACGGACAATGCCATATGGGTGCCAATATAGTAGAAATGACAGGTCATGAACAACAAACCGCCGTCAAATAGTAATAAGCAATTCTTTCTTCGTTATGCTAGCCTGGGTACTCAATTACTTGCAGCACTCGGGCTGTCTGTTTTTATCGGACTAAAAGCCGATAAATGGTTGAACACATTACCATTGCTGGCATGTGCCTTACCTTTGCTAACCCTCATCGTAATTTTTTATAAACTGATGCGGGAAACTGCAAAACCTCCGAAAGATGAACAATAGAAAAATTTATCTTCCCTTATTGTTATTGTTCATTTTATTAAATGGCTTCTTCCTGGCCGGGAAAAGTATATTGGATAAATATGGTATTGACCAGGCTGTATTGATCGGGGGCAATCTGATATTATTTGCGGCCACAGCTTTATCTTTTTTTGTATCCCAGCGTTCGTTATCTGCTAAAAATCCCAATGCCTCAGTCCGTTCGTTGTATGGAAGTTTTATGATAAAGTTTTTTCTGATTGCCATTGCAGCGTTTATCTATATCATGTCAGTAAAAAAGAATATCAACAAACCGGCACTGATGATCTGTATGGGTTTGTATATTGTTTACACGTTTATTGAAGTAACTTCTTTGCAAAAAATGATGAAGCAAAAAAAGAATGCCTAAAAAAGAAGTCCCGATTGACCATTTACAAAATTATTTACCTCCCGATACCGGAGATGCAGTTACAACATACCTGCAACAATATAAAGTACATTTGACCATTGCAAAAGAACGAAAAAGTATTCTTGGGGATTACCGGCATCGTACGCATCATGCCAATCACCGGATTAGTGTAAATGGCACCCTTAATAAATTTTCTTTTCTCATTACCTTATTACATGAATTAGCACACCTGCTCACATTTGAACAACACAGCAACCTGCCTGCCGGTCAGGCAGGTAAAGTGCAGGCACATGGAAGAGAATGGAAAATGATATTCGGACAGTTGTTAAAGCAATTTGTAGAGCATAAAATATTTCCTGCAGATATTGAAAGGGAATTATTGCTATCACTTAAAAATCCTGCTGCCAGCAGTTGTGCCGAAGATGGACTGCTGCGGGTGTTGAGAAAATATGATAGCAAAGAAAGTCAACATCGTTTGGTGGAAGAACTACTGCCCGATACATTATTTCGTATAAAAGGTGGAAGAATTTTTCTGAAAGGAGAGAAGTTAAGAAAGCGATTTAAATGTAAGGAAGTAGCTACCGGAAAATTTTATTTATTTAGCCCTGTGTATGAAGTAGAGGAGATGAATCAGAAGTCTTGAACCTGCCTGTCCGGTAGGCAGGTCCGGAGTAGTCGCCTCCTGACTAACGACTATGGACTACAGACTTCGTAGCATCCATAAACTACAACCTGTATGTCCACTATTCCCCATGGGCCCTTTTAAATATTCAAAACCGAATTTTGCATAAACATTCAAGGCTTGTTTTAATTCCGGCATTGTTTCGAGATAGACTTGTTTGTAACCGGTTTCTTTTGCAAAGGCTAAACATTTTTCAATCAATGTTCTGCCAAGGCCTGTTCCCCTGGCTTGCGGCAATAAATACATTTTTACCAACTCACAGGTATCCGCTGGCAAACCATCGGTTGGATAGATACCGCCGCCGCCAACTATTTCACCATTTACCTCAGCCACAAAATAAGCAGCACCTTCTTTTTGGAATAATTCAAATAATGCGTCAGTTGTCGGATCATAATAAACAGTACCGGGATGATTAGCACCAAATTCTGCCAGGGTATCTTTTACAATTCTGGATAAATCGGGGTTGTCTGATTGATATATAGTTCTGATTGAAAAAGTATTCATATTGCAAATATATCATTCAAACTAAAAACCCCCGTTCTACAAATGTAAAACAGGGGGTAAACCATCGATATGAAACAGGCTTTAGTCTAACTGCAATGTTTTGTCTTTCGGATATTTTACTTCATATTTAAAACCCACTTTATGTTCTTTCTTTGCCTCAACGGTTAATTGCCAGGTCAGTCGTTGAGTATCATCATCCAGTTTGGCACCTTCGTATTTCCTTTCCTGTACTTCTATTTCTTTTTGTGTAGAAATAGGGAACTGGTCTTCTACAATCAGATTGATTGGCAGTTGCTTATTATTTCTAACTACTATTTCATATTGTTTTGCATCTGTTTTATTACTGCCCAGAAATTTTTTCGAACTGTAATCTTTCAGCAATGTTCTTTTTACCGCCACGCCTTTATCTTTTCCAAGTGAAATATTCAACGTGTCGGTGGCATTGGCGACGTCCAGTAATGATTTGCCAAGGAATGTTCCTTCAAAGAATAGGTTGGCTTCGCCTGGAAGGAGATTTAATTCCTGCCAATCCACAACCTTTGCAGTGAGAAATGCATCGGGATCAATTTTTGGAGCTGCATAATATTCGTATAGTGCTTTGACTTCATAACCGTCAATATCAGCCATATAAGTTTTTCCGTCATTTAAAATAGTATATGGTTCTTTTATTTCGTACACAGTAGTTGTTGGCTGATAATCGATGGTTGTAATAATGTTCTGGCTTCTTTCAATATCACTCGCTTTAACTTTTGAGTAAGACAAACCCAACTCTTTTTTACTTTTTGAGTAATCTCCTACTTCTGTCCAACCATCAGCATCTTTTTTTACACCATATCCTGTTACTACAACTTCACTTAATTGTTGATTATTGGTTCTCATAGTTACATTAGCAAAACCACCTGTTGCAGCAATTTCAGTTTGTTCAAAATCAACGCTACTGATTACAAGAATATTACTACCTGCAGGTACGTTTATTGTATAAAAACCATTTTTATCTGTAACTGTCCCAGTCGTTGAGCCTTTTACAAGTACACTGGCACCTGCAACAGGATTTCCTTTATCGTCCGTTACCCGTCCTCTTACCGATCCTGCAGAATAAGTTGATTGTATTGTGTTTGATACAGGCTGGTAGGCATATGTATATTTCAAATACCATGGATTTACAGTTGGCTTTGTACCATTTTCATTGGGATTACCGGTTGATAAAAAAAGTTTTACATCCTTCCAATCTTCGCCACTGCTCTGAAATACATTGGCTTTGTACTGCAGGTTGATAGGACTGCTGATATCTTTCACCCGGATATCATATGTGGGGAACCAACCAGCTTGTTGAACCAGGTAAGTGACAGTAAAATTGCTGCTGCTTGTTTCTTTTATGTTTACAGTTACATGAATTTCGCTGGTGGATGTTTCCACTTTTTGATTCAGTTCTACCAGTTGCTTATTCATTTTACCCAGTTCAAGTTCTAATTTTTTTATAGCTCTGTCGGTTTCCATCTGTTTTTGATAAACTTCCGTTAACCTGCTTCGCTGGAAGTCTGCAGCTTCTTTCAGGTCAACGGCTTTCAGGCCATTATTAGCTCCGCCGATCTGCTGATTTTTTATCAGCATGTTTTCTTCCTGCTTATATACATTCAGTATGTTTTTTTGCAGGGCAATTTTTTCCAGCTGAGTTTCCTTTTGTGTTTCGATATTTTTTATCTCATCCTGTTTCTCCTGTTCTTTTAAAAAATTTTGCTGATGAATAACTGATAATACAGTGACATTACCATCTGCTTTTACCTGGATACTTTGTTTATCTATGGAAGGAGAAATGTTGGTGAACACCAGTTCCTGTTTACCGGCAATAAGGGGGACTTTGGCAGTCCTCTGAGTTTGAGCCCCATCGAGGAAGACGGTTACTTTTTCAATTTTACTGTCAATGTTTTTCTTTGTCTGGGCTGTGAGTTGAAGGCATAAAATAAGCCCAAGAACTGTGGCAAACTGTCTCATAATAAGCGGTTTTAATGACAGGATGCAAAATGTAAGGGGAATGCATAAATAAAAATCCCAGTCTCTTCAGACCAGGATTAATATTAAATCTTCAATCAAAAATTTTAAATACCCTACGCCACCGCTTTCTTCACCAAATCTGCCGCCTCACTCAATAAAATAGCCGATTGCACTTTCAATCCACTTTCGTCTATCAGTTTCTTTGCTTCTACTGCATTAGTGCCTTGCAAACGAACGATGATAGGAATATTAATATTGCCAAGCTTTTGATACGCATCAATAACACCCTGCGCCACCCGGTCACAACGAACGATGCCGCCAAAGATGTTGATCAGGATCGCTTTTACAGCAGGATCTTTTAAAATAATTTTAAAACCGGCTTCCACCGTTTGTGCATTGGCACTACCGCCAACATCCAGGAAGTTGGCTGGTTCGCCACCGCTAAGTTTGATCATATCCATGGTGGCCATTGCCAGGCCGGCACCATTTACCATGCAACCAACATTGCCATCCAGTTTTACAAAGTTCAGGTTGTATTTCCCTGCCTCTACTTCGGTCGGGTCTTCTTCAGTTACATCTCTCAACGATGCAAGGTCTGCATGGCGCATTAATGAGTTTTCATCCAATCCCATTTTGCAGTCAACGGCAATTATTTTATCATCTGCTGCTTTGAAGAGTGGATTAATTTCCAGCATCGAGCAATCTAATCCCACATACGCCGCATAAAGATTGGTAACAAATTTTGTACAATTTTTAAATGCTTCGCCACTCAGCCCAAGGTTAAACGCAATTTTTCTTGCCTGGAAACCCTGCAAACCACCAGAAGGGTGTACCCACTCTTTATATATTTTTTCCGGGGTATCATGTGCCACATCTTCAATGTTCATTCCGCCTTCGGTACTATACATGATTACATTTTGTCCTTTGGTTCGGTCTAATAATATAGAGAGATAAAATTCTTTTCTTTCGCTTGGCCCATCATAATACATATCGGCCGCCACAAATATTTTGTTCACTACTTTTCCAACAGGTCCGGTTTGTATGGTAACCAATGTGCCTCCTAATAACTTGCTGGCAAACTCCTGTATATCTTCCAGTGACTTAGCCACTTTTACTCCATTGATACCATTTTCTTTCACCGTTCCTTTCCCTCTTCCTCCGGCATGTATTTGTGCTTTTACAATGGCAAACTTGCTTCCTGTTTGTGTTTTTATCTGCCGGTAAGCATCTTCGGCTTCCTGCACAGTGGTGCAGGCAAAGCCTTCCTGTACGGGAACATTATATTTCTTTAGCAATTCTTTAGCCTGGTATTCATGAAGGTTCATTCGTAAAAATTTGCGGCGAAGATAAGCGATTTAAGGTTTAATAAAAGGTCGTACTTCAGGAGTCAGTACTAATTTCTACCTTAGATTTATGAATAGGTTATTCTGCTTCTTACTTGTCATTATAGTTTCCTGCCAGGCTTCTAAAAAAATGCACTGGCCGGAAAGAAATTCATCTATCACAGGCAATGAATTTTACCATCATGCAGCAACGATGAAATGGGCGGCAAGAGATTCATTTGTACTAAAAGAAATATTAGCCGGAAATGTACCTGAATTTTTTAAAAAGTTTGCAGCAGTTAATATTTCAATGATTGACACAACAACCGGGAAAACAATCAATGCTACTTATTATGTATCGCCGGATTATTTAAGTGTGGGCAGCAACAATGATTGGGCAAGAATAAATATTACCCCCATGGCAGCACAAAAAATTGCTGACAGTTTTCATTGTTTCCTGCCAACCAAAAAAATGGTGGATGATATTTATAAAACTGCCAAAATCAAACTGGAACCGGTTCCGATGTTTGCTTTCAGGGATAGTACACCTACTATGTGGCAGCATCATCTTATTATAGAAGGGCAACGTAAAGGCAGAAAAGGCTTGATAGCCGGTATTAAAAAAGATGTTGTAATCAGTGCAAAAATTTCGAGAGATACAAGACCGGACAGAGTTGCCATTTATGGATGGCATAAATTGGATGGCAAACCAATTCAACTTCTTTATACAGGACATATCAACTGGTGGGTAGATTACAGTCAGGGCATACGGTTGATATATCGAAAAATAAAAGTGGAAGGGAAATGGATGGATTATATAGATATTATGAAAAGCCCCATTTTACAAAAGCTATTATGTGATGAGGAATTTTGTGATTTCTACCGTTATAATCAGTAAACCCCTTTTTATTAACATTTTTAATACTGTGAGTATAACTTTGCTGCGCTAATTTGCATAGGAATATATTTTACCAAAGCTTAATTACACTGATTCAAAAATTTACATATCTACTATTTATTTGTTTGCTTGCATTCTCTGCGATTGCTTATTCGCAGGAACCCATGCGGCGTGTAGGAGACAGGTTGAAGCAGTTTGGTGGCAACCTCGGTTCTGGTGGCCAGGGTGGAAATGATAGTTTGCAACACAGAGATCCAAATGCTGATTCTATTACCATCACTTTTCGTTACCTGGATTCTGCCCGTAACTATACATTAGATTCAACCATTGCCGATTTTACCAGAAGGTTCCCACTTCCGGCCACAGAAATAAATCTTGGCAATATAGGTTCAGCCTCCCGTTCGTTATTATTTTCCCCTAATTTTTCTGCTGGGTTTGATCCGGGCTTTCATGCATTCGATGCTTCGAAATATAAATTGGAACAAGTGAGGTTCTTTAATGCAACAAGGCCTTATTCAGAAATCAATTACCAGTTAGGCAGCCGGGTGGAACAATTAATACAATTAATACATACCCAAAACCTGAAACCAAACTGGAATGCAGCTTTCCAATACCGGTTGATCAATTCACCCGGGTTTTTTAAAAACCAAAAAACAAATCATAATAATTACCTGCTTAATTCCTGGTTTCAATCGGTCAATAAACGATACAATAATTATTTTGTTTTGTTGGGAAACAAAATGCAGGCTGCTGAAAACGGTGGTATTCAAAACACGGAAGATTATTTAAATAATTCCATTTATAAAGACCGGTTTGGTATCCCTACTAATTTAGGAAGTAGCGATGCGTTCTCTTCCAATTTCTTTACCACAAAAATTAATACTGGAAATAAATACAGTGAGTTTACAGCATTGCTACGACAACAATATGATTTAGGGAAGAAAGATTCAATAGTTTCTGATTCAACCATCATACCACTTTTTTATCCACGACTCCGGTTTGAACATACCTTTCAGCTCAAAAAATCATCTTATTCTTTTGTGGATTTTTCTGCCGATTCTGTTTATTACCAAACAAATTATGACACAAGTTTACGCCGGCCAATTGATTCCTTAATTGTAAAAGATACCTGGAGGATTCTTGAAAATGATTTTTCCATTTACCAGTTTCCGGATGTTAAGAATTTGCAGCAATTTATTAAACTGGGTGTCTTGTTCCAGCAAATCAATGGCGAGTTTTCTTTCGGAAAAAAGAGTTTTGTCAACACAGCCGGTCATGCTGAATACCGTAATAAAACCCGCAACCTGCAATGGGATATTGAAGCCAATGGTAAATTATATTTTACCGGGCAAAATAAGGGTGACTATGAAGCACATATCAGCTTGCAAAGATTGTTAAGCAACAAGATCGGATCGTTACAGGTAGGATTTGAAAACACCAGCAGAACGCCTTCATTTATTTTTGATAGCCGCAGCAGTTTCTATTTTCTAAAAACCGTAAAAGATTTTAAGAAAGAAAATAATACACATCTTTATGCGTCGTACCGTTTGCCCTCATTCAAACTCAGGGTTACAGGTCATTATTATCTGGCAACAAATTATACTTATTTTACCAGTTATTATAAGCCCGAACAGGAAAATGCAATATTTAATGTAGTACAAATAGCACTGGAGAAAACATTTAAAGTAGGAAAAAGATGGAACTGGCATGCTGAAATTTATTTTCAACAGGCTGTAGGAAATGCGCCGGTTAACATGCCATTGATCTATACCCGCAACCGGTTTGCTTACGAAGGCAATCTTGGTTTCAAAAACCTGGATATCGCATTAGGAATGGAGATTCGTTATCGCAGCCGTTATAAAGCAGATGGTTATTCTCCGGTACAAGGGCAATTTTACTTCCAGGATAGTATCACTATATCCAACCCGTTACCGGATATCATTGCCTATATGCACTTCCGTATCCGTTCATTTAAAGCATTTGTAAGAGCAGAAAATCTAAATACTGCCAGAAACCTTGGCGGTTTCGGGTTTACTAATAATAATCTGGTGGCTCCGGGTTATGCTATTCCGGGCCTGCAATTCAGGCTTGGGGTATATTGGGGATTTGTTAATTGATAATCAAAGTTTTACCACGGGTCAAAATCAGCTAGTTATACCGGAGAATGATATTATCTTTGTACTCATTCATGAAGAAGGTAATTTTTACCATATCATTCCTTTGTTACTTTATAGTTACCAGTGGCATTGTTTTCAATTATCACTATTGCATGAAGAAGTTGGTATCTGTTCACCTTTTTGATACAGCACCAGATGTTTGTGGAAAATGCGGTATGGACACTCATGAATCCACTGGTTGCTGCCGTGATGAACTGAAAGTGGTAAAACTGGAACAGGATCAAAACAAAGTAGCTTTTGTTTCTATTACGATTCCTTCTATGGACGAGTTGGTTTCCGTGCCATCAGAATTTATTGTTGCTTCTTTTCAAAATATTTACGAACAACGTCATTTTCACAATCATTCCCCACCTCTTTTATCTGAGCAGGATACATATCTGCAGAATAACGTTTTCAGAATTTAAGATTTAGCAAATTTCAGGTCAACTTCTATGGCTATAGAGGTGCCATTCTGGTATTAGTATTTTAGTAAATCATTTTTTTAAATAATCAATAATTAATTTATGAAAACATTGAAAATATTTTCTCTTGCTGCCTTATCGCTGGCATTAGCGACTGTTGGAACTGCCCAAAAACAAACCGAAACTTTTAAAGTATCCGGTAACTGTGGTATGTGTAAATCAAAAATTGAAAAAGCAGCCAAAGATGCAGGTGCCAAATCAGCCACCTGGGATGCAGACACGAAAGACCTTACGGTAAGCTACAAAAGCAGCACGACTAATACAGCTAAAATTCAGGAGATGATAGCCACGGTTGGTTATGACAATGCAGGTGCCAAAGCAACTACAGCGTCTTACGATAAGCTACATGGCTGCTGCAAGTATGAAAGAAGCACTACTGAAAAAAAGGCGGCATGTTGCAGCGGTGAAGCTACTTGCAGTCATCATGATGGGGAACACAAAGATCATGGTACGAAAGTAATGGATTGCTGCAAAGATGGTAAATGCACAATGCCCGGCCATGATGGTAAAGACTGTTGTAAAAAAGAAGGCGCAAAAATGCCCGCCCGGACGACCGGATCGGACGTGGATTGCTGCAAGGATGGTAAATGCACAATGCCCGGCCATGATGGTAAAGACTGTTGCAAGAAATCAGATTAGTAACAGTTAAAATCAAGTGTATGAAAAAATTGCTATTAGTTCTGGTAGTAGCTCTTTCGGCATTGCAATCTCAAGCCCAGTTTACAACAGCAACTTTGCAGGCAACAGGTCTTACCTGTGCGATGTGCAGTAATGCAATTAATAAAGCATTGCAGAAGGTTTCTTTTGTGGAGTCTGTTAAAGCTGATATTAAGAATTCTGCATTCAGTATAATATTTAAAGAAAATATACAGCCCGATATTGATGTTTTAAAAGAGGCAGTAGAAGATGCAGGTTTCTCCATAGGAAGTTTGAAATTGACAGGCAACTTCACGGAAATGAAGATCGAAAAAGACCAGCATGTTAAGATTGGTAAGGAGAATTTTCATTTTCTGAATGCAGACAGCCAGGTATTGAATGGCGAACAGACGATTACTGTGGTAGATAAGAATTTTGTAACGGGAAAGCAATTTAAAAAATACAGTGCCGCTACAAAAATGAGTTGTATGCAAACAGGTAAGGCTTCATCCTGTTGTGTAAAGGACGGTATGGCTACCGGCGAAAGGGTATATCATGTTATTATTTAGATAACTACAGGCTTCTTTCCAATCAACAATTGGAAAGAAGCCTTTTAAAATTTCCTTCTATGATAAACTATAAAATAATTTTCACTTTCCTGATTGTCTTTTTTTCTTTTCATGCTGGAGATGCACAGCCACGACAGGGACAATCGGCGGTAGAAATATCCTTGCCTTCTATGGCAGGTGATACAATTCGCCTTTCTTCTTTAAAAGGGAAAGTAGTGTTACTTGATTTCTGGGCATCATGGTGTGGGCCTTGCCGCAGCTCAAATAGAGAATTGACTAAGCTTTATCCAAAGTATAAAAATAAGGGCTTTGAAATATTGGGTGTTTCTCTTGATGATGACCTTTCAAAATGGGAGGCTGCTGTTGCAAAAGATAAAATAACCTGGTTACAAGTAAATGAACCCGGTGGTTGGGAAGCAAAAACAGCAAGGATCTGGGATATTTCTGCTATCCCAACTTCTTTCTTAATTGATAAAGAGGGAAAACTTTTAGCAATGGATTTAACTGGTAAGCAGCTGGAGAAAGCATTAAAGTATTTAATTGATAAATGAAGATAAGAATGCGAAAGACTTTCATCTTACTATTTAGTTCATTTGTTGTAAGTAATCTGAAGGCGCAGGAATTATATGTATTCACCGAACCAGCTTCCAATATGCCGGCACATTCTATCAGTGTAAAACTGACAGATCATTTTGTGACGAATGATAATATTTACAACCGCTTTTCTCACCGCATCATGCCACAAGTAATGTTTGGCATCAGTAAGAAATTCATGTTCCATGTTGGTGGCACTATCAGCAATATGCACACACCTGATTTCAGGTATGAGTCGGTTAATTTCTATGCCAAGTACCGGTTTCTGTCAAAAGACGAAATTCATAAGCATTTCCGGATGGCTGCGTTTATAGATGCATCTGCCACCAAAGCTCCTTTTCACTACGATGAAATAACATTGATGGGGGATAAGAGTGGAATAGAAGCAGGCATCATTGCTACACAGCTTTGGAACAAATTTGCTTTATCCGGAACCATCAGCCATACGCAGGTGTTGGATAAATCAAGAAATAATAAGGTAATCTATGTGCCATCCCGGATGTATCAGTCGATGAATTATTCTTTATCCGGCGGCCTTTTGTTATTCCCCAAAGAATATACAGACTACAAACAAACCAACGTAAACATATATGCAGAACTTCTGGCAGAGCAAATCCTGGATATTAAAAAGCATTGTGTTGACTTGGCCCCGGCCATACAGTTTATTTTCAACAGCAACGCCAAACTGAATATCGGATATAGGTTCCAGGTAAGCAGTAATATGAAACGGATGGCTACTAATAGCTGGTTGGTAAGTTTCGAAAGAACTTTCCTGAATGCACTGAAACGTAAGTAACTGATTTTTATAGGTAATTGAAGGCGGCTTGAGAAAGCTGCCTTTTTTATTTGACTGAACCACAGGAGTTGTTATATTTGTCTAAACATAAATTTAGACAAGACTAAAAATATGTTTAGAATACCTGAATAATGAAAAAAATAATTGTCATTTTTACTTTCCTGGTTAGTATTGTTGCCTGCAACAAATTATTACCCGGTGCACCCGCAGATGATGAATTGTTGGATGGCCCTGTTGCTGGGTTAACACCGGAACAGAATGCTGTCTTTCTCCGGGGCGATATAGCCTTTAATGACGAAGTGTTTACTACAGCTACCGGCCTGGGGCCAATATTTGTTGCCACTTCCTGTGGTAGTTGCCATGCTGGTGATGGCAAAGGTCATCCGTTTACGATGCTTACCCGTTTTGGACAAACCAATTCAACAGGTAATCAATTTCTTCATCTCGGTGGGCCTCAATTACAACACCGGGCTATTCCCGGTTTTCAACCGGAACAAATACCAACCGGAGCAACATTTTCAAAGTTTATGCCACCTGCTAATACGGGGCTTGGATTTTTAGATATTGTTCCAGATGCTGCCATACTTGCATTGGCCGACGAGAACGATGTAAACGGCGATGGAATTTCCGGAAGACCAAATTGGATTTCTATTCCATCTTATGTTACAGTTCGTTTAGCACCTGTTTTGCAAAATGGAAAATACATTGGCCGCTTTGGAAAAAAAGCAGCCGTATATGATTTGCTACAACAAACTGCCAACGCCTATAACCAGGATATGGGGATTACTTCTGCATTCGAATCTGTGGATACTTATAGCGGATTAACCATTGATCCGGAAGTTCTTGCGCAACGGGTACAGGATGTTGTTTTTTATTTACAAACTTTGAAAGCACCTATACAGCGAAATCAAAACGATGCGGAGGTGCAAAGTGGACGGCAGCTTTTTATAAATACAGGGTGTGGTAATTGCCATACACCTCAACTGACAACAGGTGTTTCGCTTACTGCTGCATTATCCAACAAAACTTTTTTCCCGTTCACAGATTTGCTGCTGCATGATATGGGGCCGGGCTTGAATGATGGTTACACGGAAGGTGCTGCTACCACTGCCGAATGGAGAACGCCACCACTTTGGGGATTGGGCTTATCTAAAAACTCACAGGGTGGGCAGTATTTTTTATTGCATGATGGACGGGCAAAAACTATTGAAGAGGCTATCATACTGCATGGGGGAGAAGCTGCCCAAAGCAAGGCAAGGTTTCAGCAGTTGACATCATCTGAGAAAACACAGCTTATAAAATTTCTTGAATCGCTTTAAAAAATGGACAGGAGAAAATTTATAAAAAATAGTTGCACAGCTTGTTTATCAGCAACTGCAGTGGCTGGTGTTTTGTCTTCCTGTACCTCCACCCGATACATCAGCGGGGCATTGGGCAAAGATGGGTTGACGGTGGATACAAATGAGTTTATTGTGAAGCAGAATGGCCAGGCAACTTATCGTTCATTTATCATTGTCCGTAATGAAGCCCTGCAATATCCAATCTGTGTGTACCGCTTCAGCGATAAAGATTATTCAGCTTTATGGATGCGATGTACCCACCAGGGAGCTGAGTTGCAGGCATCCGGTGATTACCTGCAATGCACAGCACATGGAAGTGAGTTTAATAGTAAAGGCACGGTAAAGAATGGCCCGGCAGATAGAAATCTTAGAAATTTTCCGGTAACAGTTTCCAACAACCAATTATTTATTGATTTGAGAGCAATATGAATAAGCTATTTCTGATATTGTTTGTTTTAATTACTTCAACTGCTATCGGGCAGATTGACCCAACCTTGCTCCGGCGGATTCCAAAAGATACCACTAAGCCAGCCTTGAATATGGATGCGGTTTATGACCGGCCTTTTCTGCAGGTAGGAAAATTGCCGGTGGCATTGGGTGGCTATGCAGAAGCTAATTACCAGTATTTGCAACAGGATGGTATTTCGGAGGGGCATCAATTCCAGATGAGAAGGGTAACGTTATTTGTTTCTTCTTCTATTGCCAACCGCATAAAGTTTTTAAGTGAAATTGAGTTTGAAGACGGCACAAAAGAAATCAATATTGAATTTGCTTCCATTGATTTTGAGTTTAATCCCTTATTAAATCTGCGGGGCGGTATTGTGATGAACCCTATTGGCGCTTTCAACCAAAATCATGACGGGCCTAAATGGGAATTTGTTGACCGGCCAATCTCTGCAACACAAATGTTGCCTGCTACTTTCAGTAATGTTGGCTTTGGATTGTACGGGAAGAAGTATTCAAAAGATTGGGTGTATGGATACGAAGCTTATCTGACCAATGGCTTTGACGATAGAATTATTTCAAATACAGAAAACAAAACCTTTTTACCAGCTACCAAAGAAAACCCTGACAGATTTGAAGAAAGTTTTAACGGCAGCCCTTTGCTTACCGGGAAAGTCGCTATAAGAAACAATAAAATAGGAGAGCTGGGACTTTCTTACATGGCCGGAGTGTATAATAAATACCAGGATGATGGTTTGGTATTTGATAAAAAGCGGCGGGTGAATGTGGTGGCTATTGATTTTAATACAACTGTTGCTAAAACAAAAACATTTATAAATGGGGAGTGGGCATGGGTGAAGGTGGATGTGCCGGATACTTATACCGAGCAGTTTGGTGAAAAACAGCAAGGTGGTTTTATAGATTTTGTGCAACCTCTTATTAAGAAAAGCATATTTGGTTTTGAACAATCAGTTATTAATGCGGCAGTACGACTGGAGTATGTGGACTGGAACAAAGGAAAGTTCAGCTCTACCGGCGGTAATATCGCTGATGATATTTTTTCCATTGTACCAGCTGTCAGTTGGCGGCCCACCGCACAAACTGTTCTACGGTTGAATTATCGGTATAACTGGCAAAAAGATATTCTGGGTAATCCACCTTCTAAGCTGGCGGGATTTCAGTTTGGGCTATCAACTTATTTCTGAGATGGTATTTTCCCCGCCTTCTGCCAAGCAATAGCTTAAAAATCCGTTGATTAGAATTTTCTGTAAGCCCGAATAAAAAACCACCCTGTATTTCCCACATCGGATGCGAATAAATATCTATTATCGGACCGATTAAATGTTCCTGCAGGTTGCCGGGTAAAATATTCTTAAAAGAGCCAAGTCCGCCATAATATTCAAAACCTAAACCTACTTTCTTGTTGATTGTATAAACGGTTTTAAATTGAGGTGAAATACCGGCTCCTTTATTATCACCTGTCAGAACAAAATCAATATTAGTGTTTAAAGCAAAGTACCAATTGCCAAGTGTTTTATCTAAAATTGGACGTAACTCTCCCTGCCAGAAGAAACTGGTAGTATCATCAGGCCTGAAGAAACCAAATTCCAACGAAAGGCTGGCACCAACTTTCTACTTCCATGATTCAGGGACTGTAACTCTTGGTCGTATTTGATTGCCGAGATATTGAAAGCCGCCGCCAGTCGGGGCAAAACCGGTAAATGTGTAAAAACCAAGTTCGAAATTTTTCCCAAATCCATGAGTTATTTCTAATGTTTCATTTGTCCAGTTGGCTGATTTGGGATCACTCAACAGTTTGCTTCCTTTAAAAGTATAATTGCTGTGCAATTCGAAAATGGTCCATTTG
Source organism: Chitinophagaceae bacterium (assembly GCA_031400855.1). Lineage (GTDB taxonomy): Bacteria > Bacteroidota > Bacteroidia > Chitinophagales > Chitinophagaceae > JJ008. The sequence continues at coordinate 11,730 of JANNQR010000022.1, read as the reverse complement.
TGCTGGATAGTGGGAGAGGCGTACACCTGTATTTCGTTATCAGCCTGTGCGTTTATACGGGCTGTTATTAAAAGTCCAAAAGCAATTGTAATGAACTTATACATAAGCGGCTATATTTTGTAGTCTTCCCTGACAGGGTTGAATACATCTATTATTTTACAATCTACCGGTGCCACAGCACTGTGCGGCACATCTGAAGGAATTATATGATACATACCAGCCATTAGTGAACAAGCAATACCACCAATTATCATATCGAGTTGCCCTTCAATGATGTAAGTAATTTGTTCATGAACATGATGATGTTCTGGTAAAATACTTCCGGCTTTTACTTCCACATAGCCAAAAGTTTGGCCTGTACCATGTGCATAATAGCCGGTAATACCGGGAACCACTTCTTTTGGTTTGATATTTTTGATTAACTCCATATTAATTTTGATTTTTCGTAATCTAAAGGCCTTTAGTTATTGGGGGTTTCAAAATAACACAAAGTACCACCCACCCATTCCTTATTCTTATTATACCGGACACCAATCATCTTGCCTTTACTCAGTCGCCCAAGATTATTCGTAGCAACGGGTCTTGCTTCTCCATCTTTCCAGAAATAAAATACCCGTATCTCTGCTTTGGCAGGAACATCCGGTGTCAAAATCACATCAGCATATTTTACTTTTCGTTGCAGTATCCAGTTTTGCGGGTCTTTTACATTGTCAATGTCTGCTGTGGTTACATCTATTACCACACCTTGCCCGGCAAAAGAGAAAAGCGGTTTCAATACATAGTTTTCTAAATCAGTAGGCATTTGCTTCACTTCATTCAGAAAAAATGTTTGCGGCACATACGGATGCCGTATCAATGGCAGTGTGTATTTACTGATGCGGTAAAACCAGTTGGGGTGTGGCGCCCATTCCACATCTAATTCTTCAAATAGTAGCTTACCTTTCTCCTGTACTTCGGCACTCTGCTGGTGCAGTTCATCAAATATTACCCGGTTATAAATCCGTTTGACGGCAGTTTTTTTACCATCATTCATATAATAAAGTTTCTTACCCCGTCCGACCGGTTCATCCCCGTCCGATCCGGCACGGGCGGGCGGGCGGGCTTCTATGATTAACTCTGTCAGGCACACCATTTTTATGCCCACATATTCTTCGGTGCAGAAAAAATCAATTCTTGTTTTTTGTTTCTTCGGAAAAATCTCCAGCAGTATCACATTCTCCGGGGCATGTTTGCCGATGATTGTTTCTTTCAGTAATTCCAGGTAGCTTTTTTTATCATACCCATTCAGGTAGCTGCTGAAATTAGCTGGTACTGAAAAATGTTTGAAAAATATTTCATCTACCAGCACTTCATACGCAAACAGAGAAGGGAAACCCTGCATTTCTATCAGCTGTGGCTCGTATTCGCTTTCTTCATTTATACAAATGCCAAAGTCGAAAGCGATAAACTGTGTGTGGTCATTTTCACCCGGCACTTTTATATCAGCGGGGATAGCATTTTTGGTTAACTGTTTAAAGCCAGGGTCAACGATGATGTCAACAATACTTTCACAGGCATCCAGCATTTTTTGGGTAAAATCTTTCGGTACAAAAATCGGGGTTTCAGCAACCCTGAAATCCAATTGATCGGGATGAACTCCATGCAGTTCTTCCAGAAAGGCTTCATATTTTTCCTGGGTAAATGTTTCGTTGTATGCTTTGCGGATATCCGGTATCATAGTCCTTTTTTTATGAAACGGAAGTTAGTGAATGATAGTGGGGCAGCAAAAAAGCAGTACTAATTTTATACCAGCACTTCCTGTAATAATCCGATGGACTGATTCAGGAAATTGGGAAGTATGTGGTTATAGGTCCACATTATTTTATCCGGGTCTTCCAGATGCTCCAGCATACTACGGAGTTTGTCTTCACCATGGCTTTCAATAACAGTCTTTCTTTTTTCTTCTGTTTGCAGGTACATACTCATACCCGGTGCATCTGCTTCCGGGTGAAACTGTGTACCGATCATATATTCATTAAAACGGATTCCCATTACTGCTCTTTCATAAGCTACATGCGGGCGGCTTTTTTCAATACAAAGAATTTTGGCACCCATTTCACTCAGCATTTCAAGGTTGGGTTGTATCACCTGGTAGTCACGGCTGTCCACCGCATAAAACGGATCCCGGAGACCATCAAATACTGGTTCATCTTTTCCTCCTTCCAGCATGTGAATGGGAAATACACCAAAGGCCGTTGACTTTCTTTTGGAAATCAGGCCTGCATTAAAATAGCGGCTGGCTAATTGAAAAGAATGACAGATAAAGAAGATATATTTTTTTTGTGAATTGGATGGGTTGGCATTCCACCTTTCCATTTTATCCAGCCATCTGCACCAGGCAATATCCCAGTCTTCGAACCGGCTTATCAGCGGATCACCGGGGCCACCTGTAGAAATATAAATATCGTAAGAAGTATCTGGGAGTTCATTTTTGAGACGTACATCAAACTCATCTTGCTGAATTATCAGCTCGTTACTTTCAGCCCAGTCTTTAAGAATGGTGCGGATACATCGCATACCCTGGTTAGGAAAGCCTTCATAGAGATCCAGGATAGCTACTTTTACAGACCTTCTTTCATTCCAACTCATTCACAAAAATAATGATTTTTTAATCTTGTCGTTAAGCAACCGATTGCCCGATTGTCCACAAATGTGGATTAAATGATTGCAAATAAGCGCCTTCTGATAAAATAAATAAGAGAAATTAAGTAGTCAGCTATAGTAGAACTATGATCGTACAGTGCAAGTTTGCCCAGAGTTTATCCAAGGACACATTATAGGGTTCTGTTCGTTGAGGGGCTTTTTACCACATAGGTCATAGGAAACATAGATTTCACATAGCCCATCTATTGTGTTTATTTCTATGTATCTATCTTTCTATGTGGTTCAAAATTTCATTTCATACACTTTCTCCCCACCTAAAAAAGTCTTTATCACTTTTGCCCCCAATAATTTTTCAGAAGCCTCTTTCATAATGTCTGTATCCAGAATAATAAAATCAGCAAACTTTCCTTTTTCTAAACTTCCTTTTTCTTTTTCTTCAAAGTTGGATTTAGCCGCCCAGATAGTCATGCCCCGCAATGCTTCTTCACGGCTTAATACATTTTCCATTTGATAGCCATCAGCCGGCCATCCTTTTGCATCTTTTCTTATTACGGCTGCATAGAATGTTTTAAAAGGAGAAATATCTTCCACCGGGAAGTCAGTTCCTAATGGCAACCATCCGTTTTGCTGCAATAATTGTTTGTAAGCATATGCACCTTTCACTCTTTCGGCACCCACTCTGTCACCAGCCCAATACATATCACTGGTGGCATGTGTTGGCTGCACCGAAGGGATAATTGAATTGATTCCAAACAGATTAAAATCATTCTGATTGACTACTTGTGCATGTTCAACTCTCCAACGCAAATCATTTTTTCCTTTTAAGTATTTGGCATAAATATTCAGCATGGTTCTGTTGCCGCTATCACCGATGGCATGAGTACACATCTGCCAGCCTTTTTGAGAAATATAATTGGCTACAGAATCAAAATGTGCCGGCGAACTCAAAAGAAAACCTGACCAATCAGGTTTGTCAGTATAAGGTTGCAGCAAACAAGCACCTCTCGAACCAAGAGCCCCATCTGCATATACTTTAATACTTCTTACATTCAACCTGTCTGTTTTAATCATCCCCTTTTTATCCAGGTAATCAAAATTCGCTACATTATCACTCAGCATTACATACAATCTCATTTTCAAATCACCTTTATCCTGCATTGCTTTTATCTTATCAACTGAACCAAAACCTAGTCCGCAATCATCTATAGTGGTCAGTCCCATTGCAAAACAGTTTTTTTCCGCTGCCTGTAAAGCTTTTTTAAATTGTTCGTCTGATGCATCGGGGATTTTTGACGCAACAAGTCCAACAGCATTATCAATTAATAAACCTGTAAGTGTTCCTTCCATTTCTTCTATTTCACCACCAGTCAATGTATCACCAGCCTTTATCCCTGCTAAATCCAATGCTTTTTGATTGGTAATAGCCGCATGTCCATCCACTCTTCTCAACAGTACGGGTCTGTCAGGAAATAATTCGTTCAACTTTAAATTGGTCGGAAAATCTTTGGTCACCCAATCATTCTGATCCCAGCCACGACCTGTAATCCAACCTTCAGGATTTTCTGCGGCAAACATTTTCACTTTTTCAATTACTTCGTCCCAGCTGGTTGTGCCCATCAGGTTAACAGTTTGCAAACTCAACCCGTAACCAGTAAAATGTGCATGAGCATCAATAAAACCGGGGTAAATAAATTTGCCAGCTGCATCTATTTTTTCTTTGGCATCATATTCTTTTTCCAAATCAGCCATTTTACCAGTTGCAAGAATTTTTCCATCTGCAATCGCCATTGCTTCGGCAGTAGAGAAAGAAGAATCAACTGTATAGATAGTGGCATTATAAACCAGCAGGTCAGCTTTTTTCTTTTGGGAACAGCCAATTAAACTAACTATTGCAATCGAAAAAAATATTTTTTTCATCTATTTTATCTTTTTTTAGGTTTATTTACCACATAGTATATAGGACACATAGAAATACACACATAGGTATATCTATGTGAAAACCTATGTGCCTATGTTTCTATTGTGGTTCAAAATATTTTTTAAACTAATTAGCAAATAAAGGTGGATGTTTTTTATTATGTTCTGTCTTATCCTGAAAAGCTTTAGCAGCCGCTAAGATAGTGGCTTCATCATATAAATTACCAATCAGGGTGATACTTAATGGAGAGCCGTTTTGATTAAAACCAATGGGCATACAAACGATAGGGTGGCCAGTAAGATTAGTGATGGATAATTGTCTGCCGGAAAAAGTAGGGACTATCAGCACATCATAATTCTTCATGAAATCATTCATTCTCTTACAAAGAATTGAACGGTATCGGTTTGCATTGATATATTCAACTGCCGGAATCATTCTGGCTGCACGAAAACTGTTTGGCCAGAAATCTTTATCCTGTCTTTCAATTAAGTCATCCCGGTTGGTTCTGGTCAGTTCATCAAATGCAGCAGCACTTTCTGCATTTAAAATAATGCTGACTAAGTTTGTTGGATACATGGCAGAATCCGGAAAATTGATAGCCTGTACTTTGGCGCCAAGAGAACGATAGGTTTCCAATACTTTCCATTCAGGAGCTTCTGCATTCAATCGTTTAAAAAAATTTTCTGCATAAGCAATACGGATGGTTGAATAATCAACCTTCCCTGTATAGTTAAATGTATGGCGAATTGCACCTGGGTCGTTGCCATCAGTTCCATGAATGAATGCATAAACAATAGAGGCATCTTCGGCACTGCGACAAATAGGGCCAACTTTATCGAGACTCCAGCAAAGAGCCATTGCACCAAAGCGGCTCACCGTTCCAAATGTTGGTCTTAAACCTGTAACTCCGCACCGGGTAGATGGAGAAACAATGGAGCCCAAAGTTTCCGTACCTATAGCAAAAGGCAACAATCCTGCTGCCACCGATGCTGCCGATCCGGCTGATGAACCACTGGAGCCTTGTTTCAGGTTCCATGGATTTTTTGTTTCACCGCCAAACCATTTATTATTATATGCCAATGCCCCTAATGAAAGTTTGGCACATAAAACAGCCCCGGCATCTTTCAATTTTTTATATACATAAGAATCCATATCCAGCACCTGGTCTTTATAAGGTGTGCTGCCCCAGGTAGTCTTATATCCTTTTACAGCAAACAGATCTTTCAATCCATAAGGGATGCCATGTAAAGGACCCCGGTAAATGCCTTCTTTTAATTCCGCATCTGCCTGGCCGGCTTGTTGCAAGGCCAGTTCTTCAGTCAGAGTAATGACACATTCCAATGTATCTCCCCATTTTTTTAATCGGTCAATGAAAAATTTGGTAAGATCAAGAGAACTTATTTTTTTATTAAGTATCAAAGAAGCAAGCTGGGGAATCGAGTAAAAAGCAAGATCGTTTTTATTTGCTGGTATTTCAATACGTAATGGGATATTCCAGTATATTTTTTCTTTCTTCGTGGATACTTTCATACCCGCAGGTGCAGGATTAAATGCAAATGGGAAGGGAATATCATTGGCCGGTAAGGTCTTGTGCATGGATTGATACAACAACTGGAAATTATTCAGGTTGCCCATCATGGAATCAGCTTCGGCATCTGTAAATTCAAGATCGTACCATTTCACTGTATTACGAATTTGCCGGAGGGAGTCAGCCCTTGTCTGAGCTTGAGCAGATATTATTGCTGTTAACAGAGCGGCTGTAACTAAATTTCTCATAAATCAGTTTTGCAGTTGTTGAAATTAGGTAAATTACTGTTCGGATTTCATTTAGTTTTCAATCTTTCGGAGTTTTGTTACTCCGACGCAAGCAAGGAATAAGCAAAGCTTATAACGAAGCTTGGGGACGTAGTCGGGGAGTCTCAGAGTCTATCTAATTTTACTCAATCAAAATCTTTGAGAGGCCTTCCCGAATTAAATTCAGGACAGGCTGTTCACCGGTATGGCAACCGACCTGAAAGCTGCAGATGAAGAGTAGTTTCAAACCGGACAATATATAATTCTTACCTTTTCACCAAAATCAACGGTTATGAAAAATTTATTGCTGATTATATTTTCATCATTTATGTTTTTTTCCTGCAATCAAAATTCAGAAAATCAATCCGGTGGCAACCAGCCTGTTTCGCAATATTTTAATTATGGCGACAGTGGTATTCAATCTGCCGGTGTAAAAATGATTCCTATTAAAACACCAGTTGGCGATTTTAAAGTCTGGACAAAACGATTTGGTAATAATCAACGGATTAAGATTTTATTACTGCATGGCGGCCCGGCGATGACGCATGAATACATGGAATGTTTTGAAAGTTTTTTTCCAAAAGAAGGGTTTGAATTTTATGAATATGATCAGCTTGGCTCCTATTACAGTGACCAGCCAAAGGATAGCAGCCTGTGGACCACCGAACGATTTGTTGAAGAAGTGGAACAGGTTCGGCAGGCTATTGGTGCTGACTCAACCAATTTTTATGTGCTTGGTAATTCATGGGGTGGCATACTGGCGATGGAGTATGCGTTGAAGTATCAAAAAAATGTGAAGGGTTTATTGGTAGCAAATATGGTAGCCAGTGCACCGGAGTATGGTAAATATGCACAGGAAGTTTTGGCGCCACAGTTTGATCCGGCCGTACTGAAAGAAATAAAAATGATTGAAGCAAAAGGTGATTTTTCCAATCCCCGGTATATGGAATTATTGATACCAAACTTTTACAAAAAGCATTTATGCAGACTGGAAGAATGGCCCGATGGTTTTAACCGGACTATGAAACATGTCAATGGTGAAATATATACAATGATGCAGGGGCCATCGGAGTTTGGTGTCGGTGGCAGGCTCGCCAACTGGGATATTAAAAATCGCCTGAAAGAAATAAAAGTCCCAACGCTGATGATAGGAGCGAAACATGATACCATGGATCCTAAAGCAATGGAAGAGCAAAGTAAGATGGTTCAGCATGGCCGCTATCTCTATTGCCCGAATGGCAGCCACCTGTCTATGTGGGACGATCAGCAGGTGTTTATGAACGGAGTGATTAAGTTTATTAAAGATGTGGATGAAAATAAATTTTAAGAAATAACTTTTATCTTCGGTTACCTAAAACCAAATCAACATGAAATTATTGAAAACATCAATGGCTATTTTAGTCGCTGTATCTCTCCTGACAGCCTGCGGTGGCAAAGACAAAAAAAAAGGAGATAGTAAAGAACTGGAAACAAAGACTAAAACTACTGACAATGGGCCAGCTACTAAGTTAGAAGGTGCCTGGGAAATTAAAAGGGCAGAAGGTAATATGCGCAGTGTAAATGAAGGAACTGTGTATGACTTTAAAGGCAGTAAATTGTCTTTTGGAAAAGGTGGATTTAAAAATCCGGGCAGCACTGTAATTACAGATACTACTTTCAGTTTTCAGGCCGAAGGGAATGAGTTGAAGTTTATGTATAATTATAAATTTAACGGCGACACATTGGTAGTAGAAATGCAAAACAGTGGCGGGCAGATATTTCATATGACGAAGAAATAAACTACTTAGCTTATTGATGAAAGCCCCTCACAATAACCGGGGGGCTTTTCTTATGACAACAAATTTACTTTAACAGCATTGTCAGTATTCTTGGAATTTCATTCCTGTTATTTTCTTCAAAGTATTCGTTAATATCATCAAGAGTCAAGCCATTCATTTTAGCTTCTTGTAATTATCATAGCTCAACACCCATAATTTTGCAGGTTGTTCAAAATTAAAAGAACCTGGAATTGTGAGATGTTCTTTGATAAAAGTAAAACCAACTTTCTCTATTGTTTTATTGGGGGCAGGGTTTAGTGCATAAGGTTCGCAGTATAATTTCTTTAATTGCAGGTTGTCAAAAAAATAAGGTAGTGTCATTTTTACCAAAGTGGTGCCGATTCCTTTTTGCCGGTTGTCTGAGTGCCACATATGCAGGTGCATGCAGGCTTCTTCGCCAATAATGATTTTGTTTACATTCGAATGGCCAACGGGCACTTCGTTTACCAACCAGATGATGCAGTAAGATTTTTTTTCTTCATACGATTGGCTTAGTTGTGCCGTCAGCATCTGCCTCCATTCTTCACGGGTCGGTATTTTATGGATGTCTGCACCCATGCCTGCTAAAAATACACCATCAGCACCGAGCCAGTAATCAATTATCAGAGGGATGTCAGTTTCTGTTATTTCTCTTACACTTAAGTTATTTAGGTACATAAATTACTTGAATGGGAGGTTGAAAAAAATAAAGTCAGGGTCTGTTGCTATGCTGAAATAATTAATTTACAGCCAGGAATAAATGCTCCATTGAAAAATGAAATTGAAGTTATCAATAAAAGTCCAGTAAAATTAAGTTGGCCGTATATTGTTTGAAAGTGAACTGATGATGTGTTTATATTCATCAGCCAGTATAGCAGCAAAACTAATGTACCGTACTTCTTCTTGATAATAATGACAATTTTTAATTATTGGCAAATTATTGAAGCATGTCTTGCTATTTGTTGCCACTTGCTATTTTTCTTCATCCAGATATTTGTGAAACGTCTTTTGTAAATTTGTCCTGCTTTTATTGCGGGTGTATTGTTTTTTGATACAATCGTTTCATATCCCATTGTGATGACTATATTTTTTTGAAATTGTATTCTTTCAATAACCTTTTCATAAGTACTGTAGTCAATCATTCCGGCTTTTTGGATGAGCAAAATAGAATCACGGGTACCGGTTATTTCATTTCTTGGAGTGTTAACCAAAAACTCTGGTGCCCAAATTTGTTTAAGTGTATTGGTGTCCCCATTTAAGATTGCTTTCGCTCCAGTCTGTTCTAAGGCCCGTATGGTAGCTTCAGTTTTGGAGTTGTCTTGAGCATTGATCGAAGAAATAGAAATAGTAAGTGCGATAAGAAAAACAGACTTTGTCATAGTGTATTGTTTTTATTTGATAATATACTCTAATAAGATGAAGTTACGGACAAGGCTTGCCGCAGCGCTGGTAATTTATAACTGTCTGCCCGGCAACTGAAGCCGAATAGAATTACTGAAGTTGAAGTTACGATATGAAGCTGAGATTTATTCGTCAGCCAGCATAGCTGAACCCCATGTTGTAAGTTGTTTTATTTAGTCAACCTAAGAGAATCATAAATTATTTTTACGTCTTTTGTTTCCGTATTCATCTTAAAAACACGAAGTCGTTTGTCGAAACTTACTTTCAATGTGTCAAAGCTAAGCCACTCAAAGTTTATTCTGGATGTGTCAGAGCTGATACCTCCGTCATGGTCATCGGCAATAAAAATATTTCCTCTATCTGAATCTCTTAGCTTGTCTTGGTAGGGAACGATTGAAATTTGATAAGAATCTCCAACTGTTGCCCCACCGCTTTTAATGAATAGAATACAGTTCTTAATTCCTTCGTAATCGGTTCTTTCCTTCACAATTTCATTTGTATTGTCACTAAGGTCAATACAAGAGGATAAAATAAAAAGGAGTACAACTACTTTACGAAACATTATTTAAATGGTTTTTTTAAGTGTCGGTTATGAACTTGCTATAACTGTTCATGAATTTTGAAGGTCTGTTGGAAATGGCTAACGAACAGGGCTTTGTGATGTTTGGGTATTTGAAATTCGTCTGCCTGATATGTCGCTGATTAAAGATACAAAGATGAGAACATATTCAAAAAGTTCATCTGTGTTAAGTCAGCCAAGAACAGAAGATGAGTAAAGTACAGGAAGGTGAGGAATATTACTTCACCCCAAATATCTACAAAACCCAATGTTGGCGGTTTGTGCCTTGTCACTTCCCGTTAAATTTGGGTATAGCAGTTTTCGTGTCAACCTTTGAATTGCTGGAATCGGGTAAAAAGTCTGTTTGTCCATGACCGCTTGCCGGGGCATTGGATAACTGTCGTATCTGTTCTTGGATTAGGACTATGCTGTCTTGTAATGCTTCTACTTCTTTTGATTGGTTGTAGCAAGAAACCGTTTCAAGAAACACGGGAGATAAAAAAAACACCAATTCAAGATACTGCCATCCCTCAATATAAGTGCTACATTAAGGGGTTAAGGATGCTTTGATAATTTTGAATCTAATTCTTGCATTATTTCTTTCCATTTAACCGAAATCCCCTTACCTGTTAAATAATTTTTAGCGATTAATAAACCAATTAATTTGTACTCTACCCGATGGCCTATCAAAAACTTTCCCCATATCGGTGCGCCCGACATCCCCTCCTGTATAGAGTCTTTTGAATTAATTGTAAATTCAAACATAGTGGTTGTATAGCTTTTCTTTAAGCTATACAATTCTTCTGTGGTGAGATTGTCATTAAAAAGAGGGTTTGCTTCCTTATAGTTTCCAATAATTGTTTTCCCGATGATATTAGCATAACTTATAAACCTATCATTCGCATACCCAAATGAATAAACCTCCAAAGGAACAATATCTAAATATTTCTCGTCTATCGGATTACTTATTTCATTTATGGGAATCCCGTTCAAGATGGTTGTAGTATCAATTTCCGCAATATAGAAATCCCCTCGTCTAAACTTATTAATATCCTTCTCATTGTCTATGTTTCTTAAGGTTGCAGTATAATGATACAATGGATCAGTCCTCGCAACACCCAAATAATGAGCAATTCCTATTGAATCAACCCTTACAGATTGACCTCCACCCATAGCATAAATTCCGGTAGCTACATGATAAGCAGTGATAAAAAATAGCCTATTATCCTTTTAACGAAAAAACCTGTCCCCAACATTGTTGGCTTACCGCCGCTTATTCCTATTACTGAGTAAGAATAATTACTAAGAGAATCTGGAATTGTTTGGGCTTCAGAATAGATACTTAAACATACCATGCAGAATAGAATAAAGTATTTCATATAGATAAGGTTCAATTATTGTCTGCCCATCTGTGTTACCGTCCGCTTGTCCCCCGTCCAGCCCCAAGCCAAGGTACTGCTGCCCATTGGCATAACCGCCAACGGCTAGCATATTGCCGAAGTTGCCCTCTAATTTAATGACTTTTTTACTTTAGTGATCGGGCAATTTTGGCAATATGCTTGTTGTACGCAGGTTGATTTGCAGGGAGGATAATTATTGCTTTAGAACTCTCTACTTTC
>JANNQR010000021.1:0-2973 GCA_031400855.1 Chitinophagaceae bacterium | reverse complement strand
ATATGCAGCTTCAGCTATGGTGGCGCGGCCGTAATTGATAATTGGCTTTTCGGTTTCATTAAAAATTCGTTTCTTTAACAGGCAACATCACCGTGCTGACCAGCTACGAATCCCGTTCTGCGCCAAGCCCCGGCCGTTATGGGCAAGCTAAACGAGCATCCAACTAACTATCAAAATTGGACAGTATGAAAAATAAAATGACACATTTTGCTATTCACATTGACGACATTGACCGAGCAAAAAGTTTTTATGATGAAGTCTTTGATTGGGGCTTTCAATCTTATGGACAGTCTGACTTTTTACAAATCAAAGCGGACAAGACCGAAAGTGGGGAATTAATTGGTGCATTGCAGTCAAGAAAATACTCGCCAGTTACCGAAAAGATTATTGGGTTGGAATGCACTGTAGGTGTTGAAAATGTTGATGACATTATTGAAAAAGTAAAAAATAATGGTGGACAACTGCTTATGACAAAAACTGCAATTCCTTATGTGGGTTGGATAGCAAAATTTTTGGACACAGAGGGCAATCTAATTTGTGTGATGCAATACGACAACAGTGCAAGATGACAAAACTAAGACCAATACATCCTGACTTCTTGTTTCTTTTAGACTTTAAAGAGAAAAAAGTTATCGAAATTTTCAAAGACTTGAGAGAGTTTATACTTGAAATTTATCCAGACAGTAACGAATTGTTGTATCATACCCACGCTTTGACGACAGTGTTTTCAATTTCAGACAAACTATCAGACGCATTCTGTATGCTGCCAATCTATACCAATCATTTAAACTTAGGTTTTAATAAAGGGACTTTGCTGCATGACCCTCATAAATTATTGACAGGGACAGGTAATTTGATTAGACATATTCCAGTTGACACAGCAAAAGATTACAGAAACAAAAAAGTTAAGGACTTAATTAAAACGGCTGTAGACTTCGCAATAAAAGATATGGACAAACCAACTAAATCAACAGGTATAACTATTTCAAAAATCAAGACGAAATAGCCTGCCCATAACAAAAGTATTGCTGCAATTGGGGCTGGACGGATGAACAATCATCAGCAGTGCCTATCCAGGCTTTGGTTTCAGCGGACGTAATTCTACCGGTCATTAGTTCTAAACTTCAACTTTTGTTTATTAATTTAGCTTTAGTTCCGGGCAGACAGTTGGTCAATTCCCCAACTGCAGCAATACTCGAACGTTAGCTGCAACTTGAGTTAGAATTATATTTAAAAAAATAAGTCTATGAAAAATAAATGCTTCTATCAACTGTTGAGTTTATCAATGATGATAGGTTTTTCCTTTTGCTCAGAAAATAGTTACTCACAAAATACCTGGCTTAAACGTGGCAGTGACTCTACAAAATATGAAATGGCAATTATCAGAGATACTCTCCATGACGGGAAAATAATTATTACGCTCAAATCGGTTGAAGAAAATATAGAAGGGTTTGGAAACATATTGCAAAAGATGCTACCTGGCAAATATTTAGGTAAAAGAATAAGAATGTCAGGATATATGAAATCATCTAATGTCGCAGACTGGGCTGGATTTTGGCTTAGAGTTGACCAAGCTGAGCCGTTAAAAATGTTGTCTTTTGATAACATGCAGGATCGTGCCATTAATGGAAATACCGAATGGAAAAAGTATGAAATAGTCTTGGATGTACCAGAATCAGCTACAAGCATTTTCTATGGCGTTCTATTAATAGGAACGGGGCAAATTTGGTTTGACGAAATAATGTTTGAAACAGTACCAAACTCAGTAGCAACTACAGGGACATATACTGGAAATTAAGACGCTGCAGCTAACATCAGGTTTGCTGCTATGGGGGCGGACGGAAGGAAATCCAGGCATTACTCCCCTATTCAGCTTTGGCTATGGGGTTGACCGTTTACCTTTTGGCTTTACGTTTTACAAAATAATTTCGTTACTTTATTATGATCAGGGCCGGGGCGGACACAGCAATAATCCCCCACAGCAAGCAAGCCTTGGACGTTGTAAGCCATTCATCAACCCTCAATTATGGTCAGTATAGTAATATCAATCAGCGCACTGCTAATTTCTACGTTAACCTTTTGGCTGACCCGGTTACAAAGAGGCACGGTAAGAATGACCCGACCAACCGTTATTTTTTTTGGCCCCGATGGTAGTGGTTCTAAACACAATAAAATTTTTATAAGAACTCTCTTGTATAGTACATCTGACAGAGGGCAATACATTGAAAACATGTTCATCCGACTCAACAGAGGAGAATCTATTCAAAATTTCAATATTTGGGTTTATGACGACAAGGGGCTTGTTAGAGGAAGTGGCTTATTTGTTGGAAAAAGTGGCATCGCAAGCAATCATCATTTCTTACTACCCAAAGATGAAGAGAATTACTCGTTTCAATCAGGAGCATATTTATTAGAAGTTTTTGTTGAGACGGTGGCACGCCAACCTAAGAAAATATTTGAGTACAACTTGCACTTGGATAAGGAGCAAGCTACGGACATACTTTCCAAAAATGCGGGAATATATTTTGACTGGGCACCAAATACACAAAGTTATCTATCCCATATCGACATAAGACCCAAGCACCTTGACAATCCGTCCGACTTGAAGGATTTATTCAATAAAGATGACGACCATTGAACGGCTTACAACAAAAGGTTTTGTGCAATTGGGGCATGACATTGAAACAATCATCAGCAGTGCATATCCAAGCTTTGGTTTCGGCGGACGTAATTCTGCCGGGCAGTAGTTCTAAACTTCGGCTTTTAGTTATAAATTTAGCTTCAGTTCCGGGCGGACAGTTGGTCAATTCCCCAACTGCACAAAGCCTCGAACGTTGGTGGCAAGGCTAACAAACTTTACGTTTGACATATGGACATAATCGCAAATTGGGCTGACATTCGTAAACATTTCAACAAAAGTTTCAGGACAAGCTTTCACGTCTCTATTGCTTCGATTGACAAAGACAATAACCC
>JANNQR010000020.1:0-50294 GCA_031400855.1 Chitinophagaceae bacterium | reverse complement strand
CCTTTTTCTTTTGCCACTGCCTGGATAGCATCCTGTATTTTTTTCATAACTGGGGCAAGCAACTGGCTTTGTTTATTCTGCACAGCTTCCTGGGCAATCTGTTGCCAGTTTTGCAATGTTTGCACTAACTGACCAAGCTCTTTTCCGATTTGTTCTTTAACGGCAGGGGGAGCGGGGTGAATACTATCCCTGAAAATACTGTCCTTATATGTATAAGTGGCCATCAATGAATTATATTCCTTACCAACAGTATCTTGCTGATAAAGGCGTACAATTGAATCAATTTTTGCTGCCTCTGGCATCAGGTATAACACAGTTTCGGCATCAATGTAACCAATTTTGGTTTGCGCATTAACCCCGCTTCCGGCGATAAGCAACCCAACTACTACTGCAAGCATTCTCAATTTTTTCATCTTATTATTTGTTTTGTTTTTTCCCTAAGCAGGGTTTTAAAGTTTTTATTTTTTAATGATTGGTTTTACAAAAAATTAGTTGCCTGTTTTATTTTCTTTAACAGGTCTCGTCCAGGTTCTGCACTAATTCCCCAATGCTATCTAACCCCCAATTCTTTCAAGACATCCTCACTTTTGTCAAGTTTTGGGTCGGCAAATATAATGGTAATTCCTTCACTTTTATCGAGCACAAAATCATACCCCCTGGTTACAGCCATTTTCTGAACGGCATTGTACACTTTATCCTGAATAGGCTTAATGAGTTCTTGTCTTTTTTTGAACAGATCTCCCTCAAAACCAAAGCGTTTGCGCTGCAAGTCCCTGAGTTCTTTCTCTTTGTTAAAAAGCTGATCCTCTCTTTTTTTCTTCAATTCATCACTCAGCATAACCTGCTCAGCCTCGAAAGATTTATACATATTATTCAGCTCGGTTTGCCTGGCATCAATATCTTTTTGCCAATTAGCAGCAATATCATCTAATTGTTGCTGAGCTGTTTTATAGTCAGGCATTTTATCCAGGATATACCTGGTATCAATAATGGCATACTTCTGTGCCTGTACGGTGAAAGTCATCAATATCAGGCTACAAAAAATGATCAGAATTTTTTTCATATGTTATTTTTAATTGTATGAAGACAAATGAAAATCAGGATATTTAATTTCATATTATTCCGGTTCAAAGCCAAGCATAAAGGTAAAGCGGGAAGCTCCTTTTAACCCTGATTGCCCGGGAGTTATACGGTCAAGACCCACTCCATAGTCAAACCCAAGCAAACCAAACATTGGCAGGAAGAACCTCATACCTACACCTACACTTCTGCGAAGTTTGAATGGGTTATATTCTTTATAATCATGCCAGCCATTCGCCGCTTCAAAAAAGGTTAACGCATAAATTGTACTGCTGGGGTTGGTCACCAGTGGGTAACGCATCTCTAATGTATATTTATTAAAGATGATAAAGAATTTATTGGCACTTTGCTGATCGGGATTCACCGTTGGATCAGATGACTCATATACCGGATAACCCCGGTGAGCTACTATATCAAAACCTAACAAGCCAAAGTTATTGGTAAGCCCCGCATCACCTACCTGAAAACGTTCAAATGGTGAATAGTCCAGCTTGTTAGAGTAACGACCCATAAAACCATACTTAGCTGCCAGTTTCATGACCAGTTGCCGGCCTTTATCTGCACCTGATGGTTTGCCAATTGGTACAAACCACTCTGCATTAAAACGCCACTTATGATATTCAGGGGTTTTATAAGGATTAGAAGAAGTAGCTAAGTTTTTATTAATTAAAGTATAAGGAGGTGTAAATTGAACACTTGCTGCCAGATTAGATCCGCTGGTAGGGAAAATAGGATTAAAAACTGATGACCTGCTTAAGCCAATTTTCATACTCAGATTAGTTGAGGTTCCATCTTTCAATCCTGCAAATATTGGGTAATTACGAAGCTTGTATTGTGTTACGTTAAGCGTATATACAAGACTAAAAAAGTCATCCGGCCATTTTAATTGCTTTCCGAGTGAAACAGAAAACCCGTTAGACTTCAGATAATTTGTATCAGACCGGGCTCTGTCTATCATTCCGGTAAAAGGATCAAATGCGTTGGAGAATTTGCTGTTGTTGATACCAAACGTCAATGAATTTCTTTTTTTACCTCCCAGCCATGGCTCTGTAAAAGATCCGCTGATAGAACGATAAGCACGGCCATTTGACTGGATACGAAGGCTTAATTTTTGGCCATCACCAGTTGGTAAGGGGTCCCAAGATGATTTTTTCCAGATATTACGGATGGAAAAATTATTAAAAGTAACACCCAATGTTCCGGTAAGGCCTACACCACCACCCCAGCCTGCAGACAATTCCAACTGATCAGAAGACTTTTCTTCCAGTTTCCAGTTGATATCCACTGTTCCATCATCCGCATTAGGAACCACACCTGGGTCAATGGTCTCCTGATTGAAAAATTGAAGATTACCTAACTCCCTTTGGGAACGAATAAGATCTGAACGACTGAATAATTCGCCTGGTGTTGTTCTAAGCTCACGGCGAATAACGTAATCTTTTGTTTTTTCATTTCCGGCGATGGTTACATTTTTTATTCTTGCCTGTGGACCTTCCGTTATCCTTATTTCATGATCGATCGTATCATTATACACGGCAGTTTCTATCGGATCTACCCGGAAAAAAAGATAGCCATCGTCCATATATAATCCGCTGATGTCGCCTCCTTCCTGAGTAACTTGCTTCCCCAGCCGTTTGTTGAGAATATCAATATTATAAATATCGCCTTTATTAATACCGAGGATAACATTCAGGATAGAATCACCATATTTGGCATTCCCTTTCCAGATAATGTTTCCGAAATAATATCTTTTCCCTTCATCTACTTTAAGGTCTACATTAAGATTTCCTGTTTGCGTATTAAGGGTGGTATCGGCTATGATTTGAGCATCACGGTATCCAAGTGAGTTATAATAATCCAGTAATTTATTTTTATCCTCTTCAAATTTTACCAGGCTAAACTTGGCACCGCTCAACTTGAAACGTAAATAAGGATCTAACAATTTCTTTGTTTTACTGAGCGAAAGAAACCCCCAATCGTTTACGTATTCTTTAAAAGAAAAAGGTTTGCTTATACCATAAGGACTGGGCGTATTATCGGAGTTCATCGTCAATTTACTCATTTCTTTGGTACCCTTCATTTGCTTTTTCAGTCGAATTCCATCCACATTTTTATTTCCAAAAAACCTGACATTGTCAATGTGAATTTTTTTACCCTTGTTCACATAAATGATCATGGCATTAGAGTTGGCAAATATTGAATCCATTTTTTCTTCTATACGGACTGTTATATTCATGTAAGCTTTCTCTTTGTAATAATTGGTAATCTTTTCAACAATATCTCTGCGTGTATTATCTGAAATGATTGTTTGCTTGGCCAGATTTACTTTGGCCAGTACATCTTCTTCTTCTGATTTTTTAATGCCGACAAATTTAAAATTGCCAAGTCGTGGACGTTCTACTACATTTACTTCAATCCATACCTTATTATCCTGGACTTGAGTGACATAAATCTGTACATCGGAAAAAAATCGCTGGCGCCAGAGGGAACTGATTGCTTTAGCAAAAATATCTGCCCCGGGATGAACAAATTTATTTCCTACCTGCAGATTGGTAATTGAATATATAATAGAAGTATCCAGAAACCTTACCCCGGTAATTTTTAACTCTGCAATCGTATATTCTTTGGGGATTTTAGAATTTTTCCATTCAAGAAGTTTGGGATCAACAGAGGTAGGATTGGTCGTATCTGCTACCTGCGCCTGTATAGTAAATACAGTCAATAAAATCGTTATGGCAGTAACAGATAATCTTAGTAAAAATCTTTGCATGATTGTTTGTTCAAGGTCAGTCTCAATAAAGTACGAAGCAGCCTTTAAGTTGTTGCTTTTCAGGCCTACCCCTATTTGGTTGAGGCGGCAAAATAACGGTAAAAAATTGAAGTCTTTGTTAAAGAAAACAGGAAGTGTGGGAGTTGGATGTAGTAAATAGGGTTAAAAGTGCAAATTTCTTCTCTTTCAACCCATATCTTAATTAAATATTTCAATAAATACTCAATGATAACTATCAAAACATTCAATTTTTCCAGTATTTTTTACCCGGGCACCAGTTGGTCGCTGGTTTTACCAAACCGCCTTTCCCGGCCCTGATAATCTAAAATGGCCTCATAAAGGTTTTCTTTTCTGAAATCAGGCCAGCGGACGTTAGTAAAATATAATTCGGCATAAGCCAATTGATACAGCAAAAAATTACTGATCCGAAATTCTCCGCTGGTGCGTATCATCAGTTCCGGATCGGGGAATCCGCTTGTACACAGGTATTGCTGCAGGGTATCCTGATCAATATCTTCAACATTCAGCCGGTTGCTTTTTACTTCCCAGGCAATACTTTTTACTGCATTCAGCAATTCCCATCTGCCGCTATAACTTAAGGCCATAATCAGGTTCAGGCCAGTATTGGTTTTTGTAATGTCGAGGGCTTCGTTCAGTTCATTTTTGGCATATACAGGCAGCATATTCATATCGCCTATAACATGCAGCCTGATATTATTTTTATTCAGGCTTTCTACTTCTTTCCGGATAGTACCTACCAAAAGCTCCATCAAACCTACAACTTCATACTTCGGACGGTCCCAGTTTTCGGTAGAAAAGGCATAAAGCGTCAGATATTCAATACCCAGTTCAGCACTTCCTTCCACAATATTACGTACACTCTCAACCCCATGAAAATGTCCAAAAAGCCGGTCTTCCCCTTTTTCTTTCGCCCATCTTCCATTACCGTCCATGATGATGGCAATGTGACGGGGTAATTTTTTCTTATCTATTTTTTCCAATAATCCAGACATATAAAATGTGGCGTAAACCGGTTGCAAAGTTATTACTGATTAACATGATTTAAGGGAATACCTAAAAAAAGAAATGCCCCCGGTTTGGAGGCATTGTAAAAAACGATCTTTTTTTACTAATAATCTGTTACTCTGTTAATTTTTTCCCCAGACATTCACCTTTGACCTTCCTCTTGCAAAACCCTTTGTTTCATACCAGAATTCAATTTTTTTGAGATGTCTTAATCCACCATCCAGGTCAATTACCCTGCTTTCGCTGCCCTGTACAAAGCGGTTGCGCATTTCTACGTTCTGTGTGTTTCCATTATCAAAATGTATGATCATTTTGTACATTTTCAATGGCCCGTCTGTTATTTTCAATTTTATCTGACTAACATCATCTTTCCAGTTTCCAAAATGGATGACATCATGATCAACACCAAAACCCACTTTTTTATCCTCCAGAAAAAACCAGATGCCCGGGTTTTTTGTTATGGAAAAATTGGATGTAGTAAAAGCCGTGGTCAGGCTGAAAATTGTTACAAGAACAGTGCTGTAAAAAATAGTTGTCAGGCGCATAGCAATAAGTGTTTAATTTAAAATGTTTTTAGTTCCAGAATTACTTCTTTAAAAGAAAGTACAAAATAGACCATCCATTGATTGAACTAGTTTAATACGACTACTAAATTATTAAAAAATTAAATGCTGCCACTAACCCTTCGGGGTGATTTTGATAGTTTATATAAAATCCTGAACTACTTTGAAGTAGGGCATTTATACGACTGCAAATTAAACGTTACATGAAACATAGCTGTTACAAACTGGTCTTTCTGTTTACTATTGCCTCTTTGACGTCCAATGATGCCAATGGGTTCACCCAATTCATACGATCTGTCGTAAAGCAGTTGGGCATTGGATTGGCTACCATCCGGGTTTAGAGGGAAAATGGCAGGATCAACATATGTTTTACTTACATCATCCAGGTAATCGGTATTGGTAAAGCGGTGTAATACTTCAAACCCAATGTTAATCCTGTCATTGAATGCATATTTTACACCCCCGCCAAATGGTATGCTGATACCCATAGAACTGTATTGTGGTCTGTCATTGTAACGAGGGTCTGAACTGCCTTGTCCTTCTGTACCCAATGGCCTTAAAAGTACTTTTTCACCTTTTAAATAAGCATAAGGATCGTAACTGAAAACACCGGCACCAAGTGTAATATATGGGGTAAAACTATATTGCGGATCGCCGGGCATAAAGCGGAAAAAATTAAAATCTCCCTGCAAACTAAGTTCCCAAACCCTTGTATTAAAACTCAGGTTACGACTATACATATACTCATTATGCGTATTAAACTGGTCAGAGTAACCTAATTGTGCAAAACTGGCCCCTAATCGAAGAGCAATATAATTGCCAAAGTTTTTACGGAAAAAGATAGTACCGGCTATTTTGGCCCTGTTCAAGCTGGCTGTGGTATTTAAATCTCCAAAATAATGGCCTGCACCAATACCGAATCCAAATTCACCCTCCTGCACTATCTCATTTTGCGCAAAGAGTGTTTTACCTGCAAAAAGGGCAATAATTGAAAAGGCAAAAGCGGCTATTATCTTCTTCATCATAACTTAAAATATAGTTCGGGATTAACTTAGAACGTTAAAAATAGTATTTTCTTTTATTTTGGGGCAATCATTTAAACAAATAACCAGATTTAGGAAAAGCAAGGGCTAAAAATGAAATTTTCCATTAAATCTCCTTCTTACTAAAATTATCCTGATTTTGTGCTGTTTTTTGATAAAAGCATATGATCAGGGAAAACTCCATTTCCTGTTTGAATCCAGATCGATTAATTCCGTTTATCCAACCCCCAGGTCAGTTTATTGCGAAGGGTCTGCAGGAAATTATTCTCACTAATTCTAACCAGTTTTATGTCAAAAGACTCCTTTCTAATAGCCAATTGTACATTGTTCTTTACGATCTCCCTTCTTGAATCCAGGGCACAGATAATCTCTTCTGCACGGCTTTCAATTTCAAATGAAATAATATTATCATCTGGAACTACGATAGGACGAACATTCAAATTGTGCGGAGCAACAGGCGTAATGACAAAACTACCAGATTCCGGAAATACGATCGGACCATTACAACTTAGCGAATAACCGGTAGAGCCGGTTGGTGTTGCTACGATCAATCCATCGGCCCAATAGGTATTCAGAAATTCTCCATTGAGGTATGTGTGGATTTTGATCATAGAAGCAACATCTCTTTTATGGATAGAAAAATCATTGAGTGCATAGGGTACATTACCAAACATCGGTATACTGGCATCCAGGTGAATTAATGTCCTGGTATCTTCTACATAGGTTCTTTTTGCAATGGCCTGTACCGCTTTCTTTACCTCGTCACGGCCAATGCTGGCGAGAAAACCAAGCCGGCCAAAATTGATCCCCATGATGGAGATTTTTTTGTTCCTGACCAACGTTACGGTATCCAGTAATGTACCATCACCCCCAAGGCTGATAATAAATTCAATTTCTTCCGTCAGATCTTCGGATAAAGAAAAGGTTTTTGTATCTGCCGGCAAGTGAATACTGCCTTTTATCTGCTCAAAAAAATTATGGAAAATAACAGGTTCTATTTTTTGGGCGGATAGTTCATCAAAAAATAATTGAAAATCTTTTTGCTGTTCATCATCCATTATCCGACTGTAAATTGCTGCCTTCATTTAAAAAGTTGTCTTTCGATGTAAAAATAGACCGTTTTGTCCTAATGAGTTAAATGTCCACTCTAATTTGAATGTGACGTTATAAAAAGCAAGTATATCAATACCCAAACCACCTGAGTACAGCATTCTATTGGACAATGTATTTTCACCCGATTGTGGATTGTGAACATACCCGGCATTGCCAAATGTTTTTGCAAAAATACGGATTGGAATTCCAGATGACTCTTTCCCTTTTTTTATTGATGGTGTTTTGATATTGAAATTAAATAACTCCCTGGTAAAAGTTGTTTTCCCGTAGCCACCAGCAACTCCATCTACTACATAATATTCAAAGCCCTGAATAAATGAATCACCATAACCCAAAAAACGCTGGTTATAGTAAGGCTGTTTAAAAGGTAGCTTAATGCCCCCAAATACATTCAGGCTTATAAAGAATTTGGGTGTAAGGGGCCAAACGGCCAATCCTTTCGCATGGAAATGCCACACATTAATAATGTTATTAAATCCGCTTTTACCAATGGACAGTTCTGCTGCATAACCTTTGGTAGGATAAGGAATAAAATCAAGATCAAAATAAGTAAGGTGATAATAAATGCCTGGAAATTTTATTCTTTGTCTGCCAGATTTAAAATAAGTTGGATTCAATTGAAGGATCGTATCGCTTAACTGTTCGGTGATATATCCAAAGCCGATACTGTGCCTTGTTTTAATAGCCCTTCGATAAGTAAGTTCTGCATTGGCATAAGTAAAGCTTCGGACAAAGTTGTTTTCATCTTTAATAAATACCTGTTTGTCATTAATCGTATTATAATTAACCTCCCGGTTTTTGCCTGTGGCAAAAGCTACTTTTATTCCCCATTTCAATTTTTTATCAATATACAGTCTGTCGTAATTGAAAGAAATCTGTTTGGTATAGCCGCCCAAAAAACCTATCCTGAGCTTATCATTTCTGCCCGTGGCATTATAATAGTTGAGCCTGGCTCCATAGTTAATCCTCTTCAGGCTTCCCTTTTGTTCTACCAACCATTGATTTAGGTTTCGGTCAACTGGTTTAAAAACCGGCATGGGATACAGGTACCACCGTTCCTTTACTTCAATACTTATATCCATGATATGAGTTTGCGGGGAATACCTGTTTTCTCCTATATTAGTGGAAGCTACTATCACTTTATTAAATAGTGATGTATTCATCAGCTGACGGCGGGCCATTTCAAATTTTTTTACCAGTTCCTCCATGGTATATGTTTCGCCAGACCGGAAAGGAATTTCCCGCAGGATAATTGATTCTTTTGTTTTTTTGTTTCCTGTCAACAGGATCTTACCAACTATTACCTTGTTGAAGAAGGCGGAATCAATTAAGTTTTCAGGAATGATTTGTTGTGCAGATAAGTGCTGACAGCACATCACCCATGTAATAAAAAAAGTATAGCATTTTTTTTTCAGCACCGTATTCAGATTTCGACAAGTGGCTAAGTTAAAGGAATTGAAGTCTTGTCTCTAAAATACGGGGAAAATGTTTTCAGATCTTCAAATAGTTCATCAGGTTATCATAATTGCTGCGTATATCGTTGGTATAGATCTCTTCGCCGAAAAAATATTTAACGTAATAATCATATCTCTGAAAAGAAGCAACAATGTCTGATACCTCCTGTTTGTTGATTCGGATGGTTACCAGCATCAATCCTGTTGCTGAATCAAAAGACGTATTGAGTTGGGTTATCTGAGCGTCGTTCGATTCTATGATCTTACTGATCTCACCAAACGAGTACTGGCTACTCTCCATTTCCAGTACTATCAAACCACCTGGTTCTTTCAGGCTCAGGAACTCGGAGGAAAATTTCAATAATTCATTGTAAGCAACCGTACCGACCAGTTCATTCTCTTCATTAACTACCGGCACTACGCTTACACCACTGTCTGCTGCCAGCTGAACGGCTTTTAGAAAATGATCATCGTCTTTTACAGATACGTCTGCAAACGACTGTTGTAATGTGGAGAGTTCAGACTTGTCATTCTCCACCTGCAAGAGGTCTTCTTCACTAATGATGCCAACGAATTTTTCACCATTAACAATTGGCAAATGGGTGACATTGTTATCATTCATCTGCTGTAATGCCTGATAAACCTTGTCCTGTAGGTGCAGGTAAGGCAGGGTTTGAGTTATTATTTCTCGGGTTAACATGGATAGCGGCTTTATAGTTAAAACTACTAAAAGTTAAGCATTGCTGCAATAAGAAGACACCAGTAACTATGAAACTGTTGCAGGTTGGCTGAGTTTTTTTAAAAACGTATGAAGAATTGCATTGAACTCATCGGGCACTTCCATCATGGGCGCATGGCCGCATTTGTCAACAAAATGCAATTCACTGTTGGGAATTAGCTTATTGAACTCCTTTGCTACAAATGGTGGAGTGATGTTATCATTATTTCCCCAAACCAATAACGTAGGTTGTTTGATTTGATTGAGTTCCTCTCCCATATTATGTCTGATAGCACTTTTGGCTAAGTAAATGATCTTAATAACCTTTAAGCGGTTATTTGTAATGCTATATACTTCATCTACCAGTTCTTTGGTAGCCATAGCAGGGTCATAAAAAGTGAATTCCGTTTTTTTCTTAATGTATTCGTAGTCCCCTCTTTTTGGATAACTATCGCCCATACCATTTTCAAAAAGACCTGAGCTGCCGGTCAATATCAGGGATTTAATCCGTTCCGGATGTTTTAAAATATGTACCAGCCCCACATGGCCTCCAAGTGAGTTTCCTAATAAATGGATATCCTTTAAATCTCTTTCTTCCAAAAATTTATTGACAAATTTTGCCAACCCTACAACTGAAGTTTGGAGTAAATCCATTTCCAGTAAAGGCAGTATCGGTACCACCACTTTATAATGGTGTCGAAAATATTCAATCAGATTACGAAAGTTACTCAATGCACCAAACAGGCCATGCAAAAGAACCAACGGCTCACCAGCACCTTCTTCGATGTACTTGAACTTTTTATATTCTTTGATTTCGTATTCCATGACAGTCAATTCAGAAATCTATTCCTAATGAATTTTCGGTTAAAAATAAACGATTTGACGCAAAAAATAAGCTGTTTACTGACTTTATACCAATTGTATTTATAAATTAGTCCAACTGCTCCCGGTATAATGCCGATGTCCTGATTATATCGGATTACGGATGCACAATCGGTATTAAAAGTCCAATCGGGGCAAATATAGGTGCAAAGGCTATGTTTTGAAAAGTTGTTTTAAGTTTGACCAACTTAATGAAACATTATTTTAATATAAATAGTACCCTTTTTTAGTAATCATAGAACCGGATAGAATCGGATATCGTGCAGAATTATTATTGTGAGATCTCTTTTGCTACCCCACTAAAAAATTGCTCCAGCTCCCCAAACATATCTTTGAAGACAGGGATAATTGAACCAAAGCCATTGATCACTTTTGGTCCCCAGGGTTGCACAAAGGAATAAGTAACCGACTTATTGATTATTTCCGGCTGAATCAATTTCATTTGCTCCAAATAAAAAAGCAATACACTAAAAACAGTAGTATAGATAGCCGCAAATAAAACAACTCCTCCTATTTTATTCAACCAGCCCAGCATAGCCACTTCTACCGTTTTTTCTATAGCTCTGGCACCGAGGCGAATCAATAAAATAACAATCAAAAAAACAATGACGAAAGAGATGACAGGTAACCATTCATCTGATACTTTTACAGCTCTACCAATATATCCGGCTACAACAGTTGAAAGTTTCATAGCTGCTGCCAATCCAATAATAACAGCAACCAGCGAAAACAAACCTACTATCAGGCCCCGTTGATAGCCTTTTAGTACAGCGAATACAAGAATGACGACGAAGAGGAGATCGAGGATCATTTATTTCTTTGAGAGTTTAAACGTATCGGGTATAGCCTTTCGGGTTATTCAAATGCTAAAGTCGTCTTATTATTTTCAAGCCCCCGAAACTATTTAGCTAACAACTCTTTCACCAGCAAAGAAATAGTTTTCCCATCCGCTTTTCCGGCTAATTGTTTTGATGCAACTCCCATTACTTTTCCCATATCAGCCGGAGATGATGCGCCAACTGCCGTAATGATTTTTACAACTTCAGCCTTTATTTCATCAGGAGACATTTGTTTTGGCAAAAATTTTTCGATGATCGCTATTTCTTCTTCTTCCTTTTTGGCAAGTTCAGGCCGGTTCTGTTGCTGAAATATTTCCAGCGAATCTTTTCTGCTCTTTACTAATTTTTGCAACAGCTTTGTTTCTTCTTCTTCAGTTATTTCACCTTTTGCGCCTTCTGATGTTTTTGCAATAATGATAGCAGCTTTGATAGCCCGCAGACTTCTGAGTGCAGCATCATCTTTTGCCAGCATGGCGGTTTTAAGGTCAGTCATTATTTTTTGTTCAAGTGACATATTTTTTAATTTATGGTTTATAGTTTGTTGTTTATAGTTGCTTCTGAAAGAATAAGGAATCGTCGAACTTGAACACTACCGACCCCGAACTCAATCTGCTTTATTCTCTTTCAGTTGTTTTTCTTTGAACTTCTCGTAAAAATTATGTGCAAATTTTTTCATCTCATCTACTTGTTCGGCGTACTTGGTGGCACGGCCATAGGTATCGGCCATGGTCATCATCGTCTGGAAAAAGAAGTCAGCCATTTCATCTACCATCATATCTTTTGTCCACAGGTCGATACGTAATGCCGCTTTTTCGGCTCCGTCCCAAAAAGAGATCATCATGGCTTTTGCTTTCTGTGCATTCTCCATCGAGGTATCCGTAGCACTCCAGGCGATGGAATCAGGAACTTTATTCTCATCGGTCATTACATCAATGGTAATTGTTGATTTATTCATATTTAAAATTAAAGTGTGCAAAGATAGTATCACGGATTAAAACAAGATTAAAAAGGATTAACGCTGATTGTTCTAAGGCAGGGTTTTCTCAATGCTTTGCCAGAGTAATGCTGCCGTTTTATCCCAGTTATATTCAGCAGTTACTATTTTTCCTTGCTGAATTAATTGTTTGCGGAGATTTTCATCTTTGTACAATAACATCATTTTATCGCCGATATCTTTATGATCGTTCGCATCCGCAAATAAGGCAGCATCTTCTGCTATTTCCTGCATAGAAGAACCAATGGTTGTTATAACCGGCACATTACATCGCATGGCTTCCAGCACCGGCACACCAAATCCTTCAAACAAGGAAGGATAAATCAACCCATAAGACGAACCTATTAATTTGACCAGCTCTGTTTCTTCCACATAACCGGTCATCACTACATCGTTTCTGTATTTATACGACTTTAAATTTTCTATAAATGATTCATACTCCCAGGCCAATCTGCCGGCAAGTACCAGTTTCATATTTGTTTGCTGCCTTTTTTTGAAAACAGAAAATGCTTTCAACAGTTTCAGTAAGTTTTTACGTGGGTGAATGGCACCCGCATACACAAAATATTCTTTCCCATCCGTGTACTTATTTTTAGTTGCAGCTTTCTCCTCATCAGTTACCGGTTGAAAAATATCCTTTACAGCACTATACACAACATCAATTTTAGTTGCTCCCGTTTTGTATTGGTTAATGATGTCTTGTTTTGAAAACTGAGAAACTGTAGCAATAGAAGCAGCTTTAACTAAAAACTTTGGCGTATACCTTTTATAAAAAAGTAAATGTGATTTTTTATTAAAAGATGGATAGTGTAAAAAAGCAAGGTCATGAATGACCAGGCATTGCGGCAGTTTTGTCCGTAATGAACAAAATCCATCGGGTGAAACAAATACATCCGCTTTATATTTTCTTAGCAGAGCCGGCACTTTATAATCATACCAAAGTTTCCACAGCAATGGATGCCTTGCGGCAGGACCGGTAACAACAGCTTTTACATTTTCCCCAAATACAAATCGTTTATCATATGGCCGGTCAAAAATAAAAATGAACTGATGCTCCGGATGATGTTGTGTAATGCGTTTGAAGGTTTCATAAATGAAATAGCCATACCCTTCCAGGTAATCCGTCAGCAGAAATCTGGTATTAACCGCAATGTTCATTTATTCGATCAGCCCACCTATTTTGATTTTTTAGTTGGGTCTGCAAAGGTATTGGTTGTATTATTTACGCCGTAAAATAGCTTGTCTGTTCAATGCTATTACTTATTTGATTTACCATCATCCATTTCATTAAAACTCCCGAACATTTGCTGTGGATATTCATAAATTACCATTCAAAAAAAGGGGCATTAATACACTTGACTGCTTTCAACAAAGCTGTTACTTTTATAAATTAAATCGAATACCAAAACTGTACCTCATGAAATACCCTTACCCTTATTCGACTGTTATAATGGCTGCTGTTCAAGCAGAACCTTGTTCCCTTACTAAAAAAAGATATAACGAACTATTTACCAACCTGATTTCAGATGGTTAAACAATCATAAAATCAACTATTAACAATATCGCCTGAAAAAGAAGGTTGGTATCATATTTGATAATATTTCAGCCGGAAATTAAATTGAACTTATTCACTCAGATCAGCAATACGAAATAGAACATAAAATATTGGGAAAGTAGTAGAATACAGCGATCATAGACAGCCACATTACCTGAGATAACGAATTATTGGGGTTTTGGACGTAATGAGCCATCTGCATCGTGTCAATCAACTTTTCTTAAACGACCTCTTGGTGGAAGAGGATGGTGGCTTGTAAAAGGGGTCCTGGTTCGGGGCCCCTTTCTTTTAAAACACAAAGCCCCCCTAAATCCCCCGCAAGGGGGAACTTGCCAACACACAACTTGTCCCGCCTAAGCGGGAGCCCTCGCTTTTCAAGGATTTCTTATCGTTTATATAATTTCTTTTAGTATAAGATTATAACAACAATACTTTTATCTTTCCTTTTCTGGCTTCCTATTACGGACTTCTTTGTTTACATTTGTCACTATGGAAAATGTTGAGAACATGGAATACAATACCACCAGAAACCACCTGACGATGCGGGAATACGGTCGTCATGTGCAGAAGATGGTAGAGCATATTATGACAATAGAAGAACCCGAACGCCGCCAGAGCAATGCTCAGGCCGTGATTGAGTTGATGGGTTTCTTAAACCCCCATTTAAAAAATGTAGAAGATTTCAGGCATAAACTGTGGGATCATTTATTTCTGATCTCAGATTTTACATTGGATGTAAAATCCCCTTACCCCATACCCACCAGGGAAACACTAAAAGCAAAACCTGATCCGCTACCTTATCCAAGGCGGCAGCCCAAACTTTTACACTTGGGTAAGAACCTGGAAGTAATTATTGAAAAAGCATTGAAAGAAGAAAATCCTGAAAAGAAACTGGGTTTTGCTAATGCGATTGCTTACTACATGAAGCTGGCCTATAATAACTGGCACAAAGAGATCGTTCATGATGATGCAATACAAAGTGAGTTAAACAGCATAACCGATGGACAGCTCACCTTTACCAACACACCTTATGTAAAAGCTTTCCGGCCGCAACAGGAAGGAAGGGATAACAGGGGCAGCTATGGCAAACGACCGGGTGGTGGTAAATACCAGCAACGTGGCGGTGGTGGAGGCGGTGCTCGCCGTAATGATGGCCGGGATAATCGTGGCGGCGGTGGTGGTTATCCGAAAAAACGTTATTAAGTAAACAGCCGGTAAAAAGTAAATAAAGTTTATAAAGTTGGCTTCCAAAAGAAGCCAACTTTTTTATTTGTATCACCACAAAAAAATAAACATCTGGTTGTCTTATACCGATACGACATTAAAAGCATGTCCTTCAGTCATATCTGTTGTCTATCGGTATTAATACCTCTGGCAAGGATATTAATTTGAAGTCGATTTGGTATTATATACTTTATTTACCTTCTTTACTTTACATATTTTTACTGTAAAATAATTTTCAATTAACCAAACATGCATTCATTCGAAGTAAGAGGCGGGAAAAAATTACAGGGAGAAATTACTCCTCAGGGGGCGAAGAACGAAGCTCTGCAAATTATCTGCGCCGTTTTGCTTACCCCGGAAAAAGTTGCCATCCATAATATTCCCGACATCACCGATGTAAACTTGCTGATAGAATTGCTGGGAGAGATGAATGTAAAAATGGAACGGCCAAGCCGGGACACTTGTATTTTCCAGGCTGATCATGTAAACGTTGATTATTTACGCAGTGAAACCTATAAAAAGAAAAGCGGCAGGCTGCGAGGCTCTGTGATGATGGCCGGGCCGATGCTGGCAAGATTTAAAAAAGCATTTATACCAAAACCGGGAGGTGATAAAATTGGCAGGCGAAGATTAGATACGCATATCATCGGTTTTGAAAAACTCGGTGCAGCATTTACTTATCATGAAGATGGTTTCTTTTACCTGGATGCACCAGAGCTGCGTGGCCAATCCATATTACTGGATGAACCTTCTGTAACCGGTACTGCCAATATTGTAATGGCAGCTACCATGGCCAAAAGCACCACTATTATTTACAATGCTGCTTGTGAACCTTACCTGCAGCAATTATGCAAAATGCTGAACAGGATGGGTGCAAAGATCAGCGGCATCGGCAGTAATATGCTGACCATAGAAGGTGTTGATTATTTAACAGGTACCGAACACCGGATGCTGCCGGATATGATAGAAGTAGGATCTTTTATCGGACTTGCAGCGATGACGCAAAGCGATATCACTATTAAGAATGCAGGCATTGAACACCTTGGTATCATTCCGGAAAAATTTCAGCAGTTGGGTATTCAATTAAATTTTATTGGTGATGATATTCATATACCGGTGCAGGACTGTTATGAGATACAAACTTTCCTCGATGGTTCTGTGATGAGTATTTCCGATCATCCCTGGCCGGGTTTTACACCTGACCTGTTAAGTATCATACTGGTGACGGCTGTACAGGCAAAAGGTTCTGTGCTTATTCATCAGAAAATGTTTGAAAGCCGTTTGTTCTTTGTAGATAAGCTGATAGATATGGGTGCAAGAATTGTTTTGTGCGATCCGCACCGTGCAGTGGTGATCGGTTTAGAAAGAGAACAGATGCTGAGAGGCATAACCATGAGCAGCCCCGACATACGGGCAGGAGTAGCATTATTGATAGCGGCATTGAGTGCCGATGGAAAAAGTATTATTCAGAATATTGAACAGATAGACAGGGGCTACCAGGATATAGATGGGCGGTTGAAAAAATTGGGGGCTGATATAAAAAGGATACCCTCATAATCCTTTCTTAAAAGGACAACTTAAAGGGAAGAGTATAGAATTTTTGAGTTGGGAGAAATTAATTAATATGGCAATAGATATCTTTCAACATAAACCGGTTCTCGAAAACGAAAGAGTATTGTTGCGACCAATAGAGGTAAATGATTTTGACAACCTCCTTCCATTCTCACTCCATGAACCGCAGATATGGAAATACGGATTGGTAACAGCTGCGGGTAAAGAAAACCTGGAGAATTATATTAGCACGGCAGTAAAGAACCTGCACGATAAAAAAGAATATCCCTTTATTGTTTTTGATAAAAAAGCAAACAGCTATGCAGGCAGCACCCGATTTTATGATATACAACAACCCTGGTTAACCACACAACTTGGTTACACCTGGTATGGTACGGCATTTCAACGCACCGGGTTGAACAGGCATTGTAAATTATTGTTATGTACCTATGTGTTTGAAGAATGGGGATTGGAAAGATTAGAATTTCGGGCCGATGCAAACAACGCTCCAAGCATAGCTGCCATGAAAGCGATTGGCTGTGTGGAAGAAGGAATCTTTCGCAATCATATGCCTACAGCACAGGGTGGAAGAAGAGATAGTATTATCTTAAGTATCTTAAAAACAGAATGGTTTGGCGGGGTGAAGGAATTACTGATGAAGAAAATCCGTTGACTACACGACTTAAAAGGGCAATGGATCTTCTTTAATAATAATCACTTTCACTCCTTAGTACGTCTACTGATCTTACCGAAGTATCTTCACCGACTAAATGAATCAAATTCAAATTCTCAATTCATTAAAACCCTTTACAAACCCGTGGCGGGTGAGAGAAAACATCCGCCATGAGTAATGTCTATCGGAGTTTAAGTATAAATTTAGCGTTAGTGCTAAGTAGAAACATTTCACAAAAAAAATCAACTTTACTTCCAGTTTATATTCTAAGACAAGCAATTTAAAAACTATTATGCCGGTGGACATAACTTCAATACTCACAGATAAGCAACTTAAAGCAAAAGCAAAAACAGAAGCTATCAGTAAACTCTTGCTGGATAAAAAAGTAAGTATGGACGACCTGATCAAAATAGCCCAATCATCCAAAGATTCTGAAAAAGCAACCTGCATTGAGGCAATTGAATTTGCTACAAAGAGTAAACCGGCAATCGCTTCTTCCATTTGTCTTGCCTTTGTTTCCAAAACACTGACAGAAAAAGCACCAAGGGTAAAATGGGAGTCGGCAAAAGTTATCGGAAATATTGCAACTCTTTATCCAGGAAAATTAAAAGATGCGATCAGGAACCTGCTGATCAATACAGAAAATCCTGGTACCGTAGTTAGATGGAGTGCCGCTTTTGCATTAGGAGAAATTGTAAAAATGAATACTAAAATGAACAAAGATCTTGTTCCTGCCATTGAATCCATTTGTAAGAGAGAAGAAAAAAACAGCATCCGGAAAATTTATCTTGCTGCTTTAAAAAAAGTAGTGAATTAACCGGCATGATAAAGTAATGACTATAAATTACGCCTTGGACGGGACGATATGTTTTCACCGACCAAAACATCAGGGGCAAATGCTCTATTCTTAAAAAAACTATCCAGACCAATGGCCAGTGAAAGAAAAAATCCCGCAACGGAGTAAAAAGAAGACAAAAGGCTCGGTATGTACAGTTTAATAAATGCTTTTATAATTCGATTCCCGGGTAGAAGGAATAAAATAAAACAAATCCCCTTTCGTTGTAGCTTATCCCCTTTATACCAATGAAACCACTGCTACTCATCATTTCATTACTGCTTACGTTTTTTGGTAACACCCAAACCGGTTTGTTTACAGATGACCGGGATGGTGAGCAGTATAAAACCATCGTTATTGATGGCAAGACATGGTTCAGGGAAAATCTCCGGTTTCAAACCACTAAATCTTTTTGTCCCAATTTCAATAAAGACTCAGCAGACTGCAGAGATGGAAATTATTATCCCAATAGTGAACTGCTTTCTATTTGCCCCAAAGGCTGGCATGTAGCTACCATCCCGGAATGGGAAAGCTATATCAGCATGCAGCTTAAAAATAAAAATATCAACGGGGGAGTTTTTAAATACGATACGGCAAAGTTTTTAGCAAACAATTTCAGTATTAACATGACCGGGGCGGGCCTCTTCAATGACACCCTGCTAAATCTTCTTCCTACCGGATGGATAGAAGGGCTGAAGCTTAAAAAAAGCAATAACCTTTCCTTATGGATTGCCGACCCGCAAACCTTTGATGAGAAATATCATCTGCACATCGGAAAAGATGGATTTGTCAGGCATAGTCATGAACACCACATCATAGACAAGCCCCGGAAAGTCCGCAAGTTTCCTGTTCGTTGTGTTTGTGATGTGCAGGAATGAAAACAATGTTACTCATTCCCCGGCGAATCAGACCGCTATTCAGTTTCTTTGAAGGGGTTCTTTAGACAGTTCTAACCGGCAAAAAACATCATATCACAAGCCCGTAGCTGTTGCATGACGTTGCATTTTGCACCCGAGTTTTTGAATTTTTATTGGAAATAATACCAATTATTGGTACTTTTATAAAAATAAATTTTATGGCCCGCAATACTTCCATATTACTCGGTGAGCACTTTGAGGAATTTATTTCTACTAAAGTATCATCCGGTAAATATAACTCAGCCAGTGAAGTAATCAGAACTGCTTTAAGGCTTTTAGAATCGGAAGAATTAAAAATGAAAGATCTTAATAAGGCTCTTTCCCACGGCGAGAAGAGCGGAATGAAGAAGAACTTTGATCCGAAAGCGAATTTAAAAAAGCTGCACAGTAAGTTTCTATGAAAATACTTCCATTTGTCATCAGTAAAAAAGCTGTTGCTGACCTGGAAGAAATCTGGCTATATACAGTGGAAAAGTGGTCGGTACAGCAAGCAGATCGCTACTACAACCTGATAATTGATGAAATAAATTACATCTGCAAGAATATCAATGCCGGGAAACCAATGGAGCATGTTCGTAAAGGTTATCGGGCTTCGAAAGTCAACTCCCATCTCATTTTTTACAGAGTTTTACATGATACGATCGAGGTAATCAGAATTTTACATGAACGAATGGATATAGAAAACAGGCTTAACGATTAAGCAGCTACACACAACAGGGATTCACTGTTGCAAAACTCTAAAAACCCAAAAACATCATCTTTTTCACCTCCGTTAGTATTATCAAAGTAAAGAGAATGCCACTGTCAGGTTTGCACCCGATTAATATTTACATTTGTCCACTTTACTATTCATGCTGCTACAACCAAACAAAATAATCATCATCGCCGCACCATCCGGTGCCGGAAAAACATCGGTGACAAGGCATTTGCTGAAAGCCCTGCCCGATCTGCTGGCTTTTTCTGTTTCCTGTGCTACCCGACAGCCCCGCAATAATGAAAAAGATAAAGTGGATTATTATTTTATTTCGGTAGAAGAATTTCAATTAAAAATTGAGCAACACGAATTCATCGAATGGGAAATGGTGTACGAAGGAAAATATTATGGCACCCTCAAAAGTGAAATGGAACGTATATGGCAACAACAAAAAGCCCCGCTGCTGGATGTGGATGTAAAAGGCGGCATCAATGTACAACAACAGTTTCCGATTAATTCACTGTCCTTATTTATAGAACCGCCATCTATTGATGAATTGGAACGCCGGCTTCGGGCAAGAGGTACAGAAACACCGGAATCTTTACAGGCACGGCTGAATAAAGCAGCTTACGAACTTTCTTTTAAACAGCAGTTTGACCATGTAATCCTCAACGATAAACTGGAAAGAGCCTGTGCAGAAGCAGAAGCGGCAGTGAGGAATTTTTTGAAAACCCCCAACCCCTAAAGGGGCTTTTGAATACCCCGAAAGTTTTTAGTATTTCCTTTAGTAAAAGCAAAGCAAATTGTCTCCTGAAGAATTGACTTTTAAAATGAGTAAAGTTTTTTACACTTTAGTGAAATAAAGCCCCTTTAGGGGTTGGGGGTTTATCTTTGTTCCATGATTCATTTCAATTCAATATTTCTTTTCATTCTTACTCTCCTATTCATGGCTTTTTTTGCCGGCATAGAAATGGCTTTTTACAGTGCCAACCGCCTGAATATTGAAATAAAAAAGAAACAGGGCGGATCTACTTTGCTGATACTTTCAAAATTTGTGGATTCCCCTGCCCGTTTTCTCGGCTCCACATTGATCGGCTTCAATATTTTTCTGGTATTTCTGGGTTTACAGATCAGTACGGTAATGGCCCCGGTCTGGCTTTATTTAAATGTAGGTTCAGCTTCCATTCATATCATTGTGGAAATTACATTGGCTACACTTGTCGTACTGTTGTTTGCAGAGTTTATTCCCCGTGCCATCTTCAGGGCACATAGTAATAAGTTGCTGGGCAGGCTGGCCTATATCACTGATTTTTTTTATAATTTGTTTTATCCCATCGCTACCCGGCTTATTGATTTGTCAGAATGGTTACTGAAATATGTTTTTAATATCCGGTTAGATGATAGCAAAGAAAAACTGAACCGGAGCGACCTGAAACATTTGTTTCAGCAAACCCCACCAGACGAACGACAGGAACGCAACACCCAACTGATGGAAAATGCACAGGAGCTTCCAAAAATTAAAATCAGAGAATGCCTGGTACCCCGTAAAGAGATTGTGGGTATTGACAGCAAAGCCACGATAGAGGAAGCAAAAAATAAATTTATTGAAACCCATCTGAGTAAACTGGTGGTGTATGAGAAAAATATTGACCACATCATAGGATATATCCACCAGCTTGATCTTTTTAAAAAACCTGCCTCTATTGAATCGGTACTACTATCCATTCCAGCCGTACCGGAGAGTATGGGTGCCACTGATCTGATCACCAAATTATCCAAAGAAAGAAAAAGCATAGCCTGGGTGGTAGATGAATTTGGCGGAACGGCCGGAATCATCAGCATGGAAGATGTGCTGGAAGAACTTTTTGGTGAAATACTGGATGAATACGATACAGAGGAATTTGTAGAAAAACAACTGTCCGAAGATGAATATATTTTTTCCGGCCGGCTGGAGATCGACTACCTGGAAGAAAAATATGCTTTCGACTTTAAAGAAAAAGAGTCTGAAACCCTTTCCGGTTATATCATCAACCATCATGAAACCATTCCCAGCCAGAAAGAACGCATCATCATAGACGATTATGAATTTGATATTATCCATGTAAGTGATACCAGGATCGAAATGGTGAAGATGAAGAGGTTGAAATAGGGTAGTTAATTGGTGGATTGGTTAATTAGGGTATTGGGCAAAGGTTTCATTATTGAAGAATCTTCTTAATATGCAAACATTAGATACACTTGAAGTATATATTTCGGCAAAAGCATTTAGAAAAGAAATAGTCGCTATCGGTAATACATTTCCAAAAGAAGAAAAATTCCTGCTTGCTGCACAAATTAAAGATAGTGCAAGGTCAATATCAGCTAATATTGCAGAAGGCTATGGAAGATTCCATTACTAGGAGGCAATCCAATTTTGCCGTATTTCAAGGGGTTCGCTTTTAGAAACATACGACCATTTGTCAAGTGCTCTTGAAGAAAATTATATTAACGAAGTACTATTTCAAGAATTAAAGCTTAAACAGGAAAATCTTTTGAGAATGTTAAATGGCTATATTGCTTATCTGAAACGCCGCAAGCAAGAAGGGTAATTGCCGCTTTCAAGCCTAATTAACCAATTACCAAATTAACCTAATTAACCAATCGCCTACCTTTGCGACACTCAAAATAAAAATGGCATTACTCGATTTTTTTAATAAACGAAAGAAAGACGCTAAGTCAGAAATGTCTTTCGTTGATCATTTGGAAGATTTGCGTTGGCATGTTATCCGTTCTATTGTTGCAATTGTAATCGGAGCCATTCTTGTTTTTTCATTTTCGGGTTTTGTGGTAGATGAAATATTGTTTGCCCCAACCCGTTCAGATTTTGTTTCCGCCAGGTGGCTTTGCCGTATGGGTCATGATATAGGCATTGGAAGTACTCTCTGTTTTCCAGAAATAAAAGCACAATTTCTCGAAAATACGATGACGGGACAATTTGTAGCTTCCTTTACCCTGGCGTTTATTGGTGGGTTTATCATTGCCTTCCCGTATATATTCTGGGAATTCTGGCGGTTTATCAAGCCGGCCCTTTCTGAAAAAGAACTGAAAAAAACAAGAGGTGTTATTTTTTGGGTATCGCTGCTGTTCTTTTCTGGTGTATTGTTTGGCTACTACATACTCACTCCATTTATGGTCAATTTCTATTTTAACTATAAAATGAGTGAACAGATAATCATCATGCCCTCTTTCTCTGATTATCTCGAAAACCTTATTTATACAACTGCCGGAATTGGTGTATTATTTCAAATGCCCCTGCTGGTAATGGTACTGGCAAGAATTGGAATTGTAACCGGGACTTTCCTCAGAAAATACCGCCGACATGCCTTTATCATCATATTGATTGCGGCGGCCATCATCACCCCCTCTACAGATCCATTTAGTCTTACGATTGTAACAATTCCGCTGTATCTTCTGTTTGAAGCCAGTATTATTATTGCTTCCCGTATCGAAAAAAGAAAGGCGAAGGAACAAAAAGAATGGAGCTAATAAATAGACAGGAGTCTTTAGTCAGAAGTCAGGAGCCGGAAGTTCCTTAATTTTACAATGGTGTCTGACTCCAGACTCCCAACTCTAAACTCTGAACTATTTATGCATTCCCCATTTGACCTCAGCAAGCCAATCGCCATCGGCAGCGATCATGCAGGATATGATTATAAAGAAGATCTCATTTCTTTTCTGGAGGGAAAAGGATTTCCTTTTACAGACTTTGGTACTCATAGTATAGACTCTGTAGATTATCCCGATTTTGCTCATCCTGTTGCCGTAGCAGTAGAAAAAGGTGAAGCTTCATTTGGAATATTACTTTGTGGAAGTGCCAATGGAGTAGCCATCACTGCCAATAAACACCAGGGCATCCGTGCAGCCATTTGCTGGGGGGAGGAAATTGCCAGCCTGGTGCGACAGCATAACGATGCTAATATTATTTGTATCCCCTCCCGTTTTGTCAGGGAAGGAGACGCTGAAAAAATGGTCAGTCTTTTTATGACAACAGATTTTGAAGGAGGACGGCATGCAACCCGTGTAAATAAAATTGCCTGTACCTGATACTATTACCAATCATCCTGATTTTTCCCTTCCCTTACAGGAAGGGATTATTTTTAATACCAATTTTATCAAACACAATATTACAATGACCAAAAAATTAATTGTCTGCCTGCTCCTGAGTTTACCTCTTCTTTCTATTGCGCAAAAGAAAGATAAAAATGCTATGAAAGCTGCGGCGTCTATTACTGTGGAAGACATGAAAAAGCATTTATACATTATAGCCAGTAAAGAAATGGAAGGGCGGGGAACACCATCACCCGGTTTGGAAAGAGCTGCCAATTATATCGAATCCCAGTTTAAATCAATTGGTTTGGTTCCTGGAAATAACGGAAGTTACCGGCAAACCTATCCGCTGTATAAAGATTCGATGCAGGGGGCTAATTTGAAAATTAATGGCGCTGTATTGAATATGGATAAAGATTTTCAGCCCATCACAAGTAACTATACGGCGGAAATGCGTTTCTCTGAAGTAGTATTTGCGGGTTATGGCATCAGCGATGATAAAAGAGATGATTACAAGGAATTAAAAGTGGCCGGCAAATTAGTTTTGATATTTGATGGTGTTCCATCCGGTTACAAAACTTCACCATCAACTACTGTAGTGGGTAAAATGAATGCAGCCGGCAGCAGAGGTGCGGCAGCTGTACTGATTGTAAACAGCAACTTTCCCCGCAATAAAATAAGTATGAACAGCAATTGGAGCATGAACGGTTACAAAGCCACTCAACCGGTTTTCGCTTTTACGATATCGCCTGGTGAAGCAGCAAGAATGATGGGAGAAGATAAAACTACTATTATGGATAAGATGAAAGCAGGTACCCTTACTGCAAAAACTTATTCTGCAGAAATTGAATTGGGATATTCAAAAACAACAAAAATGAATTCGGCTTCCAATGTATTGGGTGTACTGGAAGGTACGGATCTGAAAGATGAATATGTTTTTATTACCAGCCATTATGATCATTTGGGTATGCGGGATACAATCATCTTTTACGGGGCAGATGACGATGGCAGTGGCACTACCGGAGTTATAGAAATGGCTGAAGCTTTTGCAAAGGCAAAACAACTGGGTAAAGGGCCCCGTCGGTCAATTGTATTTATGGCGGTCAGTGGAGAAGAAAAAGGATTGTGGGGTTCCGGTTATTATACTGATCACCCGATCTTCCCGTTGGAAAAAACAACTGTTGACTTAAATATCGATATGATCGGCCGGAGTGATTCCAGCCGTAAGGTAGGCGACTCTACTAATTATATCTATGTAGTGGGCGATGATAAGATCAGCAGCGATCTCAAACTGATCAGCGAAGCTGTAAATAAAAAGTATACGAAAGTAGAACTGGATTATAAATTCAATGACCCGAATGACCGTAACCGGATCTATTTCCGGAGCGACCATTACAATTTTGCGGAAAAGGGAATCCCGATTATTTTCTATTATGATGGCATGCTGAAAGCAGATTATCACCGGCCAACCGATACGCCTGATAAAATTAATTATCCGCTGATGGTAAAAAGAACCCAATTGATCTTTTACACCGCCTGGGAAATGGCTAACCGGAATGAAATGTTGAAAAGGGATATGAAATTAGAAATACCAAAAGGATTTTAATTTGCTATTTATTATCCTGGATATTTCTACCTTCATAGAGCTAAAGCAATCGTTATGGAAAACCAAAAAGAAGAAGAAAATATTGTTTCTGCTTTATATGATGGCTACCAGGATACACAAAAAGAAATTCTGGAGATAGAAATCAGGAAAACAAAAACTAAACTTTTTACCATAGCTGCTGTGGTTTTCGGTTTTGACCTTTTGGCACTGTTGGCTGTAAACCTGGTAACGGCTGATACTCTTTTATACATCGCCATTGTACCGGCAATAATGGTAGGATTGGCCTTTTTAGCTATGAAAGAACCGATGCTGGCAATGATCATTGCAGCCCTGATAATTGTAGGTATCTGGATCTATATAATTGCCATGACTGGTAGCCAGGCTGCATTAACCGGATGGCTGGGAAAAGCGATTCTGGTTTATTTGCTGATTGCCGGATTTCAGAATGCAAGAGAAGCTCAACGGATAAAAAAGGAATTAAAGACTTAAAATAGTAAACCCCTTCAAACCGAAGGGGTTTTTACTTTACATTAAACCCGACACAATAGTTCTGGTCTATCGTTTGTAATTAAATTTATAGCCCTAAAAAACAGATGTATGAAAACTAAAAAATTTGCAAAAGCTTTATTACTGACAGGATTTTTCTTTCTTGCCTTTTCCAGCATTAATACGGTGGATGCACAGCGTCGCCCATCGTATGATCGTATTGAAGATCGCAGAGACCGAAGCGAAGATGTGAGAGATCGCAGGGAAGATGTACGGGACAGAAGGGAAGACGTAAGAGACCGCCGGGAAGACATCCGTGATGCAAGGCATAACGGAGGCATCCTGGACAGGTTAGAGGATATCCGTGACCGTCGGGAAGATGTAAGAGACCGCCAGGAAGATGTGCGGGACAGAAGAGAAGATGTGAGAGATCGCCGGGAAGACCGGAGAGATCGCAGGCATTGATCCATCCCTTTTTATATACCGACCCCCATCTCGTTGTAAATGAGATGGGGGTTTTTTTAGAAAACTTGTGTACCTTAAATAAAATTTATCGCCATGAGTGAAAACCAAAACGAACCGGCACCAAAAAGCGAACATGAAATTGCAGATTACTATGACGGTGTAAAGAAATTAGAAATCCAGGGTTATGAAACCGGGATTAAAAAAGCAAAAACTGCATTATTCGTTACCGCCGGATTATTGTTGTTGGGAGAAATTATTAGTGCCAGTGCAATGGATTTTTCCTTTACTCCACTAATGATTGGTATTATAGTTTTTGAAGTAGGCATTTTTATAGCCTTAGCCTTATGGACAAAGACAAAACCTTTTACCGCAATCATTACCGGGCTTATTATTTTCCTGTTAATATGGGTTGCCGGTATTGTATTAATAGGTGGCAAAGCTGTTTATAGTGGAATCATTGTCAAAATTATTATCATTGTTAATCTTGTCAGTGCTTTAAAACCCGCCAAAGCATGGGAAGATGCAAAAAAGAATGCCTAAAAGATAACAAGTTGATATAAATAATTTTTTGTAAATTACTGTACATAGCAATGGAAGGACATAAAATTGAAAATAATAAAATAAGTAGCTCCCTGAATGTCTTCTGGATTACAGTATTTTTTAGCAGGCTTAAATGGAATGTGGTTAACACCTTTACTAATATTACCGAATCAAAATGGGGATTATCGATACTTTATTTAGCTATTACATTGACACTCCTGATTGTCATGATAATTGATGAAGTAGAGGGTTCGTATTAATTGTTCAAGAAAATTATAGCTATTATATATAAAAGGCTGCCGATTACTTCCCTGCAGCCTTTTTTTCTTTTCCATTTATACATTTACCATCCCAGCACCCAGGCAAATATTAACGGGGCAACAATTGTTGCATCACTTTCTACAATAAACTTAGGTGTTTTAATATCTAATTTACCCCAGGTTATTTTTTCATTTGGCACAGCACCGGAGTAAGAACCATATGAAGTAGTGGAATCACTGATCTGGCAGAAATAACTCCAGAACGGCACATCATGCCATTCCAGATCCTGGTACATCATCGGCACTACACATATCGGAAAATCGCCGGCAATACCACCACCAATCTGAAAGAAACCAACACCCTTGCCGGATGAATTGTTACGATACCATTCTGTCAGCCACACCATATATTCAATACCGCTTTTTACCGTACTGGCTTTTAATTCTCTTTTCACCACATAGCTGGCAAAAATATTTCCGGTTGTGCTGTCCTCCCATCCCGGTACTACAATAGGAATATTTTTTTCTGCAGCTGCAACTATCCAGCTATCCTTCGGATCTATTTCATAATACTGTTCCAGTTCCCCACTCAAAACTGTTTTATATAAAAATTCATGGGGGAAATATCTTTCTCCCTTTGCTTCAGCATCCACCCATTGTTTTACAAGGTGTTTTTGCAAACGACGAAAGGCCTCTTCTTCCGGAATACAAGTATCTGTTACCCGGTTGTAATGATTCTCCAATAATTCCCATTCCTGTTGCGGCGTCAGATCACGGTAGTTGGGAATTCTTTTGTACTTGGAATGTGCCACCAGATTCATTACATCTTCCTCAAGATTTGCACCTGTACAACTGATAATATCTACTTTTCCCTGGCGAATCATCTCGGCAAATGAAATACCCAGTTCGCCGGTACTCATAGCACCTGCCAATGTTACCATCATTTTACCACCTTCCAGCAAATGTTGTTCATAGCCTTTGGCTGCATCCATTAAGGCTGCAGCATTAAAATGACGGTAATGGTGTTCAATAAATTTTGAAACGGGTCCTTTATTCATAATGTATTTTTTGATCCGCCTTCAGACCCCGCCATATGCGGGGGACTATGTGGTTTGCAAAAATACACTTATATAAATAAAAAATTCCGCTGTTACCAGCGGAATTTTTCAAAAGAATAAAATGAAGAAATTACTTTTTCAGCTTTTCAAGTATAGACGTATTCCCATCCTGATCCGCCTTGATCCTGTACTTTTTATTATTTGCTTCTAATTCTATCCGGTAACTGGTGCCGTTTTCATTACTGATTTCTGTAACCGTATATATCGAAGCATTTGTAAACCGTTTTTCAACTGCTATCATTACTACTAACGGCAATTGCGCAAAATCTATTTCCCTGGCACTTCCTTCTAATTTTCCTTCCTGGTTAAAAAATGCGATAACCCTGCTTCCTCCAAGTAAAAATGTTGCTTTGTCAAAATCATCCTGTTTACTCCACGTTACATATTCTGCTTTTGCAAATTCCAGGCTGAATCCTTCTAATACTTTCTTATCAGGGTTTGGATCGTTGCCGGCAAATACTGAAGAAAGGCCTGCTGTCAGCAGTAAAGAGAGTGATACAAAAATCTTTTTCATGGTTTAAGGTTTAATGATTAATGAATGATGAATAACAATTCAAAAATATGTTTGAATAAAACAGAAGTCAAGTGATTTATGATTTGCGGTAGCCCTTGTTAATACTATTAACGACAAATAATAATCATTAACTTTCTTCAACTAATTACAAAAACCCCGTCCCGCCAACTGCGGGAACGGGGTTTGTTTTACCA
Organism: Chitinophagaceae bacterium; assembly: GCA_031400855.1. Classification (GTDB taxonomy): domain Bacteria; phylum Bacteroidota; class Bacteroidia; order Chitinophagales; family Chitinophagaceae; genus JJ008. The sequence continues at coordinate 21,094 of JANNQR010000020.1, read as the reverse complement.
CACACCAAAACTATCTTGAACGACTTTCCGGTTTGAAAACCGGCGTATTAAGATTTCTTATGCTTACTATACATATCCCAACTGTTACCGGTTGATTTCAATACAATTCTTGTATCTGCATTTTCAAGGGTTATATAATAAGAGGTACCGCTATTTTTTGATGCCTCAAACAAATCACTTACCCAATATCCTTTATAGTTTTTCTTCAGCTCTTTTTGTAAAATAAATGGCAGGGTTGTCGGGCTGATGTAACGTGACAGGGCAAGCAATTCCCCCTCTTCATTATAAAATGCAAACAGATAAGTACCATTGTAATTAAATGTTGCCTTGTAATAATTGTCTCCCTGAGACCAGGCTACCTCGCTGGCATTCGTAAATTCTGTTTTAAAAGCATTCTTAACTTTTTCATTAACATTTACTTCACTGGCAAAGGCACTTACAGAGCTTACTAAAATTGCCAGGGCTAATATCATCTTTTTCATAAATAAATTTTTAAAGAAGGTTATGGTTTTAAATTTTTCTTCTTTGTTAGTATGACGACACAAAAGTATATCAGGTTACACCCCGGGGCAAGTCAATTGTGACTAATGGCAGGCACTGTTAATTGTTGTTAACACAGGTTGATAAAGGTGTACCGCTGAACATTTCTAATTACCATTTATGAGCAGGAAATTTTTTTTACCCATTAGCGAAAAAATATTTTGAAAGATAAAATAATATTTAGACATTTGTCTAAATATACAATTATACATATTTATATGAATATTCTCTTTAAAGCACTAAACGACCAAACCCGCCGGGAAATACTAGAATTATTACAGGAAAAAGATATGACAGCCGGTGAAATTGCTGAGAATTTTCATATGTCGTTCCCAAGTATATCTCACCACCTGGATCTGTTGAAACAGGCGAAGCTGGTCATTGCAGAAAAGGAGGGTCAGTATGTTTCCTATTCGCTGAATACAACCGTGGTGGACGAGATTATGAAATGGTTCTTACAATTCAAATCGAAAAAAAAGTAGTTATGAATAAAATACTAAACAAAGTTGTCTGGTTAGTCATATTGGTGCCGGGTATTTATTTAGCTTTTACATGGTCTAAAATACCTGAAACTATACCGCTGCATTTTGATATTAAAGGAAATGCGGACCGGTATGGAGCTAAGAAGGAATTACTTGTACCCGTTCTCATTCTTACTGTAATGAGTCTTTTTATCTATTATCTTTTTTTAAACATTTACCGTATAGATCCTAAAAAGTATGCAGCAGAAAACAAAGAGCGGTTACAGCGAATAGGGTTTGCAGTGGCAGTTTTTATGTCTGCCATGAATTGTCTCATTATTTATAGTGGAGCAAAGGGTGGTTCCAGGTTTGATATTAGTTTAGTGCTTGGTGGCGTAGGTTTACTCTTTGCCATCATCGGTAATTATATGCCGAATATGAAGCCCAACTATTTCGCCGGCTTTCGTTTACCCTGGACATTGGAAAACCCGGACAACTGGAAAAAAACACATGCCCTGGCAGCAAAGATCTGGTTTGCCGGAGGTTTATTTATTGCAGTAGTTTGTCTTCTTATTCCTTCGATTATTGCCCTGATCGTTTTCTTTACTGTTACGCTGGCCATGATTATCATACCCAGTGTATATTCGTATCGTTTATTTAAAAAAACAAAAATGCAGAATAACCATAATCATTAATCTATTCATCCGTTAAACATTTATTTTATCAACTACCTGGCTCATGCATATCTTTCTTTCAATCACCCGGAGATACTGACGGGGAATATGATCAGTGATTTTATAAAAGGAAAAAAGAAATTTGATTATCCGCCTGAAATTCAACAGGGAATCATGCTGCACCGGGTAATTGACAGTTTTACAGATACACATGAAGCGACTAAAGAAGCCAAAGAAGTTTTTCGTCCGCATTATCGTTTATACAGTGGTGCATTTGTCGATGTAGTTTATGATCATTTTCTGGCTACCGATACTACTGAGTTTACTGAACAGTCACTCCTTTATTTTTCGCAACAGGTTTATGCAAGCCTTGACAAACAAGTACAATGGTTCCCTGAACATTTTGCCCTGATGTATCCTTATATGAAAGAACAAAACTGGTTATATAACTACCGGACCCGTTGGGGAACAGGAAAAAGCCTGGGCGGTGTAGTCCGCAGAGCAGTCTATTTAACTGAAAGTGAAACCGCTTATCAATTATTTGAAGAGCATTACCAACTTTTGCAGGATTGTTACCGTCATTTCTGGGCATCGGTCAAACCCTTTATACAATCGGAGATTGACCAATTGAAACCCCGATCATAAATAGTAAACCCCCTGAAAAACAAATCATTTACTTTTGTAAATACTATAAATTATGAAAAAAGCAATTACACTTATCACTGTATTTCAGTTATTCTTTTTTTGTTTATTGGCGCAATCCCCTCTTCCATCGGTTGATAAATCGCCTATGGACATGAGTTATTATCCTGATAAATACCCTGTATTGAAAATTCAGAATAAAATAACAGAGCCTTTGGCAGGCAGAATAGTTTATAGTCGTCCGCAAAAAGCCGGGAGAGTTATTTTTGGAGGATTAGTAAAATATGGGGAGGTATGGCGGTTTGGAGCCAATGAAGCTACCGAGATCGAATTTTACAAAAATGTTCACATCGGGGGAAAGAAACTCAATAAAGGTCGTCACACCATATATGCGTTGGTGAATGAAAACAGCTGGACCATCATCATTAATAAAGAGACAGACACCTGGGGTTCTTTTAAATATGATTCTAAAAAAGATGTATTAAGAACAACTGTGCCGGTGCAAAAAATGGATACAATCGTCGAATCCCTCGCAATGGTATTTGAAAAATCAACAACCGGCTGCAACCTGATCATTGCCTGGGATAATGTGAAAGTATCAGTACCCTTTACTTTTTAATTTCCCGATATATGAGAATATTCATTCTGTTACTACTTGGAAGTTTTTTTTCTTTTTCTTGTAACCAGAAAAAAGAGAAAAATAATAATAGTAAATCCATTGTTGTTAATGGAGATACTATTTTAAAGATAAAACCAGAGAAAACAATTAACACTTATGAACCGGTAGATGTGTCGCCGATGGATATGAGTTACTTTCCCGCTGATTATCCCAAGCTGAAAATGGATCAACCAACTATGAATCCACCTATAGCAAGAGTAGTTTATAGCAGGCCGCATTTACAGGGTCGAAAAATATTTCATGATGTATTAAAATACGGAGAACCCTGGCGCCTGGGGGCCAACGAGTCAACTGAACTTGATTTTTATAGGGATGTAACCATTCAGAATAAAAAAATAAAAGCCGGCCGCTATATTTTATATGCAATTCCGGAGCAGGACAAATGGACAATCGTACTGAATAGTAATATTGACAGCTGGGGTCTTCACCCGGATCCGTCCAAAGATATTGCCCGGTTTATAGTTTCCCCGACCAAAATCAGCAGTTCAATTGAATACTTTACAATGATCTTTCAACAAACTACTACGGGTGCCGATCTATTAATAGTGTGGGATAATATTGAAGTAAAACTGCCTATCGTTTTCTAAAATCGTTTCATCGGATAAGGCTGGCTACTACGCATCAGGCCGCTTTTAGTAAATCTAAAAGAATAAAGACTTAATGAGCGGCCAGATGCAGAAGAATTAGTAAGATATTTACAGTATGTGTGGCATCGCCGGTATCATACAATCAACTCCTTCGCAGTATAACAAAGTGCATCTGAAAAAAATGACAGGGGCATTGGCTCATCGTGGGCCGGATGGTGAAGGTTTTTGGCAAAATGAAGCGGGAAATGTTTTACTGGGGCATCGGCGACTTTCAATTATTGATTTAAGTGATAAGGGTCATCAACCAATGTACCTTAAGCCCTATCCTACTCCACCGGTTGAAGAAGGGGAAGACCCCCGTTATACAATAATTCACAACGGAGAAATTTATAATTACATAGAATTAAAAGAAGAACTAATCAAGAAAGGATACACTTTTCGTTCACAAACAGATACGGAAGTAATTATTGCTGCGTATGATTACTGGCAGGATGAATGTGTGGATTATTTTGATGGCATGTTTGCTTTTGCAATCTGGGACGAAACAAAAAATGAATTGTTTGCAGCAAGAGACCGGTTTGGAGAAAAACCATTCTTCTATCATTTTGATGGGAAACAACTGCTTTTTGCCTCTGAAATGAAAGCATTGTGGGCTGCAGGTATTGAAAGAATCCCTAATCAGAAAATGCTATTTAATTATATCACCATTGGTTACACAGAAAATCCAACAAAGCCGGGTGAAACTTTTTTTGAAAATATCTATAACCTCCCTCCGGCTACCACTTTAACTTACAATACAAGTACTCAACAATTGATACTGGAAAAGTATTGGGACCTTGATCCTGAAAAACAACATAAAAAAATTAGTGATAACGAGGCTATTGAACAATTCACACATCTGCTTACTATGTCTGTAAAAAGAAGGCTGCGGAGTGAAGTGTCAATTGGAACAAGTTTAAGTGGTGGACTTGACAGTTCTTCCCTTATTTCAGTTATCAACGAACTACAAACTATAAACCTGCCTACCGGACAGGCAGGCTATAAACCACAAAATTTTACTGCCGTCTTTCCCGGATTTGAAAAAGACGAATCTGCTTTTTCAAAACAAGTTGCTGACCAATTCAATCTGCACCAATCCACTGTGAATGTATCTGGTGATGAAATGATGAAAGATTGGGAAAAATTATGTTATCACCAGGAATCACCTTTTGGATCAGCAAGCATTTATGCCCAGTACAAAGTATATGAACTTGCAAAACAACATCATGTGAAAGTGCTGCTGGACGGACAAGGCGCCGATGAAACTTTAGCCGGTTATCATAAATACTATAAATGGTACTGGCAGGAATTATTCCGGAACAGAAAATTATTCAGCAGTAAAGAATTAAAAGCTGCAAAAGAAAATGGTGTGAAAGAAAAATTTGGTTTCAAAAATGTTATTGCTGCTTATTTTCCGGGGTTTGCAACTGTTACATTGGAAAATCAGTATTTACTGAAAGCCATCAGGCAGGAAGATCTTACCACGGATTTTGTGAAACTGCAAAGCAAAGAGGCCTATTATACCCGGCCTGATCATTATACACTCAACAGTGTATTATATTTCAACACCTGCACATATGGATTAGAAGAATTACTTCGCTATGCCGATAGAAATTCAATGGCGCATGGCCGGGAAGTACGGCTTCCATTCCTCTCACATGAACTGGTTGAATTTATTTTTTCATTACCTGCCAATTTTAAAATCCGTAAGGGCTGGACCAAGTGGTTGCTGCGGGAAACGATGAAAAATAAATTACCCGAATCAATTGTATGGCGGAAAGATAAAGTTGGATTTGAACCCCCACAAAAAAACTGGATGGAAAATAAACAGGTGCAGGATGCCATCCATGAAGCAAAAAAGAAATTAGTAACTGAAAAAGTGTTGAAAGCTGAAGTTTTACAAAAACCAGTTAAACCAATGCCTTCGCATGCTGCTGATAATTACGATTGGCGGTATTTTTCTGCTGCCTCAATGTTCAAGTAAATTGAATTCAGCATCTTTGCAATTCTTAATCATCTAATCACAGACAACATGAAACTTGCTACAAAACTCATTCATGCCGGTGCAGCACCAGACCCATCAACAGGTGCAATAATGACACCTATTTATCAAACGTCCACTTATGTGCAGGAAGCTCCTGGTGTAAATAAAGGCTATGAATATGCCCGCAGCCAAAATCCGACCCGAAAGGCATTGGAAGATGCTTTTGCTATTATTGAAAATGCAAAATTTGGCCTGGCTTTCAGTAGCGGTGTAGCAGCAACAGATGCAGTGATCAAATTATTATCTCCCGGCGATGAAGTGATTTGCGCCAATGATATGTACGGCGGCAGCTACCGGCTGTTTACCAAAGTTTGGGAACGGTATGGTATTGTATTTAAATATGTTGACACATCAAACACCGTTAATATTGAAACGGCAGTTACCGCTAAAACGAAACTGGTTTGGATAGAGACACCGACTAATCCACTAATGAATATTACAGATATAGCTGCTGTTACTGCTATTACAAAGTCAAAAAATATTTTATTAGCGGTTGACAACACTTTCGCATCTCCCTATCTGCAAAATCCGCTTGATCTTGGTGCTGATATTATTATGCATTCTGTAACCAAATATCTTGGTGGGCACAGTGATGTCATACAAGGTGGTTTAATGATGAATAATCCAGAGCTTAGAGAAAAATTATATTTTATTCAGAAAAGCTGTGGTGCTGTGCCGGGGCCAATGGATTGCTTTTTGGTGTTGCGTGGAATAAAAACTCTTGGCGTTAGAATGAAAGCCCATTGTGAAAATGGAAAAATAATTGCTAATTGGTTGCGTAATCATCCTAAAGTAGCAAAAGTTTACTGGCCGGGTTTTGAAGATCATCCGGGTTATATTGTTGCTAAAAAACAAATGCGGGATTTTGGCGGTATGATTTCATTTGAATTAAAAAATGACAGTGTGGAGGAAGCCAAAAGAGTGTTATCATCAACTCATTTATTTTCCTTAGCCGAAAGCTTGGGTGGTGTTGAATCACTAATCAATCATCCGGCCAGTATGACACATGCATCAATACCCAGAGAAGAAAGGATAAAAAATGGTTTATCAGATTCATTGATTCGCCTTAGTGTGGGTATTGAAGATGCAGATGATTTGATAGATGACCTCAATAAAGCTATCGGTTAATGCTGTTTACCACTGTGATAAAACAACTTGCTTTTATTTCCACATTGCTTATCATGCAGTCTTGTGGTGGGCAAAATGAACCTTTAAAGGAAGGCGCAACAGTACAAAGGGTTGTTGATTATTACAACCGGGAATCTTATGATAGTATCTTCTATTTGTTCTCACAGGAAATGAAAGATGCCCTGCCCCTGGATAAAACAAAAGACTTCTTTTCACAGCTCCATAAAGATGCCGGTCTGCTAATTAAATTCACATTTGTAACCTGGAAAGGAAGTTTTGCCCGTCATAAAGCCGAATTTACCAATACAGTACTATGGCTTGATATTTCAGAAAACAAGTTTGGAAAAATAGATGGTCTCCTTTTCACACCTTATGATGCTCCTGAAAAAAAGACCAGCTTCCTTCGTAACCAGACTAAAATGTCATTACCTTTTTACGGGGAATGGCTTGTATTCTGGGGCGGCGATACGAAAGAAGAGAACTATCATATTTCATCAAAGGCACAAAGACATGCTTTCGATATCGTTATGACAGATTCAGTTGGAAAAACATACAGGACTGATGGCAAATCCAACGAGGACTATTATGCATTTGGTCAGCATCTTATTGCACCATGTGACGCCAAAGTAGTAGCAGTAATTGAAGGAGTGAAAGATAATGTTCCCGGCGAGATGAACCCAGAACAGCTTACCGGCAATAGTGTTGTTCTGAAAACAGCAACCAACGAATACCTGCTACTTGCACATTTCAAATTGAACTCGATTAAAGTAAAGGTGGGTGACTCAATAAAAGGGGGACAGTTGCTGGGCCATTGTGGCAACTCCGGCAATTCATCAGAAGCACACCTGCATTTTCATATCCAGAATCAGGAAAAATTAGCAGGTGCCGATGGCTTTAAATGCTATTTTGAAAAATTAATGGTGAATGGTGAAATGAAAACAGATTATTCTCCTGTGAAAGGTGAAAGAATAAAAAATGCTGACTAAGTATTCAGAAAAAAATCTTACCGGCTTCTTAAATGCAAAAGTGGAGCAATACAATCAGCCTTCATTTATTAAAGATGATCCCATTTCTGTTCCACACCTTTTCTCCAAAAAACAGGACATAGAAATTGCCGGTTTCTTTGCTGCCACATTTGCCTGGGGCAACAGAACTACTATCATCAACAAATCAAAAGAGCTGATGCAGTTGATGGATAATGCGCCGTATGATTTTTGTTTGAACCATTCTGCAAAACAATTAAAAAAATTAATCAATTTCAAACACCGGACGTTTAATACAACTGACCTTCTTTATTTTATTGAGTTCTTCAAATTTCATTACAGCAAACATAAAAGCCTTGAAATAGCCTTTACTCCTCACACCCTCCGAAGGAGTCCCTTGGACCAACCTCCCGAATCATGTTCGGGACAGGCTCTCTCCATCCCTTCGACAAGCTCTGGGGGAGAGGGGGGCAATACCCCGACAATAGAAACGACATTAAAGCATTTTCACAATTATTTTTTCTCATTAGAACATATACCGGTAAGGACAAAAAAACACATAGCTACCCCTGAGAGAAAATCAAGCTGTAAAAGATTGAATATGTTTTTACGCTGGATGGTGCGGCAGGATGATAAAGGTGTTGACTTTGGTATCTGGAAAACCATATCCCCATCACAGCTTATTTGCCCGATTGATGTACATGTGGCGAGAGTAGCAAAACGTCTTGGTCTGTTGAATAGAAAACAAACTGATTGGCAGGCGGCTATTGAGTTAACAGAATTTCTACGAACTTTGGATAAGAATGATCCGGTGAAATATGATTTTGCATTATTTGGTTTGGGAGTGATGGAAAAATTTTAGCCACAGCTTGCCCCGCCAAATGCGGGGAATGGCACTAATAACACGAAAAAATAAATACAAATTGATTGCCTTTGGCAATAAAATAAATACACTTAGCCGCAGACCTGCCTGCCGGCAGGCTGGTTAACACAGATGCACACAGATTTAATTTCAGATATAAACCAGTCACTTGAAATCAGCTTGCCTGATACTATTTCATTAGATGAGTTAAAACAAAAACTTTCCATTCACATCAATGATCTTATCAATCATGATTTTGAGAAATTGGTTTTTTATCTTTATCGTATTGATGTAAACGAATCCAAAATGAAACATTTGCTGGATCAACGGGAAGGCGAAAATGCTTCAGAACTTATTGCCGATCTGATCATTGAAAGGCAATTACAGAAAATTGAAAGCAGAAAGAACACAGCCACAAATAAAAATATACCGGATGAGGAGAAATGGTAAAGTCTGCTTTTTTTATTAATAATAATGACTTTGTAAGCCTCCGAGTCATAAATTATTCCAACGCCTTCCATCCCAGCAATTCTGCATACGTATCAATTTTATGAAACTGATAGGCCCGGTTGAAAATGGCATCAACAGATAATGGAGAAGTGCTAGAAGCAGCTGCATTTATGGATAGCATTCGCAAATGTTGCTGACTTTGTACATACGTATTGGTTTTATTAAGTACGTTTGTCTGTTTTAATATTTCCCCGGCAATATTTAATAAATCACCGGCATTCAGCTTCTTACCAATTGCACCGATATTTAATCTGTCTGCTTGTAATACACTATCCAGTCCGATCATTTTTGCCAGTTCATTTATTTTATCCATATCCGGAAATACGGTGGCAATATCTTTATCTGTTACGTATCGTTCTGCTGTAGGAAATTTTTCATCCATGTCTTGTACAAAAGCGGCATTTCCGGCAGCCGGAGCAGCAAAAGTGATGAGTTGTAAATTATTTTTTTTACCTACTGGTAATTCCTTTTTTAAATATCCTGCAAATGGGTAAGCCAGATTTCCTCCAAGGCTGTGCCCGGTTATAACGATACTGGACTTAACAGGAATTTTTGTTTCTATAAATTCTTTGATAGATAATCCGGTTTTAATATCTTTTAGTTGCAATAAATTCTGAAACCCTGTAAAAGCACCATTACTGATATATGCTTCTTTAATTGAATCAGTATAATTCCAGGGTTTGATAGTAAATATGTTGAAATCCTGCAAAATAAAATTCTGAAACCCGGCATTGCTGAATTCGATAAGAGAACCCCTTATTACCAGTGCATATTGTTCAGCAGATTTGTTTTTTGCAATAATCGCCAGGTTGCCATTCACTTCTTTTGGAAGAAAAACAATATCATAAGCAGCTGCATATTTTGCAAATGCTTCGCTGGTACTGTCATTATAAATTAACTGGTTGAGGCGTACAACTTCTTTGGCTGATAGAAATGAAGGTGCTTGTTGTTCTTTCTTTTTGTCGTTGTTACAAGCTGCAAGAATAAATACAAGGATGGAATAAAAAAGGAATTTTCTCATGTGGCAACATTTCGAAAAGCTCATTAGAATTACCGAACGTACAAGAGTGCCCTTCGTTACCTCATGGTAAACTTAGAACAGATGATGACCTGCCTGCCGGCAGGCAGGTAGTAGTAATATAGCCGGGTAAATAATTATTTCCTCTTTTCAAACATCAGTTCTTTCACTTTCTCTTTATCTTCTTTTTCTTTCTTCAGATCGAACATGGTACCGAATATATGATCCCAGATAGTAGAGCTAACTCCATATCCGTTATGTTCGTTTTTGTAATGATGCAGATGATGATTCCTCCACAATCCTTTCATCCATTTGAATGGTGGGTTCCAGGCATGAATGGCATAGTGCATGGTGCCATACATTAAATAACCCAACAGAAACCCCGGGAAGAACATAAATGTATGTTGCCTCATGGCAAGAAACATCAAACCAAAAATGACAGAAGAAAGTATCAGGCTTGGAACAGGTGGCATAAACAACCGCTGCCGGTCTCTCGGATAATGATGGTGGTTACCATGCAAAGTATATATAAACCTTTTAGCCCTGCCGCTATTGGCTATCATGTGAAATAAAAAACGATGAGCAATATATTCAAACAGGGTCCAGGAGAACATGCCGATTAAAAAGATAAGGGCAATTCTTCCGGTAGCAAATCCAATAGTACCGCTGTAATAGACCATATAAATCATAACAGGGGTGTACATTCCCCAAATTACCAGCGGATGGGTTTTGGTCAGCATTTCAAGATAAGGGTTCTTAAATAACTGTGCCTGCCCTTTATTATGAATCTTTTCGAATTCCATGCGGCAAAGATAGGAAAACAGATGTTTGAGGATCAGGATTTGAAACAACTGATCTGTTAAAGCACTAAAGGCTGGTTAACTCTTTGAAAATGATGGTGTTTCCCTGATTGAATTAATCGGCTAACTTAGCGGCAATTAATAGCTAAACTGTATGAAACTAGTAACTTATTTAAAGGACGAAAGAGAACAATTGGGTGTGCTGATCAATGAAATGATCTATGATATGGAAGTGCTGCACCCAGATCTTCCTAACAGCATGGGAATGTTTTTAAATTACTGGGAGGAATCTTTTCCTGTGACACAAGCTGGCGAACTACTGCTAAGAGAAGGAACCAGAACCAGTAACAGAGGAGTGTTGCTAAAAGATGTTCAATTGTTAGCCCCTGTTCCATTACCCACCAGCTGCCGTGATGGATATGCTTTTCGCCAACATGTGGCCGCAGCAAGAAGAAACCGGAAAGTGGATATGATACCGGAGTATGACCAGTATCCAATATTTTATTTCACCAACCATCATAGCATTGCAGGACCAGGAGAAATAAGTTGTATGCCCGATCATTTTGAAAAATTGGATTTTGAACTGGAAGCAGCAATTGTTATTTGTAAACAAGGGAGAAATATTAAAGCTGCTGATGCTGATGAATACATTGGCGGATTGATGATCATGAATGACTTAAGTGCAAGACGCTTACAAATGGAAGAAATGCTGCTAAACCTTGGTCCGGCTAAAGGAAAAGATTTTTCTACTGTGATTGGCCCCTGGCTTGTAACGTTGGAGGAATTGCAACAATTTGAAATTCCTGCCAAAGAAAATCATACTGGAATCAGTTGGAATCTCCGGATGCAATGCCATGTAAATGGGAAGCAGGTAAGTGATGGAAACCTGGGTGATATGGACTGGACTTTTGCAGAAATAATTGAAAGGGCTTCTTATGGTGTTGATTTATTTCCGGGTGATGTAATTGGTAGCGGCACAGTGGGAACGGGATGTTTTTTGGAATTGAATGGCACCGGAAAATTAAATGATCCAAATTATACTGAACAATGGTTGCAACCTGGTGATGTAGTGGAAATGGAGATTGATGGATTGGGTAAATTGAGTAATACGATTATGCCGGAGGAGAGTGATTGGAGTATTTTAAAATTAAAAAAATAATTATCACGCAGAGAAAAGGGGGTCGCAGAGAGTGTCTGTATATAACACTCTGCGTACCCTGCGACCTCTGCGTGAAAAAACCAGCGAATGATACTCACATTAAAAGACCTAAAGCCCGCTGAAAAACAATACTACCTGCAGCATGTCATTGCTCCACGTCCTATATGCTTTGCCTCTACTATTGATAAGGCAGGCAATGTAAATCTCAGCCCTTTTAGTTTTTTCAATTTATTTTCTTCTAATCCACCCATCGTTATTTTTTCTCCGGCCAGAAGAGTGAGGGATAATACGACCAAGCATACCTTACAGAATGTGTTAGAAGTTCCGGAAGTAGTTATCAATATAGTGACTTTCGACATGGTACAGCAAACTTCTCTTACCAGTTGCGAATTTCCAAAAGAAACAAATGAATTTATCAAAGCCGGCTTTACTGAAAAACCCGCCACAATTGTAAAACCACCAATGGTGAAAGAAAGTAAAGTGCAGATGGAATGTAAAGTGATAGAAGTAAAACCATTGGGAACTGAAGGCGGTGCCGGCAATTTAGTTATCTGTGAAGTATTGGTCATGCATATTGACGATTCTTTGCTTGATGAAAATAATAAATTAGACCAGCGAAAAATTAATCATGTAGCCCGGCTTGGCGGCGATTGGTACTGCAAGGTGGATGAAACCAACCTGTTTCATGTGCCTAAACCAAATACCGAACTGGGAATAGGCGTAGATGCTTTGCCTGAATCTATTCGCAACAGCAAAATACTTACTGGCAATGATCTGGGTCAATTAGCCAATGTCAATGAAAAGCCTTTTATAGATCCGGTTTTTCATGATGCTCACTTAATACAAATTATCCAGTATTACAGCATCAATCCCGGGGAAATGGAAAAAGAACTACATACCTATGCCAAATCACTTCTGGAAGCAGGTAAAACAAATGATGCCTGGCAAGTATTGCTGGCAGGAACTTAAACTGTTTTTTTCCTAATTGTTTTTTACCTTTAAGCTATCACCAATTAAATGTTGTTCTATGCAAAAAAAAGGAGCACCATATATACTAGCCGGATTAGTTATAATCGTTTTCAGTTTTTTTTCTTGTGTACCACAGAAAAAAGTTGTCACGCATCAACAGGAAATAGCCTCGTTGGACAGCCAGATGATGGATTATCGGAATAGTTTAAAAGACCTGGATACCAAAAGGATCAAAAAGCAGAATGATAATGAAATGGATGACAGTGTAAGTTCAGGTATAATGAAATTTATCGGGCGAACTTATAATGAAATTGATATACTGGTCGCACAAAATTCAATTCTTGTGGGTGATGTTGAGGTTGATAAAAAAGACTGGAACCAATTGAAAAAAACTCTTGCTCTTTCGCAAAACACAACTAAGCTGATTAATGATAAAGTATCTCTGATCAATGATCTGATCAACCGTAATACCGTTATAAAATTAGACCAGGACGTTTTTTTTGGACCCGGTAAATACACCGTAACGCCTGAAGTAGTCAATTCCATTGGAAATTTCTTTGAACCTGCTGCCAAAGAAATTGATGCCTTTATTAAAAAATATCCGGATTTTCCCCTTTCATTGGTCATTACTGCCAAAGGTTATGCAGATGCTACTACTATTGGTGAAGGGTCAGGCTTGTACAATGATTTAAAAGAAGATCTCAAATTATCCGGCAAGCAAGTACTCACAAATACTGATTTGAATCAGGCTTTGTCAACAAAAAGAGCCAAAACAGTAATCGGGCTTTTTCAAACCTTTGAAAAAAGATTAGCCAGCAATGGCAACAACATCAGCCATATCATATTCCTGCATGAAGGTAAAGGCGAGTCGATGCCAAACCCTAAAGCCACCGATTATAAAGTGGATGATCCAAGAAGAAGAGTTGTACTGCTATTCTGGGGAGTATTTCCTGATTAAAAGTTAACCGGTTCAGGTTTATAGCTCATTCGTTTCAAATGCAACAGGTGCGACCAGGCCCCGGTAAAAAATCCGGTTACATTAGGCTCAATTTTATGATCCCTTAATACCCGGTACAAGATTTTATTCAGTTCGGGATAGTATGCATGATGGATATGTGGAAATAAATGATGCGCAATATGATTATTAAATCCCCCGAAAATAAAATTCGCCGTTTTGCTGAATGGATAAAAATCGTTGGAGGTTTTCACCTGGTTTGCAAACCAGGAAGTAGGGATATACCCATCCTCATTGGCGGAAAAATAGACTGTATTCTCTACATGATGCGTCATAAAAAAAGTGAGCAGCAGAAAAAGTGATTGCACAAAATGCATAGCCAGGAATGCCAATACAACAACATACCATTCAAATTCTGAAAATAATAAAGGCAAGATCAATAAATAAGTGAGATAAAAGATTTTCTGTACCCAGAATGATAGGTGATAGGTAAACGTTTTTTTAAGAGGAAAGTCTTTATCAGAAAAATAGATCGTAAAGTCTTTAACAAAAACCCAGTAGAGTGAATAAGTCATATAAGCGACCAGCGCATACCAGTGCTGATAACGATGAAACCATTTATACTCACTACCAGGCTCTACCCTGATCAAACTGGTAATCTGTAAGTCGGTATCATAATCCTTTACATTGGGTGCATAGTGATGGGAATGAATATGCCGGTGTTTCCAGGATTCTGCATGGGCACCAACAAGAGAGTATAAAACAGTGTAACCGGCATTATTGATTCCCTTGCTTTTAAAAACAGTATTATGGGAAAAATCATGGGCAAAGTTGAATCCAAATAAGACTGCCGATAAGCCGAATAGGATATATGCTGAAAAAAAAAGTAACTGATTCTGTGATACAAAAATCATTGTATAAAAAAAAGATACAAGCGCCAGGTAAAAAATAAATTTCACTACCAGTAATAGGGCAACAGCATTACGATTGGTGGTTAAATGATGTTCCACCTCTTTTAATAACTGCTTTAGTAAAAGTGTATCAGCAATAATATTAATATGCCGGTCTTTCAAATGCCAATGGTTTAGGTTCAGTACTATTTCCCATTTTTTTTAAAAAACGGAAATGCGAAGCCAGGGCTTTATGATAGGGCATTTCCATATAAGTAATATGATGTTTGTGGCACATTGCCCGGAAGATGGGCAGTATTTTGATATAGTGTACATGGCTGATATTGGGTAGCAAATGATGCAGTGCATGTGCATTAAATCCACCTAATGTCCAGTTAAAAAATACACTCCCGGCATTATAATCTACAGAGGTAAGCATCTGCAGTTTTGGCCAGCTCATCGCCAGCTTTCCATCTGCATCCGGCTTTGGATGATGAACATAATCTGACAAATGTGATACTCCCAGCACTCCTACAAAAATGATAGAGACAATAAAATGATTAATAAGAAATACCAGTAAAACATGTTGCCAGCCAAATGGCAATAAAAGAACAGGCAACCCGATCATATAAAAAACATAAACCAGTTTAAAGAAAATCAGTTTTATGACTTCAGATTTTGGGATACTTATCGTAATGGTACGGCTTGAATAATTAAAAGCCATCAATGTTTCCCGGAACAGGAACCAGTTTAACGAATACAGCAGGTATAAAAAAGGGCCGTAGATATGCTGATAGCGATGAAACCATTTTAGTGGTTGGGTGTCAGTCATTCTGAAAACGGGGTTATTCAATACATCAATATCGCTGCCCTCTACATTGGTATATAAATGATGTGACTCATTATGATTCTTACCCCATACATAGGCGTTGTTTCCTTGTAGTTGAAAACTGAGCTGAAATAATAATTTGTTCCAGAATTTACTTTTTACGGCTACTCCATGCGCCGCATCGTGTGAGATATTAAATGCAGTCAATAACACAGAAAGGCCCAGCAATAAATAGAAAAGATAAAATTGGAATAAAGAAGTGCTGTTCAGCATTAATAAATAAAACAAAACATCCAATGCAAAATAGAGGCCTATTTTAAAGTACATAATCCGGTTGCCTTCTTTCCCTATCTTATTCTCTGTAAAATAATCATCCAATGCAATTTTCAGGTCTTTATAAAACTCAGAGCCTTCATCTTTTTCAAAATGGAGTTTTTTCATTGAATGGTGTTCGTTGGTTTATTCCTTTAAAATTACATGATATTCCAGCAGAATAATTCACAATAAAAAGCAAAAAACCCCGGATGTTTTCCGGGCCTTAGTAAGTAAGACTAAATCAAACGTTTACAGGTATTATTTTCCCCCAAACACTTTCTTTAAAAGATCAGTTCCCCTTGCCAATGGATTAGCCCTGATATTCGCTTCTTCTTTAGCTACCTGATCAAACAATGCATCTACAGCTTTACCTACCACAAAGGAAGTAAGATCAGGGTTCACTTTTTTAAATGTAGTGGGAAGATTATTATATGAAGTGATGATGTTGGAATAATATTTAGTGGCATCCACTTTTTCCAATGATGATTGCACTGAAGGAGTAAAAACAGTTATTAATTTTTCTTTCGTCTTTCCTTTAAAATAATTCGTCGCCCCGTCTTTCGGCCCTTTAATGATGTTCAATGCATCTGTCAACGTCATTTCTTTAATAGCATCAATAAAAATAGGTTTGGCAAAAGCCACAGCATCTTCAGCCCCACGATTGATCGAAAGGATCGCTTTATCTACCTGCGCCCCCATACCGATATTCCGAAGTGTCCTTTCCACTTTAAGTGCATCTGGTGGTAAAAGCATTTTGTAAAATTCGCTGCCGAAAAAACCATCTGTTTTATTTAGATTCAATACGGCATTGGCAACACCTTGTGTTAAGGCTTCTTTAATTCCCTGTCCTGCTTCATTCTCTGTTATCCCCTGAGTAGATTTTTTGCCTGAGAGTATTTTAGGTACAGTGATTTGAGAAAAAGAAACTACCGGAGTAAGCATATTGATCAATAATCCGATAACTACTAAAGTTTTCATATAAGTATAAATTTTAACTGCTGCAAGATAATGGCAATTGACAGCAACAAAAAAGCCTGCTTGAAAATTTGACGTTTATTTAAGTCATAAGTTGCAACAGGCGCATGATTTTAATGGCTTTAGTTCCATTTTGCCCCGAACACTTTCCTGAGCAGGTCGGTAGTACGGGCAGCAATATTTTGCCGGATATTTAATTCTTCTTTGGCCACCAGGTCAAACAAGGCATCGGTGGCTTTACCGGTAACAAAGCCCGGTAAATCAGGGTTCAATTTTTTAAAGGTGGTGGGAAAGTTATTGTAGGTATTCACCACATCACTATAGAATTTAGTGGCATCCAGTTTGTCCAATGAATTTTTTATGACGGGCAGGAAAGCCGCTATCAGTTTATCAGTAGTTTTTACCCTGAAAAAATGAGTGGCGCTGGTATCACCATTTCTAACCAGCCCTATTGCATCATTAAGTGTCATGCTTTTGATGGCATCCACAAAAATGGGTTTGGCAAATGCTGCTGCATCTTCTGCCGCCCTGTTGATCTGGAGAATTGCTTTATCCACCATTTTGCTCATGCCTAAATCTCTTAAAGTGTTCTCTATTTTTTTTGCATCCGGCGGCATGAGGATTTTATATAACGCATCTTTAAAAAACCCATCGGGCTTATTTAGTTGCAATACAGCTTTTACCAGGCCCTGACCTAAAGCTTCTTTAATTCCTTCGCCTGCCTCCCCTTCTGTAACACCACCTATTCCTGCGGGTATTTTAGATAACACTTCACAACTGTTTAATGCCAATGAAAGACATAGAATCGATAATAATTTTTTCATTTTTTGAGTATTTTGAGTTTATAATGACTCAAAGAAAGGTTTGGTGCAACTTAAAGCTTTTCTACCAATTTGGTCCTGGATGACCGAAAATGTCGTTTTTACTGCTCCCTGGC
Source organism: Chitinophagaceae bacterium (assembly GCA_031400855.1). Classification (GTDB taxonomy): domain Bacteria; phylum Bacteroidota; class Bacteroidia; order Chitinophagales; family Chitinophagaceae; genus JJ008. Next base: position 3,098 of record JANNQR010000020.1, on the reverse strand, counting down.
CTTATACGGGCAATATCATCAAAAAAGGAATCAACAATGAAAAAAGGGGTGTTTTCAGGCTTACAAACCCCTTTATGACAATTCTGAACCGGTACTTTTATACTCTTTTTTAACTCAGGCAAAACCCCTTTTGACTATGACTAAAAAGACCGCTTTTGAAAATCAACAGGTTTACTTATGTTTGCGGCAGGTTAAATTTTTTTATTTCTAAAAAAAGGGGGAATTTCCCGAAAATCCCGACAAAAAAGTCGGGCGCCTTCACCGAAAAGCGATACGAGTAGGTCAATAAAAAACTACTGTTTATGAAAAAGACGATTATTATTTTAACCGTATTTTCCTTATGTATGAGCTTGACAGCCTTGTCTCAAAAAACAAGAGTAGGTGTTACAGGCGGGATTGATGCGGCCAACCTTAGCAAAACAATCGGTGGTGCTGACAGGGATGGTGAATACAAGATTGGATTGGTTGCCGGATTTCAATTAGAAGTGCCTTTGGGAAAGAAAAATAAATTCTCTTTCCAACCTGATCTTCATTATATCCAGAAAGGAACTTCTACAATTCCTACAACACCTATTTTCAATAAGATCTATACGGCACTTCGTTATGTAGAACTGGCTCCCAATTTTGTAAGAAATTGTAATAGAGAAAAAGGAACGTTCTACTTTGGAGGAGGTCCTTATATCGGTTTACCCCTTCCTTCCAAAGAAGTAACACGTTCAGCAGGTTCACCAGGTATTGAGACCAATATTACTTTTGGAAATGCTGTTGCCAATAATTACAGGGGTGTCGATTATGGCGGTAATGTGGTAATGGGATACAGAATGAAAAATGGAATTTTTGTTTCTGCCAATTATATCCAGGGCATACAAAATCTTATTCCCGATGAAAAATTAGCTCTCCCCGGAGCTGCCAATGATAAAGTAAAAAATATTGGTTTTGCGATCAGGGTGGGTTATTTATTTAATAATACTCCAAAAGAAAAAAAATAATCACTCTTTTATTTATTTAATCAAAGCCCTGTCTCGTTTAAATCGAAACAGGGCTTTCTGTTTGTGTGCTTATTTGTAACCAGTACCTTTGCCTGCCCACATTCCTGTAAATGCTGAATACCAGGTAAGAGGGGGCGCTAAAATCACCTATACGATATTAATGAGTACACAACATCTTTCTGAACAAGAAATTCTTCGTCGTGAAAAACTGGCCGAACTGATCATGATGGGCATTGAGCCCTATCCTGCTCCCCTGTTTCCTGTCAACAATAACTCAGTTGCTATAAAAGAAAATCTTACTGCAGAAAATAAAGAGCAGTTTGCTGATGTATGCCTCGCTGGCCGTATCATGAGTGTAAGGGATATGGGCAAAGCCAATTTTTGTGTGATACAGGATGGGCATGGAAAAATACAACTCTATATCCGCCGGGATGATATCTGCCCCGGTGAAGACAAGACATTATATGATATAGTCTGGAAAAAACTATTGGACATCGGCGACATCATCGGTATAAAAGGCTATGGCTTTATTACCAAAACAGGTGAAACATCTGTACATGTAACAGAACTAACCCTGCTCAGCAAATCACTTCGTCCGTTGCCAATTGTAAAAGAAGCTGATGGACAAACCTTTGATGCAGTAACCGACCCGGAATTTAAATATCGTCAGCGGTATGCTGATTTGATTATCAATCCTGCTGTAAAAGAAACTTTTATCAAGCGGACAAAGCTGATCAATTCTATCCGTGAGTTTTTAAACGGTCATGGCGCATTGGAAGTAGATACACCGGTGCTGCAAAGTATTCCGGGTGGAGCATTAGCAAGACCTTTTAGTACGCATCATAATGCATTGGATATTCCATTGTATTTACGTATCGCCAATGAGCTTTATTTAAAACGCCTCATCGTTGGCGGGTTTGACTGGGTGTATGAATTCAGCCGCAACTTCCGCAATGAAGGAATGGACCGTACCCATAACCCGGAGTTTACCATCCTGGAGTTTTATACAGCGTACAAAGATTATTTCTGGATGATGGAAACAACAGAGCAATTGCTGGAAAAAGCAGCGATGGATGTTTGTGGTGCCACCGAAGTAATTCTTGGTTCTTCAACTATTTCTTTCAAAGCACCTTTTAAACGCATTAGTATTTATGATGCGATACTGGAACATACCGGCATTGATGTTAGCCGGATGAATGAAGAGCAACTTCGATCTGTTTGCAAGCAACTGCACATACCCGTTGACAATACAATGGGCAAGGGCAAACTGATTGACAACATCTTTGGGGAGAAATGCGAAAAGAATTATGTGCAGCCAACTTTCATTATTGATTACCCGGTGGAGATGAGCCCATTGACAAAGAAGCACCGTGACAAACAAGGCCTGGTAGAACGTTTTGAGTTGATGATAAACGGAAAAGAAATTGCCAATGCATACAGCGAACTGAACGACCCGATAGACCAACGGGAACGTTTTGAAGAACAGGTAAAGCTTGGTGAACGGGGCGATGATGAAGCCATGTTTATTGATTACGACTTTCTCCGTGCATTGGAATATGGTATGCCGCCTACTTCTGGTATTGGTATTGGTATAGACCGGCTTTGTATGTTACTAACGAATAGTGTTTCTATACAGGATGTACTCCTATTTCCGCAAATGCGGCCTGAACCAAAACAGGAAACCGACAATAATAAAGAGCATTCATGAGCTCCATATTATAAAATAAATGTGATGCGAATAAATGCGGCCGGAGAAGGGGAATGAAGTAAAAGAAGAGGAATAGTTACTTCTATCAGTGCTGTATTGATTTGATAACTACTGCGAAATCTGCAATATCGTTGTTGTATTTGCGAACCTCTTGAAGACAGGCTAAAATCTTGCATAAACTATGCTAATCACCTGAAAATCAGAACAACAATATTCAGCAAACAGAAGAAATTAATGTTCGTATATTCGCTAATACACAAGTTGCACTGCAATATATTTGCAGGATATATAAATCAAGAAAGGAATGTGTCGTAAAAAGTAAATCTGCGAAATGCAAACAGAATAGTGTTCAAAGAAGAATTATAAGGTGAGCTGTGGCGAGGCGTGAGAAATTTATTTAT
>JANNQR010000019.1:0-57100 GCA_031400855.1 Chitinophagaceae bacterium | reverse complement strand
TAGCTGGAATCCAGAAATAAAAGCTGAAAGTTTTTCTGTAAATGTTACTCATTTAAAGCAAGGTGTTAGCGTGAATGATTACAAAACTGAGATTGCAAGAAATTGGAGAATTCAAAAAAAAATGGCTAACACTAACCCAATGATGGCAAATTTAAGCAGCAGCTTTTGGGATCAATTATGGGATGGAAGCGACCAGGTGGTTGTTACTATCAGAAATCTTAAAGACGGATTTAAATCTTTAGAGCCGAGATTTTATGGTGCTCCCACACCACCAGTGGCAGGAACACCATCTTTCCGTGATCATTATTGTAAAGATTATGGATACGATGCATGGGATGCCAGAGTAAAATTATTCGATAGTCCAGTTGCAAAAAGCGAAGTATATCTTATGAAATTGAGAAAAGACTTGAGTTCTCAGTAAGAAATTTGAAAAAAAGAAAACCCTGAGCTGATCGGGGTTTTCTTTTTTACGGTATTACTATTATTCTCTTCGATGTTGGTTGATTCCGGAACCTGAGAGATAGGAGGAGAAAGGGGTTTTTAATCTTTTGTATTATTCATCAGCATGTACTTAGCCGTTTCATAAAAAGCAATTGTAAATGCTGATAATTTTTTCTGTGCAGAATCTTTTTGCTGTGCAGTGAATAAAGACACACCGACTTTCATCTGCTTTAGTTGCTCTTCTTTAGAATTAATATTACGGGTAAAATAAAAATCATCTGTCACCATGCCGATTGCATCAGCTGTATTCGTAATAAAAGCATAGTTATTTTTCTTGTTGGGGTCCAGTAAGTCACGACCCAAAGTAGTGTTTACATACGATTGGTGCAGCATGCCGGCAATGGTCGGCAAAATATCTATTTGTGAAACCACTTCGGTCCGCCGCTGTGGAGTAAGTAATTCGGGGGCAAAAAATAAAAGAGGCACATGTTCATCTGTTAGCCGCTGTTCTGTCCAAACAGAAGGGTACATCGCTTCGGCATTTCCAGCCAACCCATGATCGCCAACAAAAACAAAAATGGTGTTATGAAAGTAAGTTTCCTTTTGCGCCGCTTCCATAAACTTTTGGATACAATAATCCGCATACCGAAAACAATTTAACTCATCTAATGATTCAAAACCAAGACGTTTGAGCTCTTCATCAGGCACAAATTTCTTTACAAAATCTGTATCAGCTGCAGGAATAGTTCTATTGTAAGGCCGGTGATTCCCTGATGTCTGGATATAAGCAAAAAAGGGCTTATTCATTTGCCTGAAAACATGATTGGCTTCGAGAAAAAGGTCTTTATCGCCAATGCCCCATACATTCATATCAGGAATATCTTTTCGTTTTCCTGTATGCATCTGTAATCCATCAATATTCTTTAGCAAACCATCAAAATTGCCAAACTCAGGATCGCCACCAAGGAAATAATGTTTTTCATAATCCATTAAATGATCGATGATCGTATGTTGTTTTACAGCGCCTGGATTACGACTGGAAAACTTAAATAATTGCGCATCGGGAATACCGGATAAAATGGCAAACAAAGCCCTTGCTGTAGAAAAGTGCGGGGTAAAACATCGTTCAAAAAATATTCCATTACGGCTCAACGAATCAAAATAGGGTGTTGTATTTAAAGGATTACCACTCATACTGCTTTTGTACATACTATAGGATTCACATTGAACCATCACAATATTCGGGCGGCTTTCAAAAGAAGAACTGCGGGGGGCAATTTCCCGGCGGTAAGAAAAATTAGTTTTGTCAGGGAATTGCATCCATTCTGCTATCAGTGGAAATGCATCTTTAGCTTTTTGTTCATTAAAATCAGGGTTTCTTAATCTCAGTGTCCCAAAAAAACTCTGTAATGGATTCATTGCCAGGTCTGCCATAAACTTATTGTTGAATCTAAAACTGTCATTCCTGTTCAGCGGTGGCCATGAAAAATTTCCCCATATAAATAAACCAAATAACAATGCCGTGAGCAAGAAGTGTTTTCGGCGATGCGGTATTTTCAACCCGTCTGTTTTATTGATTACCTGCCAGTGACTGCGATGATACATCCAACGGATTAAAAGAACTGCTACAACCAATCCCAACAACATCCAGAATAAAGGATACGTTTGCCGCATCATTTTCCAGGAGATTTTAAAATCTTCGGCAAAATTCATTGCACCCGCATCCAATGGGTTATTGTTATAAGACCAGCTTCCAAATCCTGCTGCAAAAAAAACAAAAACAATAAATGTGACAATTGCCAGGTACCAACTCCACCATTTTTTATTCCGGCCAGAAAAAAAAGGAGACAGTTCTGGTATAGTACTTAAAAGGATAATAGGGAGTAAAATATAAGCTATCCACCGAAGATCATACCGGATACCCAGCAAAAAAGCAGGAATAGACTCCCCAAAAGAAATTCCGTTTCCCTTGAAAGCGAAATAGGTAGATACCCGGTACAAGGAAAACAATATTAAAAAGATGACAAGGAGATTTGTCACCCATAATATGGTTTTTGGTATTTTAAATCTGGCTAACATGGAGGCTTCTCTGATAAAAACTACAAAATAAGATAATTTTTATGCATTTGGCTGTTATAACCTAGTTCCTGTTATTTAATCATCTGGCCGCTAAAATATTGTTCATGTATTTAAACTTAATATCAGCGGCCTGATGCTTAGGTTACAACCTGTATTTTTGCAACAATGTATTTACTGGCAATCAATTTCTGGCAAAAGCTCGTACAATGGGATCGACATTTGTTTGAAAAAATAAACAGTGATTGGACCAATTCATTCTTTGATGCTGTGATGCCTTTTCTGCGAAATTCTATTGTCTGGGTACCGTTGTATTTGTTCCTGTTGATATTTGTATTGATCAATTTTAAAATTAAGGGCATCTGGTGGGCTGTTTTATTCCTTTCTACTGTTGCACTAACTGATATGACAGGTACTTACGTTTTCAAACATGGGTTTGATCGGCTAAGACCATGCAATGACCCCAATTTTACAGACCATGTTCGCCTGTTACTGAATCATTGTGCCGGGGGCTCCAGTTTTACTTCCAATCATGCCGCCAATCATTTTGGAATGGCAACTTTCTTTTTTATAACATTCAGGCATTTATTTAAAAAATGGGCTTGGGTTGGTCTTTTCTGGGCTACTGCTATAGCCTATGCTCAGGTATACGTAGGGGTGCATTATCCGTTGGATGTAGTTTGTGGGGCCATGCTGGGTCTGGCTTTCGGCGTTACAACCGGCACCTTCTTCAATAAGCGGTTCGGAATTGTTATCTTTGATAATCAACCTGCTGCATAAATGGAGATTATTATATTGCTGGCTTTGATTTTTGTGAACTCGTTATTTGTCATTTCAGAAATTTCCCTGGTTTCTGTCCGTAAATCAAGGCTGGAGAGTCAGGCTGAAAAAGGTGATGAAAGAGCCAGAAGGGCATTAGAATTATCAAATAATCCGGAAAAATTTTTATCGGCTGCACAAATTGGGATTACACTGATTGCAATTCTTACCGGTGTTTATTCCGGTGAACGATTCTCTGTCTACCTGAAACCTTATATTGAAAAAATAGATTTTCTTCATGAATATGCAGCTCCAATTTCTACCACCATTATTGTAATTCTGGTAACGTTTCTCTCTATTATTTTTGGTGAACTGATTCCAAAACGTATCGGTTTATTAAGAGCTGAACGTATCGCCAAAGCAGTGGCAGGACCAATGAATGCATTTGCAAAATTTACACACCCCTTTGTCTGGCTACTGAATAAAACAAGTAACATTTTCTTCCGCATTTTTAATATCAAACGATCGAAGGACGATGCAGTAACAGAAGAAGAAATCAAAACATTGATCGGGGAAGGCACTGTAGCCGGAACAATTGATGAAGCAGAGCAGAATATCATCGAAAGGGTTTTTCACCTTGGTGACCGTAACATTACTTCCCTGATGACACACCGTAGCGATATCATCTGGTTCAATCTGGATGATAATGAAGACAAGATAAAAGAAAAAATATTGCAGGAACCTCATTCATCATATCCAATATGTGATTCAACAATTGACAGTATAAAAGGCATCGTTTCAATTAAAGACCTTTATGTAAGTCCTGACAGCACATTGTTTAAAGACATTATGCAACCGGCATTATTTATTCCTGAAAATAATTCGGCATACCAGGTATTGGAAAAATTTAAGGAATCAAAGATACATTCTGCATTTATTGTTGATGAATATGGAAGCATATTGGGATTGATTACCATTAATGATATACTAGAAGCAATTGTCGGGGATATGCCACAGCCTGATACAGACGATTATGAAATAATAAAAAGAGAAGACGGCACTTACCTCATTGACGGGCAAATCCCTTTTTACGATTTTCTGACCCGGTTTGAAAAAGCAAGTTGGTTAAATGAAGGTGAACATGATTTTGACACACTTGCAGGATTTATTTTGCATGAATTGGAAAAAATTCCTAAACCAGGAGATCAATTAAGCTGGAAAGGATTCATCATTGAAGTGATAGATATGGACGGATACAGAATAGATAAAGTGCTGGTAACACTAAGCGATGAATTGAAGGATGAAATAGAAGATTAAACTGTTTTAGGGCATCTCTAAAAATTAAATTCCGCAAACTTATCGGGATAATTCAATTTTGTACTTTTTCTGCTACCTCCGGCTTTTACATGTATGATATTCAGCTGGTCGTCAAACTTGTCATGCAAAACAGAATTAGCAATTTCCACCTTGGTAATTGCCGGAATATTGTCTACTTCAAAATATCCATATGCGGCTTCGCCTTCATTTTCAAAACCGATATAGTTTAATACAACTGCTTTTCCGCTTATTTTGATTGATAAATGAGAAAGGATGTACTTTTTGACCAATGTATCCATTGCCGCTTTATTGGGTGGATTTATCAAGTCAACCTTTGTGCCATAGTTTTTTGCCAGAATCGTTTCGAAATCATCGGTAAAAATCTTGCAGCTGATTTCCAAAGATTTATTGGAAGCATTATGCTCAATATCCAACACACTAACATGGAAAGGGTGTTTTGAATAGGCACTAAACGACGTAAAAGAAACCGCCAGCAGAAGGATTAACGACCATTTATAGAGGGATGCTGCCATTGACACAATATATTTCATAATTACAAAAGTCTGGTTTATTTTTCAAATTCATCTGGCCACAAATAGAATTGTAGCTATATTGATAAATGTTTTAGCAGACTGATGAATAGTGATAAGGACGCAAAAGTCTGGTTTATTCGAACTCATCTGGCCGCTAACAGAATTGTTTCAACATTGATAAAAGTTTTTAGCGGCCTGATGAATAGTACTAAGGACGGCAAAAATTGTTGGTAAGATGCAGGATTTTAAATTTTATTTTGAGCCGGGCTGGAAACATATCATTGGTTACAATGCATTAGACCATCAATTATTCATTGCAGCCCTGGCGGCCATTTACTTATTGAAGGACTGGAGACAGGTTTTAATTCTGGTGACCGCTTTCACTATCGGTCATTCGCTAACACTGGCCTTAAGTGTTTTTGATATAATCCGGGTGAATAGCAAACTGGTTGAATACCTGATACCCCTCACTATCATAATTACAGCATCATCCAATTTGTTTCAGAAAAAAATTACCTCAAAATCAATCCGTATCAGTTATTTTTTGGCTCTCTTTTTTGGATTGATACATGGACTCGGTTTTGCAAATTATATCAGGTTTGCCATAGAAGGAAGTGATCAAAATATTGGCTGGAGCCTTTTTGGATTTAATGTGGGGCTAGAAGTGGGGCAGCTTGTTGTCGTAACTGCCATTCTGTTGCTATCGCACCTTATCGTAACAATGATGAAAGTAAACCGGCGTGACTGGATAATTTTTTTATCTGCTGGCGTATTTTCTCTTTCTTTAAAAATGGTTCTAGAACGTTTCCCCATATAAATCAATAATTAAAAACATGAAAAAATGTATTCCGCTTTTTGCTTTTATGCTCCTTATTAGTTTAATAGTAAAAGCACAAAATATCCAGAACAATGCCAGTTCTAATCATGCCAACAAGTTTGAGCAGTTAGGAACAATATTGCCGACACCCAACGAACAAAGAACAGCCAGTGGTGCTCCGGGTACAAAATACTGGCAACAACGGGTGGATTATGATATCAGGTGCGAACTGGATGAAGCAAATAATAAACTGACGGGTAGTGAGCAAATCATTTATACAAATAACTCACCGGATATTTTAAATTATATCTGGATGCAACTGGACGAAAATCAGCATAGCACAGTTAATAATGCCAATTATCAATCCCAAAACACGTTAGGTGTACAATACACTGATAAAGTGCTTGACCGTTTTGAAGAAAAAAAAGGAGATAACGGCTATGGCATCAACATAACAAAGTTGACAGATGCGACAGGTAAAAAGTTGAATTATACCATCAACAAAACGATGATGAAAGTTGATCTGCCCGCACCGTTAAAGCCCGGTCAGAAATTTATTTTTAATGTGGATTGGAATTATAAACTGGCAAACCGGGGCGATTTTCTTCGCTTTGGTGGTGCAAGAGGTGGATATGAAAATTTTCCTGAAGACAACAATAATAATTATACAATCACACAATGGTATCCACGATTGTGTAAATACAGCGACGATCAGGGATGGCAGAATCATCAATTTACCGGAACAGGTGAATTTACACTATGCTTTGGAAATTTTAAAGTACAGATGACAGTACCCGCTGATCATATTGTTGGCGGTACAGGAGAATGTCAGAATTATGCACAAACACTTTCCCCCATTCAACTGGCGAGATGGAAAGAAGCACAAAATGCAAAGGAACCATTAAAGATTGTAACGTTAAACGAGGCCCTGAATGCATCAAAACAAAAAAGTAAAGCAAAGAAAACCTGGATATATAAAGCTGATAATGTCAGAGACTTTGCCTGGACATCATCCCGCCGTTTTGTATGGGATGCCATGCCTGCAATTGTTGAAGGCAAAAAAGCGATGGCGATGAGTTATTATGCAAAAGAAGCCTACCCCATCTACAGTAAATATTCAACAAAAGCGGTAGCACATACGCTTAAAACTTATTCAAAATTTTCTATCCCTTACCCCTACCCGGTTGCGATAAGTGTAGAAGGTGATCAAGGGATGGAATATCCGATGATATCCTTCAATCCCGGCCGTGCCTTGCCGGATGGCTCTTATTCTGAAGGTTCAAAAAATGCCGCCATCTTAGTAATCATTCATGAAGTAGGACATACTTACTTCCCCATGATTGTAAACAGTGATGAAAGGCAATGGACATGGATGGATGAAGGATTAAACTCATACCTGCAATACCTCACTCAGGAATTATGGGACAATAAATTTCCTTCAGATGGTGGCCCCCCATTTAAAATTACAGACTACATGAAACTGCCAAAAGATCAGTTAGAGCCAATCATGACCAATTCCGAAAACATCAACAACTTTGGCGCAAATGCGTATGATAAAGTAGCTACCGGTTTAAATATTTTAAGAGAAACCATTGTAGGTCGTGAGTTATTTGATAATGCTTTCAGGGAATATTCCAAACGCTGGGCGTTTAAATCTCCCACACCTGCAGATTTCTTCAGAACAATTGAAGATGCTACCGGCGAAGATCTGGATTGGTTCTGGAGAGGATGGTTTTACGGAACAGATGCATGTGATATTTCTATTGATACAGTGAAACATTCAATACCTGATGTAACAGCTATTCCTTCTCAAAAAAACGATACAATTGTTTTCAGGCCTTTATCAAAACCTTTAATAAATGACTTTGAAGACCTTTCAAAAATCAGGAATAAAACTGATAAGAATATTGTATTTGAAACAGATAAAGATACTGCGCTTCGTGACTTTTATTGGCGGTATGCAAGGGATATGGAGAAATTTGATACTACTAAATATCCTATCGTTCAAAAAGCACAAACCGAATCATTGGATGAAGAAGGCAGAAATAAATATAGTAGTAAGAACCTCTATGAAATTACATTTAGTAATAAAGGAGGATTAGTAATGCCGATTATTCTTGAATGGACGTATAAGGACGGATCAAAAGAGATAGAAAGAATTCCTGCACAGGTGTGGCGTAAAAATGAAAAAAAGGTGCTCAAAACATTTATGAAAGACAAAGAGGTGGCTTCCATAAAACTTGACCCCTACAAAGAAACTGCTGATGTAGATGAAAGTAATAATACTTATGGCGACATTAAGCCACCGAATAAATTCAAATTATTTAAACAAAAACAAAATGTAACGCCGGCACAGGGTATTAACCCGATGCAGAAAGCAATGGAGAAGAAAGGATTTTAGTAATTTTTTGAAGCTGGTAAGTCAGCTTTCCACAGCGGCGACATCTTTTAAAAAGGTGTCGCCGCTTTCATTTAACCGCTTAAATAATTTCTACCGGCCAAGCCTTCATTCTTTTATTTCATTAACCTATTTATCTTAGTTTTGAAAGCATCCGGTAATTTTCGCATTACAAAAAATCATACTACTAAATGAAAAATTTTATTTCCTGCCTGTTGATGGCTGTTTGTTTGAGCATAGCAGGTTTTGCACAGAACATTTACAACAATCCCAACAGTAACCATGGCAACAAGTTTGAGCAGATGGGCGGCAACTTCCCCACTCCTAACGAATACCGTTCTGCCAGTGGCGCCCCGGGCCCCAAATACTGGCAGCAGCGTTGCGACTACGACATCAAATGTGAACTGGATGAAAAAAATCTGAAATTGAATGGCAGTGAAACAGTGACCTATTTTAACAATTCTCCCGATATACTGACCTTCTTATGGTTACAGTTGGATGAGAACCAGCACAGCACGGTGAACAATGCGAACTACCAGGGTAGTAACCCGATGAACCAGCAAATAAGTCAGCAACAATTGGACAGTGTTGATGAAACAAAAACAGATAATGGCTATGGATTTAACATTCTGAAACTGACAGATGCGGCAGGTAAGCCATTGAAATATACGGTGAACAAAACCATGATGCGGGTTGAATTGCCTGCACCGCTGAAGGCAGGACAACGTTTTGTTTTTAAATTAGACTGGAATTATAAAGTTATTGACCGCTCGGGCAGACGTGGCCGTGGCGGTTATGAATATTTTCCGGAAGATGGCAATCATCTTTTCACCCTGACACAGTGGTATCCCCGTCTTTGTGTGTACAGTGATTTCCAGGGCTGGCAAAACCACCAGTTCACCGGTCGTGGCGAATTTGCATTGACGTTTGGCAATTTCAAAGTTCATATGACTGTTCCTGCCGATCATATTATCCTGTCAACAGGTGAATGTCAGAATTATGCTTCGGTACTTTCTCCGGCACAAATGACCCGGTGGAATAAAGCACAACAATCTTCAGAGCCGGTTGAAGTAGTAACATTAGAGGAAGCGAAAGCAGCAGAAAAAAAGGGCAGGGAAATGATTGCTTCGGCTTCACCTCGCAAGAAAACCTGGATATTTAAAGCCGATAATGTCCGTGACTTTGCATGGGGCTCTTCCAGGAAATTTATTTGGGATGCTTTAGCCACAAAAGTAGAGGGCAAAAAAATAATGTGTATGAGTGGGTATGCCAAAGAAGCTTACGGATTGTACCGTAAGTTCTCCAGTAAAGCAGTAGAACATACTATTAAAACTTATTCCAAATTCACTATCCCCTATCCCTACCCGGTGGCCCAGAGTATTGAGGCAAATAATGGAATGGAATACCCGATGATCTGTTTCAACTTCGGAAGAACTGAAAAAGACGGAACTTACAGCGAAGCAAACAAAAATGGAATGCTGGGCGTGATCATACACGAGGTAGGTCACAATTTCTTTCCCATGATCATCAACAGCGATGAACGCCAATGGAGCTGGATGGATGAAGGGCTGAATACATTTGTTCAATACCTGACAGAAGAACTCTGGGATAATAAATTCCCGAGCCGCCGTGGACCTGCTGCTCTCATTACTGATTATATGAAGCTGCCTAAAGATCAATTAGAGCCCATCATGACGAACAGTGAAAACATTGTTCAGTTTGGGCCGAATGCTTATGCCAAACCAGCCACCGGCTTAAATATTTTAAGAGAGACAGTGATGGGTCGTGAATTGTTTGATTACTCTTTTAAAGAATATGCAAGAAGATGGGCTTTCAAACATCCTGAGCCGGCAGATTTCTTCCGTACTATGGAAGATGCCAGCGGTGAAGACCTTGACTGGTTTTGGAGAGGCTGGTTCTACAGCACAGAAGTTTGCGATATTTCTTTAGATACAGTAAAATATGCAAAGGCAGATGTAACTGCTGTGCAATCTGAAACAAAAGAATCAACCACGAAACGTTCGGTTGACAAACCACAGGTATCCACTTTTGATGATATTTCGAAAATCAGGAACAGGGACGACAAGAAAATTAATTTCCAAACCGATCTTGACACTTCTCTCCGTGATTTTTACTGGAGATATGCCCGTGGCATTGAGGCTTATGATACAACTAAGTTTGAAGTTAAACTCCCCGGTAATCAAGCCAGTGGGCTGACCGATGAAGAGAAAGAAAAGTATGGTAATAAGAATATGTATGAACTTACTTTCAGTAATAAAGGTGGATTAGTAATGCCTATCATACTTGAATGGACTTTTAAAGACGGAACAAAAGAAATTGAACGAATTCCTGCGCAGGTTTGGAGGTATAATGAAAGCAATGTGGTAAAAACATTTACCAAGGATAAGGAAGTAGCTTCTGTAAAATTGGACCCTTACAGAGAAACTGCCGACATCAATGAGAGCAATAATAGTTGGAATAAAATGCCAGAGCCGTCTAAATTCTCTATTTTTAAAGGAAGACAAACGGGTGGTCCAAGAAGTGGCGCAGGGCAAACGGGGAATCCGATGCAGAAAGCAAAGGAGAAAAAAGGGTTTGCCCCTATCCCCTAAAGGGGAATTTTGGTTCACTAATGTTGTAAAACTCTTCAGGGTTCAAAAACGCTGGAGAGTTCGAAAGAAAACATATCATTTAAATAAGAAGGTACAACCACAATGGTACTTCCTCTTTTTTTATCTTTAATATATGATAAAAAATTTCATCGCAGCCATCGCCATTTTATTTATTGTCAATGCAAGAGCAGCTACAGTTGACACGATCAGCATTTATAGTAATTCGATGAAAAAGGAGTTTAAATGTGTAGTAATAAAGCCAGCTGGAAAGAAAAGAGAAAATTATCCTGTTGTTTATTTATTGCACGGCTACAGCGGCTGGTATGCTAACTGGCTGCTAAGTGTGCCAGAACTAAAAGACTATGCAAATAGGTACAGACTGATAATAGTCTGCCCCGATGGAGGCTACAATAGCTGGTATCTTGATAGCCCGTTGGATTCTTCAATACGTTTTGAAACATACATAAGTAAGGAAGTACCTGAATTTATTGATAGCCATTATAACACGATTAAAGACAGAAAAGCAAGAGCCATTACCGGCTTAAGTATGGGTGGTCACGGTGGATTGTTTCTTGGCTTTCGCCATACCGCTACATTTGGTGCATGTGGTAGTATGAGCGGCGGTGTTGACCTGCGGCCTTTTCCTAAAAGCTGGCAATTAAAAGAAAAACTCGGTGACACAATTACGAATGCTGACAACTGGAAAAACTATTCTGTAAACACAGTTATTGAAAATAAACCTGGAGATTCTTTAGCCATTATTATTGATTGCGGCGCTGAAGATTTTTTTTATACTGTTAACCATGCTTTGCATGAAAAGATGGTGAAGCTGAAAATTCCGCATGAATACATTGAACGGCCGGGCAAACATGACTGGGCTTACTGGAGTAATGCGGTGCAGTACCAGATGTTATTTTTTAGTAATTATTTTATGAAATAAACAAGTTGTGAAAAATGACCTTTAAAACAATAATATCTGCCATTCAGAAACTGTCTATTGAAGAAAGGCAACTACTTTGGCTACAACTGTTCTCCGCTGATACGATAAAGGAGACAAAAGCCTTTGAAAGAAAGTTAAAGAAAAAGAAGTCATTAGTAAGAAAGACTGACGAAGCAATTGTAAATCTTACCACATCCATCCGCCGGAAGAGATATATCAAATAATATACAAATCTCTACGGCAATTAATCTTGACCACATTACCATCAAAATAAAAGCCCCTCGCAGGGGCTTTTATACTAATCCATTAATCATCCGATTATTCTTCAATAATTATTTGTTTAGTTTCCTGATACTTACCTTTTCTTACAATCAAAAGATAAAGACCCTTTCTTAATCCATTTATATTTAATGAAATCTCTTTTTGACTATTATTGAATATCCATTGCCCTACTTTTTGACTTGTTAAGGAATTTATAAGTTCTATATTGATCTTTTCACTCCTACTAAGCAATTTAACTTCTTCAGATTCTTCATCGATGACCAATTGAATTTTATTCTTTGTTGGGTTAGGAAAAATAGAAACTCTATAATTGCCCCAACCTTGAGTAATAACACCAAAATTAATTGGTTGACTAACCAATCCACAAGATGATTGTGCATTTATCGTAAAAGTTGTTATTCTTTGCGTATAAGCCCCTGGGCCGGCAACCATACAAAAATTTATAGTAGTATTATTATTGCTAAGAAAGTATGAAACAAGATAGCCGCTATTAACCCATTGAATATTACTGAACTCCCCAGCATTAATAAGATTAGCAGTGAAACAACCCGTTTGCCCCGCAGGCAAAAATTGTGAGTTATTTGGCCCCATACCATTCTGACAGCCCGGACAAGAATAATAATTTGAACTGAAAAAATAGTACCCTTGAACAGATGGTGGAACATTTGTTACACTAATAATATCATCAGTAGTGTAATTCCCCGAAGTAGCCCTTACAGAAACATTTCCAATTCCTGTTGCCTGCAATGTTGCCTGATTAACACCGGGGCCAGGTGTTAAAGTTGCTGGACCTGATAGAAGAGTCCAGGTTGTTGGAAAACAAACTGGACTGGAATAAACAATTCCAGAACATCTTAATGGTGTTGCCGATTGTCTTACTTTAAACCAATTGTTAAGTTGCTGCTCTCTTGGCCCTCCCACAGCAAATAGTGCCCTTGCCCGTAATTTTTGCCCATTAGTGAACAAATTATAGCAATTATCGTTTACAAAATCCATATAGTTCATAAACATAGTACTCACATCGGATGCATTACATCTGCGTAATAATTCAGGAAAAGAAGGACATCCCGTATGGTATGTTTTCTGTTGAGGAGAATCGCCCACTAAATCATCTTTCGAACAATCAAAATTATATTCCGGCGCATTACGATCTCCCCAAAGATGTTTCAGGTTTAGCCAGTGACCTATTTCATGTGTTGCGGTTCTTCCCTTGTCATAACCGGAAGTTGTGCCTCCTGTTCTGCCAAAAGCCTCCTTATCAATAACAATACCATCAAACTGGGGATATATTGCAAAATCTGCAGGCCATGCTCCATATCCAGCAAGACTCATATTACAAACCCATATATTCAAATATTGGTTTGTATTCCATGCCGTACTTCCGTTTGGCTCTTTCTTAATGCCTATCACATCATCATCAATTGTTCCATCTGGCCTAACATTATTAACGTTTATATTATATGTCTGGATACTACTATATTTTCTAACAACGCCATTAGTAAGGTTACCGTTTGGATCAATACAAGCTAATCGAAATTCGATGCCAAAATCACTTGCAACAGTTTGAAATGCAGAGGGTGTATTCACAGCATCCGGGTTTAATCGTCGAAAATCCTCATTCAATACATCAATTTGCGATTGTATTGTAGACATACTTATATTATAACCTGTTCCTTCTGCCTCGCCTCTATGTAATACATGAACAACAACAGGAATAACTATTATTCCATTACCATTTATTAATCTGTTGCTGCTCTGTCCTTGATTATTTATGTAGTTTGTTGTAAAATTCTCCAAATCTGAAAATCGCTGATATCTGCTTGGAGCATTAACCTGTAGCCAACTGTAATCAGCAGTCGTATTACACCTTTCTTCTTGTCCCAAACTACTGAAATTAAAAAATACTTTGTCATGTGTAGGAATTTATATGTTGTAAAATATAATCTCCAAAACTATGAGTGCGGAATGGCAGTATTTTTAAAGGGTGGGATTACTTTCAGAATAGTAATTTTTTTTGATGAAAGTAGTATTATAAAAACATTTTATTTTCTAACCCATAATCTCTCTCCGACAATGCTACTTACATACTGATGCTGCATTAACAGTTGATTAATACATATCACTAGAGGAACATAGGATTTTCGCTGGCCTGTGAAAAAACTGTAATAAACTAGAACCGGTAATGAATCCGTAGGGTAATTAGTAATTTCAAGTTCCCTTTGTATCCTGAATCTGTAAACAGAATCCGGTCTGTTATTAACAAAAAATCTTGCGGTATCACCAAATAATTTCAAATTAAGGTGATATGAATTAGGAGAATTCGGGGTAATATATTCTTCTCCATTATAACGGGTAACCCGATATTCTTCCACCCATTCCCAGCTACCTTGTATATATAAGTTTATTGTATCCATATTGCTTGTAAGGTCAACACAACGGGCAATTGGTACATAAGGGCCTTTTACATTTTCTTTTTTACATGCAGATAAAGCAAAAAGATTCAATAAACTAAATAGTAAAAGGTTTTTCATTATGTAATATAAAATAAAGCTAACTCTTTATTTTAGACGAGTCAATACCCCTTTCGTGGTATTTTTCGTAGTAAAATCCCGGAGAAATTAAGGTTATCTTACGGCCTTGGCAAATACCCCGTAGCCCCGTCCCTCGATTTTATTTTCTTTTTACCCGAGTTTTTCTTTTCATATTCGGCAATGGGGGCATATTTAGATAATGCTTTTTTTATTGCCGTATCTGATTTAGGCTTGCTATCACTTACGTTGATTGGTTTTATTTCATCATCACCCAGCATTTCATCCTCTTCTGTACGTAATTTATTCATTACATAAAACTCAGTAGCTTCAACGCTTCCTTCTCTTGGATCGTAGAACACCCATTTACCATGTTTTAATGCTAACCCTTCATTTTTAACTACGATAGAACCGGTTTGCAGAGTAGGGTCTTTTAAATCAAATATCCCTACCGTATCGAAAGCTACTTTTGGATCCATAGCCCGCCAGCTTTCTTCCCTTAACAAGCCTCCATTGTAAGTAAAATATTGTTGTTTGCCATTGAGTTTTCCCCAACTGTAATTTTCTTCAGCAATCTTCACCCCTTCTAAAGAATATTTTTTCCAGGTTCCTGTCTTTTGGTCGTTTTCAAAATATCCTTCTTCCTCGTAGCCTCTTTCGCCCCGCAAATCATCCACTTTTATTGCCCAGGCACCTTGTTTTTGACCTTTCATATCTACCCGGTTCAGGGTATCTCCTCTTACACTGAGTTTATAGTCTTTCCACTGGCCAAAACCATTGATAGAAATAAAGACGGAGAGAATAACAATCAATCGCATAGTTTAGTAAGTTTGAAAGAGAAGCTATAAGCTGATAGCCGTATGCTACGAGCCTTAGAACTTCTCCAGTATTAACGCCAAAACTTGCTGTTTATGTCTATAAAATTAAAGCAATTTATTTGCTTCACCGTATCAGCACTCTTTACTTTAACAATTAAAGCCCAGGTAAACCCCACTTTGGCGGGTGAACGAATGCAGGGACTTGATCAACGACGCAAATTAGAGTCCCGTTCGTTGCTTAAGGATGTACCATTCCGCAGCATTGGCCCCAGCATTATGAGCGGCCGGGTGGTAGATGTGGATGCAAATCCCGAAGACCCGACTGAGTTTTATGTGGCTTATGCTACTGGTGGCCTATGGCATACTACTAATAATGGACAAAGCTTCACTCCCATCATGGACAGTCTTGATATGCTCTTTATTGGTGATATAGCAGTAAACTGGGAAAAAACAACCATTGGAAAAGGAATAAAAACAATAGAGCGGATTATTTGGGTAGGCACCGGCGAAGTAAACAGCAGCCGCTCTTCCTATGCAGGTGTGGGTATGTATAAAACAATGGACAACGGAAAAAACTGGGAATACCTTGGGTTGCCCGAATCACATCATATTGGAAAAGTGCAACTGCATCCAGCTAACCCGGACATTGCATGGGTTGCGGTGCTGGGTCATTTATATTCTGCCAACAAAGACCGTGGTGTTTATAAAACAACGGATGGCGGCAAAACATGGAAACAAACTTTGTATGTGGATGATAATACAGGTTGTGTTGAACTCGATATAAATCCAACCAATCCGGATGAAATGTATGCAGGCATGTGGTACCGTGTGCGCCGGGCCTGGAAGTTTGAAGAAAGCGGAAAAAGCAGCGGCATCTATAAAAGTACTGATGGTGGCGAAACCTGGAAAATTGTTTCAGGACCGGGTTCAGGATTTATGACTGGTGATAAGATTGGCCGTATCGGTTTGGCAGTTTATCCGAAAAATCCAAACATCATTTATGCCGTGGTTGACAACAACACTGCAAAACCTGACACAACAAAGAAAGTGGATTCATTATATACTAAAGCAGATTTTAAAAATATTACTAAAGAACAATTCGCAGTATTAAAAACTAATTTGGTTGATACGTTTTTAAGAAAAAATAATTTTCCCCGCAAATACAGTGGCAAGGGAGTAAAAGAAATGGTGGCCGCAGATAAAGTAAACCCAACAGCTCTCTGGGATTATTTAGATAGTGATGATGGTTTCCAAAACACCGGCATTGTTGGTTGCGAAATCTATCGAAGTGAAGATGGCGGGCAAACCTGGAAAAAGACACATACCAAACCCAATCCAAATTTTAATACTTACGGGTATTATTTTGCCAAAATATATACCTCAGCTTATAATCCAGATAAGATTTTTTCCATTGGTTTTATTGCCCAACTTTCTACAGATGGGGGTAAAACTTTCAAGACAATTGACAAAGGGAATGTACATGCAGATCATCATGCACTCTGGGTAAACCCGAAAAAAGATTCTCATATCATCAATGGTAATGATGGGGGCACTAATATCAGTTATGATGATGGAGCCAATTGGTTCAAGGCAAATACTCCGGCTGTAGGTCAGTACTATGCCATTACTGTTGATGATGCAAAACCCTATAATGTTTATGGCGGATTGCAGGATAATGGAAGCTGGTGGGGGCCTTCAACACATAAAGAAGATATCGGATGGATTGATAATGGGCAATATGCTTACCGCATGATCAACGGTGGTGATGGAATGCAGGCACAAGTTGATACAAGAGATAATGCAACTGTCTATTCCGGTTCTCAGTTTGGAGTATATGGCCGGTATAATAAAGAGGGTAAGGAAAGAAGAGGGTTTCAAAAATCGATACGTCCACAACATGAACTCGGAGAAAAACCATTACGATTCAATTGGCAAACACCCATATTATTAAGCAAGCACAACCAGGATGTATTTTATTATGGAAGCAACCGGCTTTATCGTTCGTTGAATAAAGGTGACACACTGATTGCTATGAGTGCAGACCAAACCAATGGAAGAATAAGCGGTAACGTCCCTTACGGCACTTTAACTGCGTTAACAGAATCACCACTTCGTTTTGGATTGATATATACCGGCTCTGATGATGGGAATGTTTACATGTCAAAAGATGGTGGCTATAGCTGGGAACAATTAAACCAAACAGGAATAGTTACACCTGCAAAGAAAGGCGCTAAACTCCCGACTCCCGACTCAAAACTCAGGACTAATAATCTCTGGGTAAGCCGGGTAACTGCCTCTCAACACAAAGAAGCTAGAGTATATGTATCATTAAATGGTTATCGTTTCGACAATTTTGCACCTTACTTGTATGTGAGTGATGATTATGGAATAAGTTGGACACAAATTGGAAAAGACCTGCCCTATGAACCGATCAATGTAGTAAGAGAAGATCCAAAAAATGACAGTATCATTTACGTGGGTACCGACGGTGGACTTTATGTAAGTTTTGACAGGGGAAATACATTTATGAGTTGGAATGCCGGCACACCAAGGTCAATGCCTGTACATGACATTGCTATACAACAAAGGGATAATGAAATAGTACTGGGCACCCATGGTCGTAGTTTGTATGTCGCTTCATTAACTGATGTACAAAAATTAAAACAAGATCCTGAATGGATGAAGAAGAAACCGAAAGAAAAACCAACAAGAACAGGAAGGCAACCGGATGATGATGATTTAACTGTGCCTAAACAGTATTGAAATTAATCTCTCAGTAATTAAATAATACCAAAGACAGGTTATTGGTATTATTTTATAACCGATAATATTGATCCCTAAACTAAAATATTTTAAACCTTTCAAAACAGGCTTTATCAAGCATTTCTCTGTCTTCCGGATGTGCAATATCCATTAATAGTTTTGCCCGTTGTCGGAGGTTCTTTCCAAAAAGATAAGCCACACCATACTCAGTAACTACATAATGAATATGACCACGGGTAGTAACTACACCAGCGCCTGGTTTTAGAAAAGGAACAATTCTGCAAACACCTTTATCAGTCCGGCTGGTTAATGCAATGATGGGTTTGCCGCCTTCACTCAATGCTGCCCCCCGCATAAAATCCATTTGCCCTCCGATACCGCTATACTGTAGATATCCTATTGAATCTGCGCAAACTTGTCCGGTAATATCAATTTCGATGGCACTGTTGATAGCAACAACTTTAGGATTTCTGCGAATAACATGCGGGTCGTTCACATAATCGATATCCAGGAAAACAAAAGCAGGATTATCATCCACATAATCATATAACCGGCGGGTTCCAATTGCAAATCCGGTTACAGTTTTATTCGGATGAATCTTTTTTTGGGAATTATTGATGATATCTTTATCAAACAGATCAATAATACCATCGCTGCACATTTCAGTATGCACACCAAGGTTCTTATGATGGTGGAGTGATTTCAATACAGCATCCGGAATAGTTCCAATGCCCATTTGTAGAGTACTGCCGTCTTCAATCAACCCGGCAATTAATTTTCCGATCTGTAGTTCTTTCTCGCCGACTTTAGCACCATAATCTACTTCCGGTAAATCTTCTTCATGATAAACCATCGAAGTAAATCGCTTGGTATGAACTAAACTATCGCCATGTGTTCGGGGTACTTTTGGATTTACCTGTGCAATAATATAAGTAGCCATGTTTACTGCACTACGGGCAATATCTACCGACACACCTAATGAACAATAACCATGATCATCAGGTGGTGAGACCTGAACCAATGCCACATCAGGTTTTAATTCGCCTCTGAAAAGATCAGGTATATCGCTCAAAAATGCAGGTATAAAGTCTGCCCTTCCTTCATTCACTGCTTTTCGAACTGAACTGGAAACAAAAAGGCAATTAATATGAAAGGAATCGGCATATTGAGGCTTGTCCAATTCTATATCACCCTGAACAGTTATGAAATTTAATTCAACATTTCGGAGTCCCGAAGAAATTTTCCCTAACTCCCTCAATAAAAAAAGAGGAGTTTGAGCACTTCCCTGAACAAACACCCGATGACCTGACTGAATTACTGATAAAGTTTCAGCTGCGGATTTGTATTCAATTGGTAATTTCATCTGGCAAAACTATTGCTATTTTGATAAGTTGAAATGACCAATCTTACAATAAGTATTGACAAGGATCAGTAGAATTATTGTGAAATTAACCAGTCAATGGCTAGTTCATAACCTTTCAACCCCAGGCCGATAATGCTACCAGCTGCTTTTCCAGACACATGAGAAAGTTTGCGAAATTCTTCCCGTGCATGTACATTGGATATATGTACTTCTACTACAGGTGCTTTGATTGCTGCAATAGTATCACCTATTGCAACTGAAGTATGTGTAAATCCACCCGGGTTAAAAACAATGCCATCCACTTCAAAACCTACTCTTTGTAATTCATTGATCAATTCACCCTCTACATTACTCTGAAAATAACTGATTTCGATATTGGCATATTTCTTTTTCAGTGATTCAAGAAATTGCTCAAACGACATATTGCCGTAAATGTCAGTTTCTCTTTTCCCGAGTAGGTTCAGGTTTGGGCCGTTGATGATGACGATTTTCATAGCCCGAATATAATTCAAATAAAAATTAAATGAACCACATAGTGAGATAGGAACATAGGCATACACATAGTCTATGTGGTTTTCTATTGTGTTTTATGTGGCTATGTGGTTCAAATTTTCTGTTTACGTATCAATTCCGTTGATTTTTAATGAGTGAGATAAACTCATCAAACAAATACCTCGAATCATGCGGCCCCGGTGTAGCTTCCGGATGATACTGCACAGAGAAAGCAGGTTTCCCTTTTACCCGGATACCTTCAATAGACTGATCATTCAGGTTTACATGAGTAATTTCTATATTCGCTGCTTTTTTCACTGCTTCAGGATCTACTCCAAAACCATGATTTTGTGTAGTAATTTCTGAACGGCCGGAAATAATATTTTTCACCGGGTGATTTAATCCACGGTGGCCATGATGCATTTTAAATGTAGGAATATCATTCGCCAGGGCCAGTAACTGGTGACCAAGGCAAATTCCAAATACCGGTTTTTCTTCTTTCAATATTTGCTTTAGTGTGGTTACAGCATAATCCATTGGGGCAGGATCACCTGGGCCATTGGAAATAAAATAACCATCGGGATTAAATTGTTTTACTTCAGCCAAAGGTGTTTTGGCAGGAAATACCTTTATATATGCCCCCCGCTCCACCATACAATTCAAAATATTTCTCTTAACTCCATAATCCAATACAGCAATCCTGATAGCGGATTTTGAATCGCCCAATTCGTATGAATCTTTGGTACTGACTTTGGAAGCCAGTTCCAAACCATCCATGTTAGGTGTTTCAGCCAGTTTCTTTTTCAGCACTTCAATATCAGTAGTTTCAGAAGAAATGATGCAGTTCATTGCACCCTTTGTACGAACATGAGCCACCAATGCTCTTGTATCAACCCCTTCTATCGATACAATCTTATTTTCTTTCAGATAATCATTCAACGAACCTTTCGCCATCTTCCTGGAATACTGATCTTCCAGGTTCCGTCCTATCAATCCATTAATTTTTACACTGTCACTTTCTACATCAGCTTCCTTCACTCCATAGTTGCCAATATGTGCCGCATTCATTATTAATATTTGCCCAAAATAACTTGGGTCAGTAAATACTTCCTGGTAGCCGGTCATGCCTGTATTAAAGCAAATTTCTCCGGAAGTAGTGCCAATAGCTCCAAAGGCTTTTCCATGAGCAACAGTACCATCAGCTAATAATAAAACGGCGGGGATAGATTTGTCGGGCATTTTATTTTTTTAATCCCCTCCCTGAAGGGGTTGGGGTGGGTTAAAAACAAATTGGGCAAATGTAGGCAGGAAAGTGGGATATTGGCAGAGGAATTTTGCAACAGTTATACACAGCTTTAGTCTGAGGTTTCGCAGCCATATTCATTCCCTTTCTGCAAATTGCTGAATAGAATTACCGGACGATGAAAAGTGCGACGCAACGAAAGATGATAGTAGTACTATAGATGGTTAAAAAATATCACCTCCCCTTCTTCCACAATAAATACTTCTCCCGTATCACATCCTCCACATTTACCCCGTTGATCTTGCTTTCCAGCCAGGAAATAACATCGAGGTAAACAAATGCTCTGCTTTCTAATGGATTGCCTTCATATTTTTTCAACCTGGCTAATAGTTTTTCAAACTCAGGTTTCAGTGCATGAGCCCCAACATGGAATGAAAGGCGAAGAAAAGTAAAGATTTCCTCTTCCACCTTACTTAGGTTTTCCATTTTAGACATAAACCGGTAAACAGATTTGATAAGATATTCTAACAAATCAAAATTTCCCAGTTCATAATGGGCAATCAAGTGCAATAAACGGGAATAACATTGCAGATCGGTTCGCAAATCTCCTTTCTGGTTGATGATGAGATTAAGATAATCAATTGCTTTTTTATTATTTCCGCTTCCAAAATACAAACAGGCTATCTTATAATAAAAGACAAGAACACGATGAGTATCAAGGTACAAACTATATTGTTGCAACATTTCTTCCAAAAAAGGAACCAGGCGAAGACCTTTGTTAAAATTTCCTTCCAGAAAATATAAGTTGATCCTGGCTGTATATAAATATTGATAAGCAAGTACCCGGTTATTCTCATTATTCTGAAGATATTTTTGTTTGGTGAACTGCTCAAACTGTTTGATACTTAGCGCCAGCTTTTCTTTATTCAATAAACTGAAATGAGCATTCATCAGGTTGTGCATACCTTTTATATATCCAGCCGTCTCTACTTTTATTAATTCCGGATAATCTGTAAAAATATCTACCCATTTTTGCGAATAACGGTAATACTGTAAAAAATCCTGCCTGATAAACGCATACCATACATGAGCCTGGTATAGATATAATCTTTCATAAAACCCGTTTGCCTTTAGATCTACCGGAGGCAGATTCTTTTCAAAAAAGAAACAAAGTTCATCAATATCTTTTTCATTCCGGGCATGCCCGTTTTTGATATACCAGCTATATAACTGTAATGAAAGATTGGAAAGTTGGTTAACTAATGTCAGTTGATCGTTCACCTGGTTTGATTCTGCCGACAATTGATCGGCCCGCCCCTGTATACTACGGGTGATAAAGAGTGTTTCAATTTTTTTTTCAAAAAATAAAGCTTGCTGCAGGTGTGTCAATTGATGATATTCTATTGCGATTTCCTTAAGCCTGTCGAGCATCCTGAGACTTTGCAGATAAAGTCCTTTATTAAATAATATCCGGGCATGACCCATCTGTTCATGCAGCCGAATGTCAATGTTGTCTTCATCTTTTATCAATCGGAGGCTGGAAAGGATTTGCTTGTATAGCAAGGCCTTTATATTGGATAATTGCTGCTTTTTAAGACTCTTAGCTTTTTTTAATAACGAATGTTCGTCATAGTCATTCATTTTGTCCAAAGCATCAAATAATTGGATCACTTTCAGTTCTTCAGAATCTTTATTACGTTTTACATACAGCTTAAAATTGCGTTTTTCACTCTTTACAAGTGACTTTACCAATTGAAATAAAGCATCTGTAGAACGGCTGGGCATTGTAGTTTAAAAATTTAAAATCCTTTACTGTAAAGGGTTTCACCCCTTTCTGATCAGTTTGAATAATGTAGAACTTTGTACATTATGATTTTCTTCTACTCCTTATCAAAACTAATTTAGATGTTTTGGCTAACATATTGATTTGTATTTACTGCAAACAATACAAAAATAAGCAGCCTGAAATCTTATCTCACCTTATTTATCAATTTATTATGGCAGAAGGTAAAGTCCACATATTTGACACCACCCTTCGGGATGGTGAACAGGTTCCCGGTTGTAAACTTAACACCAAAGAAAAATTGGAGCTGGCGCTAAAGTTAGAAGAGCTGGGTGTAGATATTATAGAAGCAGGTTTTCCTATCTCCAGCCCCGGCGATTTTAAATCGGTAGAAGAAATTTCAAAAGTGATAAAAAATGCGACTGTTTGTGGTCTAAGCCGTGCGGTTGAAAAAGATATACAAGCAGCCGGAGAAGCATTAAAATATGCAAAGCGGCCAAGGATACATACCGGTATCGGCACTTCTGATTTGCACATTAAAGCAAAATTTAACGCTACACAGGATGAAATTTTAGAAAGAGCTATACAGGCCGTGAAGTGGGCAAGGAAATATACCAACGATATTGAATTCTATGCAGAAGATGCAGGCCGTACAGAAAATGGTTATTTGGCAAGAGTGATAGAAGCTGTAATCAAAGCCGGTGCAACGGTAGTAAATATTCCAGATACAACAGGTTATTGTTTACCACATCAATACGGCGAAAAGATTGCCTACCTTGTTAATAATGTTCCGAATATTGATCAAGCCATCATCTCTTGTCATTGTCATAATGATTTGGGATTGGCAACGGCTAATTCTATTGCCGGTGTTATCGCTGGTGCAAGACAAATAGAATGTACCATCAATGGTTTGGGTGAAAGAGCTGGCAATACTTCATTGGAAGAAGTGGTGATGGTGATCAAACAGCATAGCTATATGGGTTTCCACACCAATGTAAAAACACAAATGCTGAACCCGATGAGCCGCCTTGTTTCTGAAACAATGCGGATGCCGGTGCAACCTAACAAAGCAATCGTTGGCAGTAATGCCTTCTCCCATTCCTCAGGCATTCACCAGGATGGATTTTTAAAAGATTCATTGACCTATGAAATCATCAACCCGGAAACAGTGGGTGCTGACAATTCAAAAATTGTATTGACTGCCAGAAGCGGACGTAGTGCATTGGCCTTCCGTTTTCAAAAATTGGGTTTTGAGTTTAACAGGAATGATGTGGATTGTTTGTATGGTGAATTTGTAA
This sequence comes from Chitinophagaceae bacterium, assembly GCA_031400855.1. Taxonomy (GTDB): domain Bacteria; phylum Bacteroidota; class Bacteroidia; order Chitinophagales; family Chitinophagaceae; genus JJ008. Next base: position 32,637 of record JANNQR010000019.1, on the reverse strand, counting down.
AAGTAGCCGACAGTAAAAAAGAAGTAAACGATGAGGATCTAAGTTTGATGGCAAAGCAATATCAATCAAAAGTAGCAGTGGTTAACTAAGAGAAGGAATGAGTAAAGGAGAAAAAGAGTAAGGAAACTGGTGTCTACTGCTAACCCCAGAGGGGTTGAATGTCAGTAGCTCCGGGTGAAACCCGGAGACCAAAAGTAATAGAATGTATTCCGAACCCCGTAGGGGTTCAACAATTGATGAATAGCGAATAGAAAGATAAACGGAGCGTCGCAACAGTTGATGCCATGAAAAACAAAAGCTGGTAAAAGATGAGCAAAACATTATTTGAAAAAATCTGGGATAAGCACATCGTTAAAACAATTGACGATGGCCCTTCTGTATTATATATTGACCGGCATTTTATTCATGAAGTAACCAGCCCACAGGCTTTTACCGGGTTAAATAAAAGAGGAATAAAATTATTACGACCCAAACAAACCATTGCCACTGCCGACCATAATGTGCCAACACTTAACCAGCACTTACCTATCAAAGAAGAGTTGAGCCGGTTACAGGTAGATGCATTAATAAAAAATTGCGCTGAGCATGGAGTTGAATTGTATGGCCTTGGACATCCGTTCCAGGGCATTGTTCATGTTATAGGGCCAGAGTTGGGAATTACTCAACCGGGCATGACGATAGTATGCGGCGACAGTCACACTTCCACACATGGTGCATTTGGTGCTATCGCTTTTGGAATCGGTACCAGCGAAGTAGAAGTGGTTTTTGCTTCGCAATGCTTATTGCAGAGCAAACCCAAAATGATGCGCATCAATGTGGACGGTGTATTAAATAAAGGTGTTGTTTCAAAAGATATTGTACTCTACATCCTTTCAAAAATTACAGCCAGCGGTGCAACAGGCTATTCGGTGGAGTTTGCAGGTTCAGCTATCCGTTCATTAAGTATGGAAGCAAGAATGACGATTTGCAATATGAGTATTGAAATGGGTGGCCGTTGCGGATTGATTGCTCCTGATAAAACAACGTTTGATTATATTAAAGGAAGGGAATTTGCTCCGCAAATTGAAGCATGGGAAAAGAAATTATTTGAATGGAAACAATTGTATTCTGATGGTGATGCAATTTTTGATAAAGAAATATTTATCAAAGCAGAAGATATAGAACCTATGATTACCTATGGCACCAATCCCGGAATGGGAATTGGTGTAACAGAAAAAATCCCGACTACTGAAACGATAAATGAAAACGACAAATCTGGTTTAGCAAAATCATTAGCATACATGGGATTGCAGCAAGGTGTTGCCATCAAAGGACAAAAGATTGATTATGTTTTTATCGGCAGTTGTACCAATTCAAGAATTGAAGATTTGAGAATGGTGGCCTCATTTGTAAAAGGGAAACATAAGGCTGATGGTGTAGAAGTATGGATTGTTCCAGGAAGCAAACAAGTGGAAGCACAAGCCATCGAAGAAGGTATTGATAAAATATTTCAGGAAGCTGGCTTTGTATTACGTCAACCCGGCTGTAGTGCTTGTTTGGGAATGAATGAAGATAAAATTCCTGCAGGTAAATATTGTATCAGCACCAGTAATAGAAACTTTGAAGGAAGACAAGGTGCCGGAGCAAGAACATTATTAGCAAGTCCTTTGACAGCAGCGGCAGCTGCTATTACAGGTTTTGTAACTGATCCAAGAAGCCTCCCTCTAACTTCTTTACCAACCTTCGATTCCTCGGTTGCCTCCGCAGGAGGGGCTTTAGATTCCTAAACTTTTGAAATAAATATGTCAGATAAGAACTCAAATACCGATACACAAAAAGAGTCTTCGAACTCTCAGACTCAAGAACCACCTTTCGGGGGGCAGGGGGGCTTTATATCCCGTTTCGTACCAATTAATATTGAGAACATTGATACTGACCAGATAATTCCTGCCCGTTTTCTAAAAGCAACTACCAAAGATGGGTTTGGTAAAAATCTTTTCCGGGATTGGCGGTATTATAATGATGATGAATCAAAAACAAGAGCTGACTTTCCATTGAATATGTCGCAGTTTGATGGCGAAATATTAGTTGCCGGAAAAAACTTTGGTTGTGGTTCTTCAAGAGAACATGCAGCCTGGTCTATTGTAGATGCAGGGTTCCGTGTAGTGGTATCAAGTTTTTTTGCTGATATTTTTAAGAACAATTCATTGAACAACGGCGTATTGCCGGTACAGGTAAGTGATGCATTCCTCCAACGGATTTTTCTGCAAGATAATAATACAGAACTGACCGTTAATTTGGAACAACAAACCATCACTATTAATTCTACCGGCGAACAAGAACATTTTGATATTAACAGCTATAAAAAGACATGTCTTTTAAATGGCTACGACGATATTGATTATTTAATAAGTATAAAAGAAGAAATAGGAAAATATGAACTCGAAAGAAACTAAGAACCCCCTTTCGGGAGGCAGGGGGGCTAACATTGCAGTAATAGAAGGTGATGGCATCGGGCCGGAAGTAACGCAACAATCCATCCGTGTATTGAATGCTATTGCAGAATCATTCGGCCATGAATTTACTTACACCTATTGTCTGATGGGGGCTGATGCGATTGACAAGACGGGCAATCCTCTTCCGGATGAAACAATTGAGGTGTGTTTGAAAAGTGATGCCATTTTATTCGGCGCAATCGGTCATCCGAAATTTGATAATGACCCGACGGCTAAAGTAAGACCTGAACAAGGATTGCTGAAACTTCGTAAATCATTACAGCTCTATGCGAACATCCGTCCAATAAGTACTTATGCTTCGTTGCATCATTTATCTCCGCTAAAAAGTAAGAATATTGAAGGTGTTGATTTCATCATCTTCCGTGAACTGACCGGTGGAATTTATTTTGGAAAAAAAGAAATTAGCGAAGATGGTACCCAGGCGAGTGATGATTGTGTTTACACAAAAGCAGAAATAGAACGTATTGCAGGACTGGCTTTTCAGTTTGCACAAAAGCCAAACAGGAGAAAAAAACTGACATTGGTTGATAAAGCCAACGTACTGGAAACATCAAGACTATGGAGAAAAGTGGTGCAGGAGATGGCCCCGCAATTTCCTGATGTAACAGTTGACTATATGTTTGTTGATAATGCTGCGATGCAGATCATCCTGAACCCGAAACAATTTGATATTATCCTGACAGAAAATATGTTTGGCGACATCATCAGTGACGAAGCCAGTGTGATAAGTGGTTCGCTGGGACTGTTACCTTCCGCTTCAGTTGGAATAAATGAAAAGATCGCTTTGTTTGAACCAATTCACGGCTCTTACCCGCAGGCTGCCGGAAAAGATATTGCCAACCCGATTGGCTCCATACTTTCTGCTGCCATGATGCTGGAGTTTTTAAGTATGGAAGAAGAAGCCAAATTGGTGAGAGATGCCGTTAACTGGACTTTACAATATTCATTTGTTACAAAAGATATAGACCCGGTGAATTTTTATTTCACTTCCACCATTGGAGAGTTGATAAGTGATTATGTAAGTGGTAAAATTTCCGGTTCGGTAAAGAGGGAGAATATTGAGTTGCGGAAATCTACGATTATATAAACCCCAATCCGCTTGCGCAGCATCCTGCGGAAAAGGGGTGTTATCTAATATTATTAATTGCAAAATGTTTCCCTTTTCATTATCACATGATAAAGGAAACAACAAGTGTTAGTGTTTAATATTCCCCTTTAGGGGATAGGGGCAAAAATAAATTGCTTGCTGAGTTCTTTTTTTGAAACGGCGGGTGTATATTTACAGTACATCCCTTTATGTTGAAGAATAAAATTTATAATGTGATTATTAACGTTGCTCAGCCGATAATTATCGGCTTGGTGATCATTATTATATTCTCTTTAATAGGAGGTGGTGCATGATACTAAATCAAAAAACTGAAATATATGCAACCCGCCTCCAAAGAGGCGGGTTTTTTTGTGTCTGACATCTCGAAGAGTGTCTGACACATTATTAACGAAAAAGACTGCTTAAAACAAAATATAATGGCAACTTATTATAATGAACATACGGTACTGTGGCTAAACGGAGCTTTTGTAAAAGCTTCCGAAGCAAAAATGGATTTATACAGCCAATCACTGCACTATGGTTACTCCGTTTTTGAAGGTATCCGTTCTTATAAAACAGAAAGCGGAGAAACAAGAATATTTAAGGCCATTGAACATTACAACAGGCTGCAACAATCCGCAGCCGCCATGAATATGCCTTATCAATGGAACACAGAACAATTGATAGAAGCTACATATGAAGTGCTGAAAAGAAATAATCTACAAGACGCTTACATACGTCCCGTAGTATATGCACCGGCCAATATGAGTTTTGTAGAAAACAAAGAATCCTTCCTTGTTATCGAAGTATGGGAGATGCAGCCTTTCCTCGGTGATAAGTTGTTGCGTGTAATGACGTCGAGTTTCCAACGTCCAAATCCAAAAGGTTTTAAGATACAAGCAAAGGCAGGTGGCCATTATGTAAATTCTATACTGGCCAGCCAGGAAGCAAAAGCAAAAGGATTTGATGAAGCATTGTTATCTGATATGAATGACTTTGTTGCCGAAGGTCCCGGCGCCAATATGTTTTATGAAAAAGACGGAAAACTATTCACCCCTTCATTAGGAAATATTTTACCCGGTATTACAAGAGCTACGGTTATGGAGATATGTGAGGAGTTAGGAATACCAGTTGAAGAAAAAGAAATTACTACCCAAGAGTTAAAGCAAGCAGATACTGCATTCTTCTGTGGTACGGCTGCGGAAGTTATCGGTTGGGAAAGCATTGATGATGTTAAGTTTCCGAAATCCTGGAATGATACTGTTAGCAAAACAATCCAAGAAGTCTATAAACATAAAGTAACCACTTCCCGCAACCCCTCCGCAGGAGGGGCTTTCAGAACTCCAAGACTTGAGCTTTGTAATGAATAAAAGAAGGCATAAAATATCAGACTCTAAGAACCCTCCTTCGGAAGGCAGGGAGGCTTTGAATAAATATTCGAAGACAATTACACAAGACCCGACACAACCGGCGGCGCAAGCCATGCTCTACGGCATTGGACTAACAGATGATGATTTGAAAAAAGCACAGGTGGGGATTGTAAGTATGGGCTATGATGGCAATACCTGCAATATGCACCTGAACGATCTGGCAAAAACAATTAAGCAAGGTGTGTGGGACAATGATTTGGTAGGATTAATTTTTAATACGATTGGTGTAAGCGATGGCATCAGCAATGGAACAGAAGGTATGCGGTATAGTTTGGTAAGCCGTGATATTATCGCTGATTCAATTGAAGCTGTTTGCGGTGCACATTATTATGATGGATTGATTGCCGTGCCGGGTTGTGATAAAAACATGCCCGGTTCTGTGATGGCAATGGGTCGTTTAAATCGTCCGGCCATTATGGTTTATGGCGGCACTATTGCTCCCGGCCATTACAAAGGACAGGATTTAAATATCGTTTCTTCCTTCGAAGCATTGGGACAAAAGATAGCCGGTCAACTGAATGATGAAGATTTTATCGGCATTGTAAAAAACAGTTGCCCCGGTGCCGGTGCTTGCGGTGGCATGTACACAGCTAACACCATGGCAGCAGCGATTGAAGCATTAGGAATGAGTTTACCTTTTTCTTCTTCTAATCCTGCTCTGAGTGAAGAAAAACAAAAAGAATGTGTTGATGCTGGAAAAGCAATTCGCTTATTACTGGAAAAAGATATTAAACCTTCTGATATCATGACAAGGAAAGCATTTGAGAATGCTGTTACCGCCATCTTGGTGTTGGGAGGAAGTACCAATGCTGTATTGCACATAATCGCAATGGCAAAAAGTGTTGATGTAAAATTTTCACAGGATGATTTTCAAATTATCAGCGACAAAGTACCTGTGCTCGCAGATTTTAAACCCTCTGGAAAATACCTGATGCAAGACCTGCATCAACATGGTGGCGTACCGGCAGTAATGAAATATTTATTGCAGAATGGTTTGCTCCATGGCGATTGTTTGACAGTGACCGGTAAAACGATAGCGGAAAATTTAGCAGGTGTTCCGGACCTGGACTTTAAGGCTCAGAACATTATTTACCCGTTAGAACAAGCATTGAAAAAAACGGGACACCTGCAAATTCTATATGGCAACCTCGCCAAAAAAGGAAGTGTGGCAAAGATCTCTGGCATAGAAGGAGAATTGTTTGAAGGCCCTGCAAGAGTTTTCAATGGAGAGTTTGAATTAATAGCTGGTATCAACTCTGGTAAAATACAGAAAGGTGATGTGGTAGTTATCAGGTATGTAGGTCCGAGAGGTGCACCGGGAATGCCCGAAATGCTTAAGCCAACATCTGCCATCATCGGTGCTGGTTTGGGAAAATCAGTTGCGTTGATCACTGATGGAAGATTTAGCGGCGGCACACATGGCTTTGTTGTCGGTCATATTACACCGGAAGCTTTTGATGGTGGATTAATTGCACTGGTAAAAGATAATGACCCGATAAAAATCGATGTAAAGAAAAATAAGATCACACTGGAGATAAGCAAAAAAGAAATTGAGAAAAGAAAGAACAAGTGGAAACAACCAAAGCTAAAAGCCACAAAAGGAATTTTATTTAAGTATGCACAATATGTGAAGGATGCAAGTGAAGGTTGTGTAACGGATGAGTAGCCTCCCCAAACCCCTCCAGGGAGGGGCTTTAGAGTCTTAATGATTATAATTAACTATTGAATAAAAAGATTATGCAAGTAGCTGAAAAAATTAAGGAAATTAAAAAAGAGCAGAGTCCAAAATCCCCCCTTGCGGGAGTTGGGGGGGCCATATATATCAGCGGTTCAGTAGCAGTGCTGGAAGCATTAATTGTCGAAAATGTAACCACCATTTTCGGTTATCCTGGTGGTGCCATTATGCCTATCTATGATGCATTGTATGATTATGCTGATAAGCTGAATCATATTTTGGTTCGGCATGAACAAGGTGGTATACATGCAGGTCAGGGTTATGCAAGAACAAGTGGCGATGTAGGTGTGGTGTTTGCTACCAGTGGTCCCGGTGCTACTAATCTTGTTACAGGATTAGCAGATGCCATGATTGATTCTACACCCCTGGTTTGTATCACAGGCCAGGTGTTTGCACATTTATTAGGAACAGATGCTTTCCAGGAAACAGATGTAATAAATATTACTACTCCTGTTACCAAATGGAATTACCAGATTACTGATGCAACAGAAATTCCTGCTGTGTTAGCCAAAGCATTTTATATCGCAAAAAGTGGAAGACCCGGCCCGGTGTTAATTGATATCACCAAAAATGCACAGCTTCAGAAATTTGATTACGAAGGTTATACCAAATGCAATCATATAAGAAGCTATCGCCCCTCTCCCATTGTTCGTAAGGAGTATGTGGAAGCAGCAGCAAAACTGATCAATGAAGCAGAAAGACCATTTGTAATTTTTGGACAAGGAGTTTTATTAGGTAAGGCAGAAAAAGAATTTAAAGCCTTTATCGAGAAAGCTGGTATCCCTTCTGCCTGGACCATCATGGGAATGAGTGCCATACCAACTGAACATCCTTTGGGTGTTGGTATGCTCGGTATGCATGGAAATTACGGACCTAACTTATTGACAAATGAATGCGATGTATTGATAGCTGTTGGTATGCGTTTCGATGACCGTGTTACCGGACGTTTAGATAAGTATGCCAAACAGGCAAAAGTGATTCATCTTGATATTGACCCTGCTGAAATTGATAAAAATGTAAAAACAACGGTGCCTGTTTGGGGCGATTGTAAAGAAACATTACCGATGTTGACTGCGTTGGTAGAACAAAAAGTGTATCCGCAGTGGTTACAAAAATTTGCTGATTGTTCAAAAAAAGAGCAGGATAAAGTAATTAAAGAGGAGCTTGACCCAACAACTGATATATTAACAATGGGTGAAGTAATAAAACTGGTAAATGAATTAACGAATGGCGAAGCGATCATTGTTACCGATGTTGGTCAGCACCAGATGGTAGCCTGCCGTTATGCAAAATACAATCATTCGAAGAGCAATATTACAAGTGGGGGATTAGGAACAATGGGCTTTGCATTACCTGCTGCTATCGGTGCAAAGTTTGGCGACCCGAATCGTACTGTTGTTGCGGTGATTGGTGATGGTGGGTTTCAAATGACGTTGCAGGAATTGGGAACTATCATGCAATTCAATATTGATATAAAAATTTTAATCCTTAATAATCAATTCCTTGGAATGGTGCGGCAATGGCAGGAACTGTTTCATGAAAGAAGATATTCTTTTACTGATATAACCAGTCCTGATTTTGTACAGGTTGCCAAAGCTTATCGCATCGACGGAAAATCTGTTATTGAGAGAAAAGATTTGAAAGACGCTTTAACAACGATGTTGAACCATAAAGGTGCTTACTTACTAGAAGTAATGGTAGGAAAAGAAAATAATGTGTTCCCGATGGTGCCGCAGGGAAAAGGTGTGTCTGAAGTAGTATTAAGTAAAGATGAAGTGTAGCCCTATCCCCTAAAGGGGAACTTAGGTCGCAGATTCATTATTGAATAAATAACTCTCTATAGAATAAAGGGCTTTAAAACTCATGAAGATGAATGAAAACAATAATACTCTTAAACACTCCCTTGCAGGGGTTGGGGGTAAACAAGAATACACTATTACCGTGTACACAGAAAACCAGATTGGTTTGCTGAATCGTATTGCTATTATTTTTTCCCGCAGAAAAATTAATATCGAAAGCCTGAACACTTCTCCAAGTGAAGTGGACAGTGTACACCGCTTTACGATCGTGATAAACGAAACAGAAGATGTGGTACGTAAACTTTGCCGCCAGATAGAAAAGCAGGTGGAAGTATTAAAAGCTTATTACAATACCAATGAAGAAATCATCTGGCAGGAACTGGCTTTGTATAAAGTACCCACTGACATCATAGCAGAAGAAGTAAAAGTAGAAAGGCTATTAAGAGAACATGGTGCAAAAGCAGTTGTTATCCGTAAAGATTATACTGTGTTTGAAGTGGCAGGACAAAGAGAAGAAACAGATGGCTTAATAAAAGTACTGGAACCATATGGCCTGATAGAATTTGTACGCAGTGCAAGGGTAGCCATTATTAAGAAAAGTGATGGCTTTCATAAAAAGCTAAAAGAGTTTGAATATAGAGAACCCGGTGAAGATGCTATTGAGAATGAATTTTTGAGTCAGAATCAGGGAGTGTTTTCGATGTAAAACCCCGAAGGGGTTAAATATTGGTAGCTCCGGGTGAAACCCGGAGATGAAAAATAGGAAGATGTGTTTCGAACCCCGAAGGGGTTCAATGTTGAAGAGTAGCGAATAGAACGATGAATAGCGATTATTCTTTTCTTTCACAGAAAGAAAAGAATAACAGAACAAGTTCGCAAGGGACGATGCTCAGAGAGCAAAAGCTGGTAACAAAAAATAAAACAATAATTGTAAACTATCTCTAACTCCCCTTTAGGGGTTGGGGGCAAAACCAAAAAAACATGGCAAAGCTAAATTTCGGTGGCACCGAAGAAAACGTAGTAACAAGAGAAGAATTTCCACTGCGTAAAGCTCAGGAAATTTTAAAAAATGAAACTGTAGCTGTAATCGGTTACGGTGTTCAAGGCCCCGGCCAGGCACTGAACCAAAGAGATAACGGCATCAATGTAATCGTTGGCCAACGTAAAGATTCTAAAACATGGGATAAAGCTATCCGTGATGGCTTTATACCCGGTGAAACGTTGTTTGAAATTGAAGAAGCATTGGAAAGAGGGACAATTATTTGTTACCTGTTGAGTGATGCAGCACAAATTGCTCTGTGGCCAACGGTACAAAAATATTTAACTCCGGGTAAAGCATTATATTTTTCACATGGCTTTGGTATTACGTTCAATGAACAAACCGGCATTGTTCCTCCGAAAGATGTAGATGTGTTTTTAGTAGCACCAAAAGGCAGCGGCACCTCATTAAGAAGAATGTTTTTACAAGGCCGTGGATTAAATAGTTCGTATGCTATTTACCAGGATGCAACCGGTAACGCATTTGAAAGAGTAGCGGCATTAGGTATAGCAGTTGGTAGTGGTTACTTATTCGAAACTGATTTCAAAAAAGAAGTGTACTCTGACCTTACCGGTGAAAGAGGAACATTGATGGGTGCAATACAGGGAATTTTTGCAGCACAGTATGATGTATTGCGGAGTAAAGGCCACTCTCCTTCTGAAGCATTTAATGAAACTGTAGAGGAGTTAACACAATCACTGATGCCATTGGTAGCAGAAAATGGTATGGATTGGATGTATGCCAATTGTTCTACCACGGCACAACGTGGTGCATTGGATTGGTGGAAAAAATTCCGTGATGCAACAGCACCGGTGTTCAAAGAATTATATGAGAGTGTTGCTGATGGTAAAGAATCACAACGTTCTATTGATAGTAACAGCAAAGCTGATTACAGGGAAAAATTAGAAGAAGAATTGAAAGAGCTTCGGGATAGTGAACTCTGGCAGTCTGGCAAAACAGTAAGAAGCCTGCGTCCGGAGAATCAACCAAAAGCTGAGGTTAAAGCTTCACCGTCTCCTGTTCCTTCTACCAAGCAAGTATTCAGCAAACTGGTACAAAAGCCTGAGTCAGCAGACAAACAATATATAGTATGACGCCAACTATAAGTAATACTGTGCAGCTTGATTTTACATCAGCACATCTTCGATTGAAGAAAGTGGTGAACAGAACACCCCTTACTTTCAATCATAACTTGTCGAAAAAATATGAATGCAATATTTTTTTAAAACGAGAAGATTTGCAGGTGGTTCGTTCTTATAAATTGCGGGGAGCTTACAATATGATGAGTTCCTTGCCAGCTGAACAGTTGCAGAAAGGAGTTGTTTGTGCCAGTGCCGGTAACCATGCACAAGGTTTTGCATTCAGTTGCAAAAAACTAAATGCAAAAGGCGTAGTGTTTATGCCCATCATCACCCCCAAACAAAAGATCAGCCAGACGAAAATGTTTGGTGAAAATTTTATCGAGATAAAATTAGTGGGTGATACGTTTGATGATTGTGCCGTTGCTGCCAAGCAATTTACTGAAGAAAAGGGAATGACATTTATTCCACCCTTCGATGATTACAAAATTATTGAAGGCCAGGGAACAGTAGGCGTTGAAATACTCGAAGACCAAAGCGATATTGATTATTTATTTGTACCAGTTGGTGGCGGTGGATTAAGTGCCGGTGTTGGTTCTTATTTCAAAACATATTCACCAAAAACAAAAATCATTGGTCTAGAACCCGAAGGTGCTCCTGCCATGTTCGAAGCATTGAAGGCCGGGCATCCTGTTACATTAGATACTATCGAACGGTTTGTGGATGGTGCCGCTGTAAAAAGAGTTGGCGAACTGACATTCTCCATCTGTAAAGATGTATTGGACGATATGCGTTTGGTGCCAGAGGGAAAAGTGTGCACTACGATTTTGAAACTATATAATGAAGATGCAATAGTAGTGGAACCGGCGGGTGCTTTATCAATTGCTGCATTAGATGATTTTGCAAAAGAAATAAAAGGGAAAAATGTGGTGTGCATTGTAAGTGGCAGCAACAATGACATTGAACGAATGCAGGAGATAAAAGAAAGAAGCCTCCAATATGAAGGATTGAAACATTATTTCCTGATCAGCTTTGCACAGCGTCCCGGGGCATTAAAAGAATTTGTCAATAATGTTCTAGGCCCAACTGATGATATCACAAGGTTTGAATATATGCAGAAAACCAATAAAGAAAACGGTCCGGCATTGGTTGGTGTCGAATTGCAAAGTCGTTCTGATTATGATTTGTTGTTAAAAAACATGAAAAATTCACATATTGGTTTTTCAGAAATAAATAAGAACGATCAGTTGTTCGGTTATTTAGTTTAAGTGTATTAGTCTACTGTAATTGTGGATAAATACGACTTAAATCCAGTCTCATAAAGAAAGATTTTTTGTATTTTCAAACAGATTGCTTGCCAAAGCTTTTTACTTAAAATGGACAGGATGACGAAATTCTGTTCGCACCATAGAACTTTATTTTATTCATTTAAATAATAGCTGCAAAATGGCAGGTAGTACAGGTTTATATGATCCTTCGTTTGAACATGATGCATGTGGTATTGGTTTTGTAGCCAATATCAAAGGTCATAAATCTCATCAGCATATTTCCGATGCATTAACAGTTCTGGAAAACATGGAGCACCGTGGTGCCTGTGGTTGTGAAAATAATACAGGTGACGGTGCCGGTATCATGATTCAAATGCCACATGAATTTTTCTTTGATGAATGTCTAAAATTGGGTGTTCATCTTCCATCTTTTGGTAAATATGGTGTGGGTGTAATTTTCTTTCCTAAAGAAATTAGATTGAGAGAAGAGTGCCGTGACCTATTAAACCGCACTGCTGAAAAATTAGGGTTAGAAATTTTAACTTACAGAAAAGTCCCAGTGAATACCCACGACATCGGCCCGACTGCATTAAGTGTGGAGCCGGAAATGGAACAGGTATTCGTTGCCTGCCCCGACCATATTTCCAATCCTGACGATTTTGAAAGAAAACTATTCATACTCCGGAATTACACTTCTCATCTGATCAACAGCACAGTAAAAAAAGATGAAATTGGTTTTTATATAGCATCGTTATCGTACAAAACAATTGTTTACAAAGGTCAACTCACCAGTATGCAGGTTCGGAATTATTTTCCTGACCTCAGTAATAAAAGAGTGGTGAGTGCATTTGGTTTGGTCCATTCAAGATTTGCTACCAATACTTTTCCATCGTGGAAACTGGCACAACCATTTCGTTATATAGCTCACAATGGCGAAATCAATACACTGCAGGGAAATCTGAACTGGCTGAAAACAAGTGAAAAAGGTTTCACTACTCCATACTTCTCCAAAGAAGAAATGGAAATGCTTCTTCCAATTATATCTGAAGGGCAAAGCGATTCAGCTTGTTTGGATAATGTAATTGAATTGCTGACACTAACAGGTCGTTCATTACCCCATGTAATGATGATGCTGATACCCGAAGCATGGGATGGTCATGAAGAAATGGATCCGGTGAAAAAGGCATTCTATGAATTTCACTCGTCCTTTATGGAACCCTGGGATGGCCCCGCCTCTATTTCATTTACCGATGGAAAAATCATTGGTGCTACATTAGATAGAAATGGTCTTCGTCCTTCAAGATATTGTGTTACCAACGATGACCGTGTTATCATGGCATCAGAAGCAGGTGTGCTGCCTGTTGATCCTGCCAGCATAATTGAAAAAGGAAGGTTGCAACCAGGAAAAATGTTTGTGGTGGATATGGAGAAAGGAAAAATTATCAGTGATACTGAATTAAAAAATGAAATCTGTTCGAAAAAGCCGTATGGCGAATGGTTGAATAAATATAAAATCCGGTTGGAAGAGTTACCCGAACCAAGAGTAATGTTTACTCACCTGGAACATGAACAGGTTTTCAAATACCAGAAAACATTTGGTTATTCAACAGAAGATTTGGATAGCATTATTACACCGATGGCATTGGATGGTAAAGAACCGATAGGTTCAATGGGTACCGATGTTCCATTGGCAGTGTTGAGCGACCAGCCACAACATCTCAGCAGTTATTTCAAACAATTATTTGCACAAGTTACCAATCCACCGATAGACCCCATCCGTGAGAGATTAGTAATGTCATTAGCAACATTCGCCGGCAATAATGGTAACCTTTTATTGGAAGACCCATTGACCTGTCATAGCATAGCATTGAAACATCCCGTTCTCAGTAATTTTGAATTGGAAAAAATCAGGAGTGTTGATACTGGCTTATTTCAATCAAAAACGATTCAATGCTATTTCAGAGCAGATAGCAAGCCAGGTTCCCTTCAAAAAGGTTTAGAAAGAATTTGTGACTATGCAGTACATGCCGTGGAAGATGGCTTTAAAGTATTGATACTTCAAGATAGAGCAATTGATTCTAATCATGCCCCAATACCCTCCTTACTTGCAACAGCGGCCATTCATCACCATCTTATCCGTAAAGGAATGAGAGGGCAAGTAGGAATTATTGTAGAAGCCGGAGATGTATGGGAAGTTCATCACTTTGCATGTCTTATAGGTTTTGGTGCCACTGCTATCAATCCCTACCTGGTACTTTCTTCCATAAGAGATATGCAGGAAACGGGTAAGTTACAAACTGCTTTGTCAGAAGATGAATTGAAGAAAAATTATGTAAAAGCAGTGAATGATGGTTTACTGAAAGTGTTTTCCAAAATGGGTATCTCTACGTTGCAGTCCTACCAGGGTGCACAGATTTTTGAAATACTTGGATTGAATAAAGAGGTAGTTAATAAATATTTCACCGGCGCCACTTCAAGAATAGAAGGAATGGGTGTAGATGAAATTGCAAAGGAAGTATTAGCCAAACATAATTTTTCTTTCAACAAAAAAGATATTCCGGTTGATCGTCTGCCGATTGGTGGCATTTATCAATGGAAAAGAAAAGGAGAATTCCATTTATTTAATCCTCAAACGATACACCTGTTGCAACATGCAACTAAAATGAATGACATGAATGCTTTTAAGAAGTATTCGAAAATTGTAAATGATCAAACAGAAAAGGCTGCAACGATCAGGGGTTTGTTTCAATTCAAGAAAACAAGAGATAGTATTTCCGTTGATGAAGTAGAACCTGCCGGGAATATTTATAAGCGTTTTGCCACTGGTGCAATGAGTTTTGGCTCTATCTCCTGGGAAGCGCATACTACATTGGCTATTGCTATGAACCGTTTGGGTGGAAAAAGTAATACTGGTGAAGGTGGTGAAGATGAAAAAAGATATGAACTTTTACCAAATGGCGATAATATGAGAAGTGCTATCAAACAGGTAGCTTCTGCAAGATTTGGTGTTACCAGTTTGTATCTGACCGAAGCAGATGAACTGCAAATTAAAATGGCACAGGGTGCCAAGCCCGGTGAAGGTGGTCAGTTACCCGGACATAAAGTAGACGAATGGATTGGAAAAGTTCGTCACTCTACTCCCGGTGTTGGATTAATTTCTCCCCCACCCCATCATGACATTTATTCCATTGAAGATTTAGCACAGTTAATTTATGATTTGAAAAATGCTAACCGTGCTGCAAGGATAAGTGTAAAATTGGTTAGTAAAGCCGGTGTAGGAACTATTGCCGCAGGCGTTACTAAAGCAAAAGCAGATGTTGTATTAATAGCAGGACATGATGGTGGTACTGGTGCATCACCGGTGAGTTCGATACGCCATGCAGGATTACCTTGGGAATTAGGTTTGGCTGAAACACAGCAGACATTGGTAAAAAATAAATTAAGAAGCCGTGTAATAGTGCAGGCTGATGGACAAATGAAAACCGGCCGGGATATTGCTGTTGCAGCATTACTTGGGGCAGAAGAATGGGGTATAGCTACTGCAGCTTTAATAGTAGAAGGATGCATTATGATGCGTAAGTGTCATTTGAATACCTGTCCTGTAGGTGTGGCCACGCAAGATCCCGAATTGAGAAAAAGATTTAAAGGCGAACCTGAGCATGTAGTCAATTTTTTCAAAATGATTACTCAGGAGTTAAGAGAAATAATGGCTGAACTTGGTTTCAGAACAGTGAATGAAATGATCGGGCAGGTTGACAACCTTGAAATGAGAGAAGGTATTGAACACTGGAAATATAAAAATCTTGACCTGTCTGCGATTCTTTATAAAGAACCAGGTTCACCATATATAAGTTTATACTGCACCGAAGTTCAGGATCATGGATTGGCTGAAAGTCTTGATTGGAAATTACTGGAAGCAGCTCAACCTGCTATATTGAATAAAGAAAAAGTAAAAGCTTCTTTTGCTATCCGGAATATCGATCGTACAGCAGGCACCATACTTTCTAATGAGATAACTAAAAAATATAAAGCAGCAGGATTACCTGACGATACTCTTCATTTCAACTTTACCGGTACCGCCGGACAAAGTTTTGGAGCTTTCAATACAAAAGGCATTACACTGGAACTGGAAGGAGATGCCAATGATTATTTCGGAAAAGGATTAAGTGGTGCAAGACTTATCATTTATCCGCCGAAGGCTGCTACTTATGTTCCTGAGGAAAACAGCATTATTGGTAATGTAGCCTTGTATGGTGCCACCAGTGGCGAAGCGTATATAAGAGGTAAAGCAGGTGAACGTTTTGGTGTTCGTAATTCTGGTGCTAATGTAGTGGTGGAATCTATCGGCGACCATGGATGCGAATACATGACTGGCGGACAAGTAGTGATATTGGGTGATACGGGAAGAAATTTTGCAGCAGGTATGAGCGGCGGTATTGCTTATGTGTATGATGTAAAAGGAAAATTTGCCGGCAACTGTAACCCTGAAATGATTGACCTTGATGAATGTGATGTAAATGATAAGAATGAGTTATTCACTATGTTACAGAAACATTTTGAATATACTGGTAGCACTGTTGCAAAATTTATACTTGAAGATTTGGATAATCAGTTGAAGAATTTTGTAAAAGTGTTTCCGAAAGATTATAAGAAAGCAGTTTTGAAGAATAAAGAAGTGGTAAGGGTGGAGCAATAAACCCACCCCTGCCCCTCCCTAGATGGGATGCTACTCACAGCCCTTGCTTTTCGACGACTCAATTATTTTTTAAAATAGTATGAAATTAAACCAATCGGATACCTTCCCCTCCTTGGAGGGGCGAATTGAGGAAACAGATTACTATGAGACACCGGGGTGGGTTGCTGAGTAATGAATAGAAAGATGAATAGCGATTATTCTTTCCTTTCAATGAAAGAAAAGAATAACAGAACAAGTTCGCAAGTGATGATGATATTAGTAATACTTATGATAAAATAAAATTTAATCACCGCACTTATTAATTGAGTGCACAAAAAATTCCCCTCCAGAGTTTACCGAAGGAAGGGGCTAGGGGTATGGGCAAACCAACAGGCTTTAAAGAATTCACCAGAGAACTTCCGGGCAAAGAACCGGTGCAGGAACGACTGCATCACTACAAAGAATTTGTACAACGCTATACTGATGAGAAACTGAATCAGCAATCGGCAAGATGCATGGATTGTGGTGTTCCTTTCTGCCATCATGGTTGCCCATTGGGAAACGTTATACCTGAATTTAATGATGCTGTTTACAAACAAGACTGGAAAGAAGCGTATGATATTTTAAGTTCTACCAATAATTTTCCTGAATTCACCGGGAGAATTTGTCCTGCACCTTGCGAAACTGCTTGTGTGTTAAGTATCAATCAACCTGCAATTGCTATTGAAGAAATAGAGAAACATATTATTGAAATAGCTTTTGACAAAGGATTTGTAAAGCCCCGCAAACCAAATCTTCGTTCAGGAAAAAAAATAGCTGTGATTGGCTCAGGCCCTGCAGGATTAGCAGCAGCAGCACAATTAAACTATGCAGGTCATGCAGTCACCGTTTTTGAAAGAGATGATGCACCCGGTGGATTACTTCGCTATGGCATCCCGGATTTTAAATTAGAAAAATGGGTGGTGGACAGAAGAATAAAACTGATGGAAGAAGAAGGTATTGTTTTTAGATGCCATGCCAATGTGGGTGTTAATATCAGCATCAATGATTTGCTTCGTGAGTTTAATGCAATTGTAATAGCAGGCGGTAGCACTGTACCAAGAAATTTATTTATTCCCGGAAGAGAATTGAATGGAGTTCATTTCGCTATGGACTTTTTAAAACAGAATAATAAAAGAGTAGCCGGCCTCACCCCTACACTCTCCGCAAGTGGAGAGGTAGACATATATAACATAGTTGAAAGTAATATGTTGTATAAAGAAGTAACAGCCACTGAAAAAAATGTTGTAGTGATTGGTGGTGGAGATACGGGAAGTGATTGTGTAGGAACTTCTAACCGTCATGGTGCTGCATCTGTAACACAATTTGAATTACTGCCTAAGCCTCCGGATGAAAGAAATGTTTATATGCCATGGCCAGGTTTTCCAATGTTACTTAAAACAACTTCATCACATGAAGAAGGAACTAACCGCCATTGGGCTGTTGCTACCAAAGAATTTATCGGTGATGAGAATGGTGATTTAAAAGCTCTGAAAATTGTTGACCTCGAATGGAAAATTGTTGATGGCCGCCCTGCACAGTTTATTGAAGTGGCCGGAAGTGAAAGGGAAATTTCTTGCGAACTGGCATTACTCGCCATGGGTTTTGTGCATCCACAACAGGTAGGCTTTATCAACGACCTCGGCATCGGCCTCGATGAACGGGGAAATGTAAAAGCATCTGAAAAAAATTACACTACAAATATCGCTAAGATATTTGCCGCAGGTGATATGCGCCGTGGGCAGAGCCTGGTAGTCTGGGCCATCAGTGAGGGTCGTGAATGTGCCCGAAATGTAGATATGTTCCTAAATAACCGTTTTAGTACCCTGGAATCAAAAGACAATTCTCTTCATTTTTAATTAAGATGGTACTTGAATTTTCCTTTTTTATTACATTATAATATTTTATAATATTATTATTTTGCGATTATAGTTGATATTTACTAACTATTTAATCAATTTATTGACATTTTATTATAAACTAACAACTGTTATTTCAATTTATCTATATATTTGATTGAATTAATTTATATTATATATTTATTTAATGTTTTAACTAAAATCACAGTTTATGAGTACAGTAAGAGCAAAACAGATTCTGCCATTCGTCATCCTGGTTGCGATTGCTATTCTTGCCATGTTTGTAAAGCCTACGGCAGACTTTATACCGGGAGCAAATGATCCGCAGTACAACTCATCGGATATAGCCTGGGTATTAGTGTCAACTGCATTGGTGTTTTTAATGACACCGGGTCTGGCCTTCTTTTATGGAGGTATGGTGAATAGAAAGAATGTTATTTCTACAATGATCAAAAGTGTTGTTGCAGCTGGGATCGTTGGTGTTCTTTGGGTGGTTTGCGGATTCAGCCTTGCTTTTGGCGAATCAGTAAACGGCATTATAGGAAACCCAACCACTTATGCTTTCTATGATGGTGTAAAGTCTGGTGCACCCTGGCCAGCTGCAAACACTATCCCACTATCATTGTTTTCACTTTTTCAATTGATGTTTGCTATCATCACTCCCGGATTAGTGGTTGGTGCAGTAGCAGAACGTATCCGTTTTACTTCTTACGTTCTGTTCATCGTACTTTTTGCATTATTAGTTTATTGTCCTGTCGCTCATTGGAGCTGGCATCCGGAAGGATTTCTTGCCAAAATGGGAGTTTGGGATTTTGCCGGTGGTACAGTCGTACATATCACCGCAGGTTGTGCTGCATTAGCCGGAGCTATGGTGTTGAAACGACGAAAATCACATTTAGAAAGAAAAGAGATTCCACCAGCCAATGTTCCTTATGTATTAATTGGAACAGGACTACTTTGGTTCGGATGGTTTGGATTTAATGCTGGCTCAGCTGTTGGTGCAACTCCGTTGGCAGTAAATGCATTTGGCACTACTACTACTGCCGCATCAGCAGCAGGCCTGGCCTGGATGTTCTTTGATGTCATCAAAGGGAAAAAACCTTCAGTACTTGGTTTTTGCATTGGTGCCGTTGTAGGTTTAGTTGCCATAACACCCGGAGCAGGTTTTGTTGGAATTCCACAAAGTATCGTCATTGGATTAGTAGCTGCAATTATATCTAATATAGCTGTAAGCATAAAACAGCGTTCCAAAGTAGATGATATGCTGGATGTTTTCCCTTGTCATGGTATAGGAGGAATGGCAGGAATGTTATTGACCGGTATGTTCGCCAATACTGCTGTTCATGGAATTCCTGGTGGCCCGAACGGATTATTTTATGGCAATCCAGAATTCTTTTTCATACAGCTAAAAGCAATGGCTATTGTTTCAGCGTATAGTTTCGGTGTCTCTTATGGAATTTTCAAATTCATCAATTACTTACAGCCCATCAGAGTAAGTGAAAAAGATGAAGAGGAAGGATTAGATGCATCTCAGCATGATGAAAAATATCTCCAAGGAACATTGTTAGTTCACAGCAATGGAACTGTTCATGAAAAAGAAGTTAAATTTTAATTAAAACCCCCGGCTTAAGATCATAAAGTAAACAAAATCGAAAAAGGCACTGCGCAAATGGTATAACCTTCTCGCAAAAGTTTATACCTGCGGTGCCCTTTTCTTCACATTAAAAATGCAATACAATGTTACACAAATTATTTGTGGCAGCCATAGGCATGCTGTCGTTAAATTTTGCAAATGCCCAAACCGCATCAGTCGTTAATACGCCAGATTCCGCAGCTATAGCCCCGGAAGAGGGGAAAAAAGAGCCTACCCTTACAATTAGTGGCTCCATGGATGCATATTATAAGGTTGATTTTGCAGGTACAAAAGCTAACACCTTTTCTAGTTTTACCCAAACCCATAATTCATTTTCACTTGGTATGGCCAGTGTAAAATTGGAGCACAAAGGTGGTAAAGTAGGTGCTGTGGCTGACTTGGGATTTGGTCCAAGGGCTAAAGATTTTTCCTATAATGATAATGGAATTACTCAGGCCATCAAACAACTTTATGTAAGCTACTCACCTGCTGACTGGATAAAATTTACGATGGGAACATGGGGTACACATGTAGGCTATGAATTATTAGATCCCCAACTGAACCGAAACTATAGTATGAGTTATATGTTTACTAACGGGCCTTTCTCTCACACGGGTTTAAAAGCAGAGATCAGCAAAGGAAAACATGGGGTTATGATAGGTTTATCCAATGCTACAGATTATAGAATACCACCAGATGGTTTTATCAATAAAAATTTTCTCATAGCACAGTATACATTTACTCCGACTGACAAATTGAAATTCTATCTGAATTACGTAGGGGGTAAAAATCCGGATACATCAATAGTAAACCAGTTTGATGCCGTTATAACCGCCAAAATAAGTGATAAGTTCAATATCGGTTATAATGGTACAATTAATTCCTCAAGGTTTTGGGATGGAAGTAAAAACATTGAGAGCCAAGCTTGGTGGGGTTCAGCATTATACCTGAATTTCGATCCAAAACCCTGGTTCGGTCTTACACTGCGGAGTGAGTATTTCAGTGATAAAAATAATTTGAAAATAACTGTAAACCCTGATGGCTGTAATATTTTTGCCACCACTTTATCAGCTAATTTCAAAACAGGTGGTTTTACTTTTATTCCTGAATTCCGTTTGGATAATTCAAATAAAGAAACATTTATTGATAATGGAGGCGCACCTAATAAGACAGCAGCCAATTTCCTGTTTGCTGCCATCTATTCATTCTGATAAAAAATATGGTTAAGTAAGATTTTCATATGGCAAGCAATCGTTAGAGGCCTTTCCGTTTCTACGGAAGGGCCCTTTTTTAGTACGAATAATAGTAGAATGTATTCTTTGCGCCTTGCTTCTTTGCGTTCTTTGCAAGAAATGTATTTGTATTATACTAACGGCTCTTGTTGACTCAGGCAATGGAAGCTGCCCAATCCCCATATAAGATCTGTGGAATCAATATCAACAACTTCTCTGTCAGGAAAACATTGCTGGATAATTTGTAACGCTTTATCGTCTTTAGCCGAACGAAAAGTAGGAACGATAACTGATTTATTAGCTATGTAAAAATTAGCATACGAACAGGGAAGTCGCTGATCTTCGTAAATCAGTTCTTCTGGCATTGGCAGTTCTACAATATTTAACTGTTTACCATTGAGCAAACGCATTTTTTTTAGTTGCTTCAGATTGTGCAGTAGCAATTCATAGTTATCATCCTTCTTATTCTCTTCAATAACAGTAATAACTGTGTCCTCATTCACAAACCGTACTGTATCGTCTATATGTCCATCAGTATCATCACCAATAATCCCCTCATCCACCCAAAGTATTTGTTCCATACCGTAGTAATTACATAAATACTCTTCTATTTTCTCTTGGTTGAGATGAGGATTACGGTTAGGATTTAATAAGCAGGCAGTTGATGTCATCAAAGTTCCTTTTCCATTGAACTCCACAGAGCCACCTTCCATTACAATACCCGGATTAAAAACAGGAATATTAAAGTGCTTTCCGATCAATGTCGGAATTACGTCATCCAAATCATACGGCGGATATTTATTTCCCCAGGCATTATAGTTCCAGTCAACGATTACTTTCTTTTTTCCCGCAGCTGGATTTATTAAAAAGGCCGGGCCATGGTCACGGCACCATGCATCATTCGTAGGGTGAAAGAAAAATTCAACTTTCGTCAAATCAACACCTTCTCTTTCTAAATGGCCAAGAGCAAATGTTTTCATCGTTTCATCAGTCACATTGATACGGACCAACTCTCCTTTTGTTAGTTCTTGAATGAACTTAGTATAAGAAGGATAAATAGTATCGATCTTTCCCGGCCATGATGCTTCCTTATGCGGCCAACTGAGCCAGGTAGCAACATGTGGTGCAAATTCGGCGGGAAAATAATAACCGAGTTGTTTGGGAGTGCTGCCCCCATCCTCTAAAGGGGAGTTATTCAACGACTCCGATTTTTCAAGAATACTCATTAGAGAAAATTAAATGATGTAAGCGACTATTTTATTTAGAGATTCAAATTCCCTTTTAGGGGATAGGGGCTTTTAGTCTTCGTCAATAAATCGTTTGGTAATAGGTTGGTACGAATCAATTCTTCTATCCCGCATAAAAGGCCAGTGTGTTCGGTATTGATCAGTTTTGGCCAAATCTATTTCCAATACTTTCACCTCTTCGCTATCATGTGAAGCACTATACATAACTGTTCCAAACGGATTAGATACAAACGATCCACCCCAGAATTTCATCGCACCGTTTTGCTCCAATCCTACCCTGTTTACACTTACCACATGCACACCATTAGCTACCGAGTGGCTCCGCTGAATTGTTTGCCATGCATTGTATTGCTCTGTATTTGTTGCTTCATCCTGTGCGGTCGCCCAACCAATAGCTGTTGGATAAAATAATATCTCCGCACCCATCAATGCTGTTATCCTTGATGCTTCAGGATACCATTGATCCCAGCAAATCAATACACCAATAGTAGCAAATTTTGTTTTGAAAACTTTATAACCTAAATCACCAGGAGTAAAATAGAATTTTTCATAATAAGCCGGATCGTCGGGTATATGCATTTTTCGATACATACCCAAATAACTTCCGTCTGCATCAATAACAGCCGTTGTATTATGATAAAGTCCCTGTGCCCTTTTTTCAAATAAGGAAGCGATGATAACAACGCCTAACTCACCAGCTACTTTTTGCAATGCTTCAGAAGATGGGCCAGGTATAGGCTCTGCCAGTTTGAAGTTTTCATAGTCTTCTACGTCGCAGAAATACAAAGAAGTAAATAATTCCTGTAGGCAAACAATCTGTGCTCCACTGGCTGCTGCTTTCCTTACACCTTCTATCGCCTTGGCGAGGTTCTCTTCTTTTTTATTGGTGCAAGTCATCTGCACTAAGCCAACTTTTACTTTACTCATCCTTTTTCAAATTAGAGAACAAAATTAGCCAATTTTGGTGGACGAATCCAATGGACATCAGTCAATCATTTAATACTGGTTTCTGTAAATGATACCTAATGGCCCTTTATAAAATTCTTTACTAAAACTACTGCCGCCAAAGCTAATCCTTTCATATGTTTTTCTTTTTATTCGGAACTCGTAGGTAGTATCCAAAAGACGATCCCGAACGGCTAAAAAATATTCGCTAGATTTCTTTGCCTTATTCGTCCATTTACGGACAATAAACCCTTCAATACTTATACGCTTTTGGCTGGGAAAACTCGTATTGATCACCCTTAAAACTCCGATGGTCATTATGAAGGATAAAATAAAGAAAATAACGGGTATTGTTATTTTACCTCCTTTCTTTTGAACGCTGTAACCTTTTGGAAAAACTCTGGTAAAATAATAAGATATGGCCGTGCTAACGACCAATGTAATGAGTAACATAAGGAGCCATTGATTACGAATCAGTTTATTGTTCGCTCCAAGTTCCACATACTGTCCCCCTATCATTCCAATAATACCTGTTACGGCGTACAAGAGGATAAATGATACATAAATGAATTTGCGCATAACAAATAATTTTTACGCTGAATTTCGCCCTGCATTAATAATACCAAACGAACAACGCATCACTAACTTCTCATAAGTTTCTTTAATCGGTGCCTGTACCAATTGATCATCGAGTTCTCGTATTTTAGTCAACGCATATTGCTGAATGGTCAAGAGAGGCAATACAATTCTCTCTCTCATGCCGATAGACAATTGCTCCACCGGGTAGTCTGCCATTAATTCCTGATGGCCAGATATTTTTCGTAAATACTCTCTCGTTAATTCATATTCTTCCTGTATCATCTGCCATATCTCCCCAAACTGCTTATGCTTAGCTAAAAAAGCAGTCAATGGAAAAAAAGATTTCATCATTGCCATTTCACAATTATCCAGCAAAGTTTTAAAGAATAATGATTGATGATATAGTTTTTGCAACTCCAACAGCTTTCCTTTTTTCTCCATTTCCTTTAAAGCAGAACCAACACCGTAAAAACCTGTTACATTCTGCTTTAACTGGCTCCAGGAGCCAGCAAATGGAATAGCCCTTAAATCTTTTAGTGATAACCCTGATGATGTGCCTCTCTTGGCAGGCCGGCTGCCAATATTTGTTTCGCTATAAAACCTTAACGGACTTATCTGCAATAAATAATCGGCGAGGTAAGGGTGGTCTTTTAATGATTTGTAAGAATTATAACTTGCCCCGGATAACTCCTGCAATAATGTCTCTTCTTTTTGACTGAGTGTAATATCCTTATTGGAAAATAAATCATTGGCGATACCTGCATTTAATAGCTGCTCAATGTTAAACTGCGCCGCATCTATCGTTCCAAAATTAGAACTAACAGTTTGTCCCTGTATGGTTAGTTGTATTTCTTTATTCGAAATATTATGACCCATGGAAGCATAAAACTTATGGGTCTTTCCACCACCTCTTGAGGGAGGACCTCCACGACCATCAAAAAAAATTACATCCATATCATATTCTCTGGAAATAGCCGTCAGTTCTTCTTTTGCTTTATAAATACTCCAGTTGGCCATCAGATAGCCACCATCCTTTGTGCCGTCTGAAAAACCAAGCATAATAGTTTGCCGGTTTTTTCTTCGTTTCAGGTGAGCTTTATAAGTTGAGTTGGTATATAATGTTTTCATTACCCCTGCTGCTTGTTGCAAATCAGTTACTGTTTCAAACAAGGGGACAATATCAATATTCAATTCTTCTTTCTTCCAACCCCGTAATAAAAAAAGACCATACACTTCCATCGCATTCAGGGCACTATTGCACTGACTGATGATGTAGCGGTTGCAACCTTCAGAACCGTTGTATTGCTGTATAGTTTTAATAGCAGCAATAGATTTCAATGTATCCTTATAAACAGGTTCATCCATCAATTCAACATCAACCTCTTCAGTAATGGACGAAAGGATATTTATTTTTTCATCATCAGAAAGGTTGGCATAGTTGCCGGGTAGAGCAATGTTTTTATTAGCAATAGCCTCAAGCACTTTTGCATGTACTATACTTTCCTGGCGTATATCCAATGTTGTAAAATGTAAACCAAAAATTTCAACCTTATTGATCAAGTTGTTCACCATGTGCAGGAATAAGCCATTGTGCTGGTGAATGATCATATTTTTAATTTCCAATAAAGGTTTTAAAATATCATCTTTAACTAAATCAGTCTTATAACCCGGTATAAAAAGGTTACTATAAAGTTTGGTTTCTAATTCCTGTAACAAAACATCTACCCCTTCAAAAGTTAACCTTCTCCGAAGTCTTCTTACATCCAGGTAATAACATTTAATGATACCCCCCCGTAATGCATTGGCTACCTGCAGGGTAATCTCACTTGTTACAAAAGGATTGCCATCCCTGTCGCCACCCGGCCAGAAACCCATACTGATTACCGGATTATTTTTATCAACTGCATCAGGAAACTGGCTCTTTAAAGTTGAAATAATTCTTCCGGCTGCAGGATAGAAAACGTTCTCCAAGTACCAGATAAGGCTTACCGCTTCATCAAAAGGTGTAGGTTTTTTCTTTTTAAAGAAAGGTGTTTTGCCCAGCTGCTGCAGGTAGGTATTGATCAAACTGGCATTATTATCAGCTAATGCTCTTGACAAATCATTAATAATACCCAACACTGAACCGGGATAAAACTGTGTAGGATGTGCTGTAAGTACCAGTCGTATTCCAAAATCTTTTAATTTTTCTGTTAATGCTTCTTGCTTATTTCCCTGTATTATTTCAGATTCAAGGTGTTTAAGCGTTCCGATACCATTCAGGTCATTTACATCCCGGAAAGCAGCATCTTCCAAAGCATCGAACAGAACAACCTGCCTTTCTATATATTGAACAAAACGAAACAATAAATCATTTCGTTCATTTTCTTTTGTATACGTAGTATGCTTGTTGAAAAAATCCTCAATTATATCAACCGGGCTTAATTTCTTCTTATACCCTTCCTCACAATTATTAGAAAGTAATGATAAAAGTATTCCCGTCTTCTCGATGCGATGAAATGGGAGTGAAGTAAAAAGACTGTTATAAAGCTTGAATTTTATTCCCACTTCATTCCTGAATTGCTGCAAAGCCCTGTTGGATGAATGATCCATTTTGGTAGTTTATATACAATTAAAAATGATATAACAAGCAGCTTGGTGAAAATACTTCATTTTCAGAAGAAATAACCAGTAGCTGCCAGCATAAAAAAAGCCCCAACGTTTCGGTCGGGGCTTGTATTAAACAGATAGTGTTGATTTTATTCAGCAGCTTTTTCTTCTGTTGCAGTTGCTTCTTCCGTTTTATCGGTTGCTTCTGCTTTTTTCTTTGTACTACCGGCACGACGGGTTTTCTTAGTAGCCGCTTTCGCTTCACCTTTACCCTTACCATAAATTTCATTAAAGTCAACCAGTTCGATCATTGCTGTTTCAGCATTGTCACCAACCCTTGCTCCTAATTTGATAACCCTGGTATATCCTCCGGGACGGCCAGCTACTTTTTCCGCTACAGCACCAAATAATTCTTTGATTGCTTCCTTATCCTGCAGGTAACTGAAAACCACACGACGCTGATGTGTTGTATTCTCTTTTCCCTTAGTGATCAATGGCTCTACGTATATTCTTAAAGCTTTTGCTTTAGCTGTCGTAGTAACTATTCTTTTGTGCTGGATCAGCTGGCAGGCCAGATTACTGAGCAACGCATCTCTGTGTGCCTTTTTCCTTCCTAAATTTTTTACTTTGTCTCCGTGACGCATGACGTTTTGTTTTATTCAGTTGTACCGTGTCAGGAATTACAACCTACTGTTATAGAATAGTCGTGAGTCATTAGTCATTAGTCAGGACTCCTGACTCCCGACTCTGTACTCCTGACACATTTTAGAATTCGCTTGGATCAATACCTAACTTAATCAGATCCATTCCAAAATGCAGACCTCTTTCAGTCAGCACCTGTTCAATTTCAGCCAATGATTTCTGACCGAAATTGCGGAATTTCATCAAATCTTCCTGTTCGTATTGTACCAGTTCACTTAATGAATTAATTTTCGCTGCTTTCAAACAATTGAATGCCCGAACAGAGAGATCCAGATCTTCTAATGGAGTTTTCAATACTTTACGTAATTGTAAAGTTTGTTCATCAACCATGTCTTCTTTCTTCTCTTCTTTATTATCAAAAGTGATATTTTCGTCTGTAATGATCATCAGATGCTGAATCAGGATTCTTGAAGCCTGTTTCACGGCTTCTTCCGGATGGATAGTGCCATCAGTAGAAACTTCCATGATCAGTTTTTCAAAGTCAGTCCTCTGTTCTACACGGGTATTCTCAATCGTGTACTTCACATTTTTAATTGGTGTGAAGATGGCATCAATCGGAATGTAACCCAATATTGCATCTTTTGGTTTGTTGTCCTCGGCAGGCACATAACCACGGCCTTTACCAATAGTCAGTTCTACATCCATTCTTGCAGAAGAATCCAACGTGCATATCAGCAAATCAGGATTCATGATCTGAAAAGAATGAGTGCCTTCTCCGATCATGCCGGCAGTAAACTCAGTCCTGTTCTTTATAGACAGAATGATTTTCTCATTTGTCACATCATGATCAACTGCTTTTTTGAAACGTACTTGTTTCAAATTCAGGAAAATCTCCACCACATCTTCGCTGATTCCTTTCATCGTTGCAAACTCATGCTCCACACCTTCAATCTTCACACCGATGATAGCATACCCTTCCAGGGAATTCAGCAATACACGGCGAAGTGCATTACCAATAGTTACACCATAACCGGGTTCCAACGGACGAAACTCAAACTGAGCTTCAAAATCACTTGCTTTTTGTAAAATGATTTTATCGGGCTTCTGGAAATTTAATATTGCCATATTTAGATTTTAATGTTTGAATATTTCTGTTAAATAAAGCTGCGAGTTTTGAGCTATGAGTTTCGAGACATTATCTCGCAACTCGTAACTGATGGCTCGTAACTTTTCTTACTTAGAGTACAATTCCACAATCAGTTGTTCCTTGATATTTTCAGGAACACTTTCCCTTTCCGGATAAGTGATAAAAGTACCTTTCAGTTCTTTTTCATTCCAATCCAACCAGCTGAATTTTGGATTTTTAGCACCAATTACACTTGTAATGGAAGTTCTTGCTTTACTACTTTCCTTGATTGTGATTACATCACCTGCTTTCATTTGATAGGATGGAATGTTCAAGACATCTCCATTTACTTCAATATGCTTGTGACTTACCAACTGGCGGGCAGCAGGACGGCTTGGTGCTATTCCCATCCGGTAAATTGTATTATCCAGACGAGCTTCACAAAGTTTGATCAGGTTTTCACCAGTTACACCCCCACGACGGGATGCTTCTTCAAAAGTTTTGCGGAATTGTTTTTCTAAAATACCATAAGTGTACTTCGCTTTTTGTTTTTCACGAAGCTGCAAAGCGTATTCACCTAATGCTTTACGCTTTTTCTTATCTCCATGCATCCCCGGGGGGTTGCTGTTTTTGTCCAGCCATTTTCCGTTACCTAAGATAGGCTCACCGAAACGACGGGAAATCTTGGTCTTTGGACCAGTGTACCTTGCCATAGTTTTTATTCATTTCGATTTTTTTTGTAACGGTGCTACGATCGGTAAAAAATCGTAAAAAATAAATCGGGCACCCTTTTTAAAATGAACTGCTCTGATCCTTTCAAAGCAATTATAACTATATAATCGTAGTCCGAAAGACCGGAAGTCTGAAAAGACCTAAAGACATTCAAAATGATTTGAGTATTCTTCCGGACTTGCTGACTTTCCGACTTGCTGACTTTTCTTAAACTCTTCTTTTCTTAGGCGGACGGCAGCCATTGTGTGGCATAGGCGTCACATCTTTAATCATTACTACTTCAATTCCGGATTGTGATAAAGAACGGATTGAACTTTCACGACCGGCACCAGGGCCTTTTACATACACATCAACTCTTTTCAAACCCGCATCAAAGGCTGTTTTTGCAGCATCTGCAGCAGCCATCTGTGCAGCATAAGGGGTATTCTTCTTAGAACCTTTAAAACCCATTTTACCGGCACTGCTCCAGGATACTACCTGGCCGCTTTTGTTGGTAAGGCTGATAATAATGTTGTTGAATGTAGCAGATATGTGTGCATCACCGTATGCATCCACTTTTACCACTCTTTTCTTTGCAGCTGCTTTTGCGCTGACTGCCTGCTGTGCTTGTGCTTTTGCCATAATTTTTGTACCGAGGTAATCTTTTAATTTTAAAATTTTATTTCGCCAGGGGCGAAACCTGAACTAACCCTCCTCCTGCACCGGGTATCCGTAATTAGCTCAGTTAATTTCTAGTGCATATAGTGAGAATCTGTTGTAAGAGTTACGAGGCTGTTGACTCATGACTCACCACTCCAGACTCATAACTTACTTCTTAGCTGCTTTCTTTTTACCAGCAACAGTCTTTCTCTTACCTTTTCTTGTACGGCTGTTTGTTTTTGTACGCTGGCCACGAACTGGTAATCCCTTACGGTGACGAAGTCCACGGTAGCAGGCGATATCAAGCAAACGCTTAATACTGGTTTGTACTTCAGAACGCAACTGACCTTCTACTTTAAGTTCTTCTGTAATCGTATTACGGATTGCAGTCAGTTCATCATCATTCCACTCATGTACTTTCTTGTTTCTGTCAATAGTATGCTTGTCAAGAATGTACTTAGCGGTCGAGGGGCCAATACCATATATATAGGTAAGTCCAATTTCGCCTCTTTTATTTTTTGGTAAGTCAACACCGGCAATACGAGCCATAATATCAGTTTATTGTTTGTAGTTTAAAGTTTGTAGTTGGTTTCTGTGGTAATGGTCATTCTCCTGACTCATGACTACAGACTCCCGACTCTCTTAGCCTTGTCTCTGCTTAAAGCGGGGATTCTTTTTGTTAATTACATAAAGAATGCCTTTGCGACGAACGATCTTGCAATCAACGCTGCGCTTTTTAATGGATGCTCTTACTTTCATGGTTCTTAGCTTTTAGCTTTCAGCTGTTAGCTGTTAGCAGTTTCTACTATTTAATTTTTTTCTTCTATCTGCTAATAGCTAAAGGCTAATAGCTAACAGCTTTTACTTATACCTAAAATTTATTCTTCCTCTTGTCAAATCATAAGGCGACAACTCCACTCCAACTTTATCACCCGGCAGAATGCGGATATAGTGCATTCTCATTTTCCCTGAGATAGTAGCTAGAATTTCATGCCCGTTTTCGAGTTTTACTCTGAACATAGCATTGGATAAAGCTTCTAGAATTGTACCATCTTGTTTAATAAGGGGTTGTTTCGACATAATTTTTTCGGAACGCAAAGGTAGGAGTATCAGGCCTAAAAAAGAAATAACCCCGATTATTTTTGGGGTTATGTGGAAAAAGGACCTAAAATTTGCCTTAATGCTTGTCTAAGTGGGCTTTAGTCATGTCCAGATAGAGGTTTTGGAGCTCATGCACCCCTAAAGGAAAGCTAAAATGCCGCCTATCTTCCCGCCACCACATCTCCAGATTGGAAAAATTATCTTTTTGAGGGGTCACCAGCCGGAAGGAGTCTTTTTTATATTTTACCGAGCCATCGGTTTCTTCCCGGGTAAAACCAAGCTTTAGTAAATGGTCCTCACCCAACGGAATTGCCTCCATATCTTCCGGGGTATACCAGAATTCCTGTACACCATTGTTTACAAGGGCCTGGTTTTCTTCATGGCTTGTCCTGACAACAGTTCCCTCTCTGATAATTCCTTCATCATTTACTGAAATAATATCTCCTGACTTAAGATGTCCGATTTTAAGCATGGCAAGTAGTTTTAATAACCGAATATAAAAAAAAAATGTACTACAGCGAAATGAGTTTTGAAATAAAAAAATTTTTTTGTAAATACTCCACCGGGAGTTGTAAATTCAACAATTAAAAACTATTAAACCCCAAAATTTTGAAAAAAGCACTACTCCCCTTCGTATGCATGGTATTCTTATACTCATGTGCTGGCAACAAAGCAAAAGATAAAGAAGAATCAACAGTCAAAGAGGAAACTAATGCTCCCAAGCCGTCTTCTGAAATTTCAAACGATGATGACATAGCAATAAAAAAATGGCTGATTGGAAAAGAATGGAAGGCAGAAAATGATGCGGCTCCATTTTCCATTTTAAAAGTTTTTTCTGCCGATTCCTGTAGTTATGCGACGGGAAAACAACATCACTGGACTTTTAAAAATGGTGAATTTGAAAACTTTGGTGCCACCTGGCCGCTTACAAAGATAAATGACAGCACATTTAGTATTTATGTAAAGCCTACTCAAAAAACATACAGCTATAAATTTGTCAAAAATTTGTAAACCAAAAATCAACCAATCATGAAAAAAAATCTGTTAACACAATTAGTACTTGTTCTTTGTTTTGCTGTTGCTGCCTGCGGCGGTGGTAAAGAATCTGCAGCCTCCGTTGCAAAAAAATGGTGTGAACTAAATGGCAAAGTAGCTAAAGCTGCCAATGAAGCAGATAAAGTTGCTGCAAAAGCTGCCATCGATAAATGGGAAAATGAAATGGAAGCCAAATATAAAGGTGACGAAGCTTTTATGAAAGAAGTAGAAAAAGAAGCGGAAAAATGTGAAGCGGCTTCAGAGGGAAAATAAAAAGGTGAATACTGAATGGAGAGTAGTGAATAATAAAACTTCACTACCCTCCATTTTTTTTAAAATTATTCCGACCAACTCATCACCCTTCGTCAAGCTCAGCGAAGGCATCACTCCGCCCAACTCATTACATAATCATCATTCTCTATTTCTAATGCCTGTTTCGTTAGCATTAACGGACGGAAAGTATCTACCATCACAGCCAGCTCTTTTGTTTCTTTGGCACCAATACTTTTTTCCACGGCCCCAGGGTGCGGCCCATGTGGGATACCAGCGGGATGCAAAGTGATCATTCCCCTGGTTACATTTTTGCGGCTCATAAATTCACCTTCCACATAATACAATACTTCATCGCTGTC